>NZ_JAOWHQ010000062.1:0-347207 GCF_030332565.1 Citrobacter sp. Cpo109
GCAACAACGCCCGCACCAACAGTACGGCCGCCTTCACGGATTGCGAAACGCAGACCGTCGTCCATCGCGATTGGGTGGATCAGGGTAACAACCATTTTGATGTTGTCGCCCGGCATTACCATCTCTACGCCTTCCGGCAGTTCGATGGTACCAGTCACGTCAGTAGTACGGAAGTAGAACTGCGGACGGTAGCCTTTGAAGAACGGAGTATGACGGCCGCCTTCGTCTTTGGACAGAATGTACACTTCAGATTCGAACTTGGTGTGCGGCTTGATAGAGCCCGGCTTAGCCAGTACCTGACCACGTTCGATTTCTTCACGTTTGATACCACGCAGCAGAACACCAACGTTCTCACCAGCACGGCCTTCGTCCAGCAGTTTGCGGAACATTTCAACGCCAGTACAGGTAGACTTAGCAGTCTCTTTGATACCAACGATTTCAACTTCTTCACCAACTTTGATGATACCGCGCTCTACACGACCGGTAACAACGGTACCACGACCGGAGATGGAGAATACGTCTTCGATAGGCAGCAGGAACGGCTTGTCAATCGCACGCTCTGGTTCTGGGATGTAAGAATCCAGGAAGCCAGCCAGTTCGATGATTTTCGCTTCCCACTCTGCTTCGCCTTCCAGCGCTTTCAGAGCAGAACCACGAACGATCGGAGTGTCGTCGCCCGGGAAATCGTACTGAGACAGAAGTTCACGAACTTCCATTTCTACCAGTTCCAGCAGCTCTTCGTCATCAACCATGTCGCATTTGTTCAGGAACACGATGATGTACGGAACACCTACCTGACGACCCAGCAGGATGTGCTCACGAGTCTGCGGCATCGGGCCGTCAGTCGCAGCAACAACCAGGATCGCGCCGTCCATCTGCGCAGCACCGGTGATCATGTTTTTAACATAGTCGGCGTGGCCCGGGCAGTCTACGTGTGCGTAGTGGCGAGTCGGGGTGTCATATTCAACGTGAGAAGTGTTGATGGTGATACCACGAGCTTTTTCTTCCGGCGCGTTATCGATCTGGTCGAATGCACGAGCAGCACCGCCGTAGGTTTTAGCCAGTACGGTAGTGATTGCAGCGGTCAGGGTAGTTTTACCGTGGTCAACGTGGCCGATGGTGCCGACGTTAACGTGCGGTTTTGTACGTTCAAATTTTTCTTTAGACACGGCTATATTCCTTACTATAGTGCTCTCCCCTATGGAGAGAGCACGGGACTTAGGTTTTAATCCTGTGGATTATTTACCACGGGCTTCAATAACGGCCTGAGCAACGTTGTTCGGCGCATCGTCGTACTTCAGGAACTCCATGGAGTAAGAAGCACGGCCTTTGGTCAGAGAACGCAGCTGGGTTGCATATCCGAACATTTCAGACAGCGGAACTTCAGCATGGATAACAACGCCAGTGACGTTGGATTCCTGACCACGAAGCATACCACGACGGCGGCTCAAGTCACCGATTACGTCACCGGTGTTCTCTTCCGGAGTCTCTACTTCAACCTTCATGATAGGCTCAAGCAGAACTGGTTTCGCTTTCTTAAAGCCATCTTTGAAGGCGATAGAAGCGGCCAGTTTAAACGCCAGCTCAGAGGAGTCAACGTCATGGTAAGAACCGAAGTGCAGACGCACGCCCAGATCAACAACCGGGTAACCAGCCAGCGGGCCAGATTTCAGCTGTTCCTGGATGCCTTTATCAACGGCCGGGATGTATTCGCCAGGAATTACACCACCTTTGATGTCGTTGATGAACTCGTAGCCTTTCGGGTTTGAACCCGGCTCCAGCGGGTACATGTCGATAACAACATGACCGTACTGACCGCGACCACCAGACTGCTTAGCGTGTTTACCTTCGATATCGGTAACTTTCGCGCGAATCGCTTCACGGTAAGCAACCTGAGGTTTACCGACGTTCGCTTCAACGTTGAATTCACGCTTCATACGGTCAACGATGATGTCGAGGTGCAGCTCACCCATACCAGCGATAATGGTCTGGTTAGATTCTTCGTCAGTCCATACGCGGAATGACGGGTCTTCTTTCGCCAGACGGCCCAGAGCCAGACCCATTTTTTCCTGGTCAGCTTTGGTTTTCGGTTCTACCGCGATGGAAATTACCGGCTCAGGGAATTCCATACGTTCCAGAATGATCGGGTGATCCGGGTCACACAGAGTGTCACCAGTGGTCACGTCTTTCAGACCGATTGCAGCAGCGATATCGCCCGCGCGAACTTCTTTGATCTCTTCACGTTTGTTAGCGTGCATCTGTACGATACGGCCGAAACGTTCACGTGCAGTTTTCACGGAGTTCAGGATGGTGTCACCGGAGTTAACCACACCAGAGTACACACGGAAGAAGGTCAGGTTACCCACGAACGGGTCGGTAGCGATTTTGAATGCCAGAGCAGCAAACGGCTCGTCATCGCTAGCATGACGCTCAGCAGGAGTATCTTTACCGTCGTCCAGAATACCGTTGATCGCAGGTACGTCTACTGGGGATGGCAGGTAATCAATTACCGCATCCAGCATCGCCTGAACACCTTTGTTCTTGAACGCAGAACCACAGGTTACCAGGATGATTTCGTTGTTCAGAACGCGCTGACGCAGAGCTTTTTTGATCTCTTCTTCAGTCAGTTCTTCACCACCCAGGTATTTCTCCATCAGCTCTTCTGAAGCTTCTGCAGCGGACTCGATCAGGTTCTGGTGCCATTCTTCAGCCAGTTCCTGCATGTCAGCCGGGATATCTTCATAAGTGAAGGTTACACCTGCATCTTCTTCGTTCCAGTTGATGGCTTTCATTTTCACCAGGTCAACAACACCGGTGAACGCTTCTTCAGCGCCAATTGCCAGCTGCAGCGGAACAGGGTTCGCGCCCAGACGGGTTTTGATCTGACCAACAACTTTCAGGAAGTTCGCACCCATACGGTCCATTTTGTTAACGAACGCAATGCGCGGAACTTTATATTTGTTTGCCTGACGCCATACGGTTTCAGACTGAGGCTGAACACCACCAACTGCGCAGTAAACCATTACTGCACCATCAAGCACACGCATGGAACGTTCTACTTCGATAGTGAAGTCAACGTGCCCCGGGGTGTCGATGATGTTTACGCGATGCGGTTCATACTGCTTAGCCATACCAGACCAGAATGCAGTAGTCGCTGCGGAGGTGATAGTAATACCACGTTCCTGCTCCTGCTCCATCCAGTCCATGGTGGCTGCGCCGTCATGAACTTCACCGATTTTATGGTTTACACCGGTGTAGAACAGAATACGTTCGGTAGTAGTGGTTTTACCGGCGTCGATGTGCGCACTGATACCGATGTTACGGTAGCGCGCGATGGGTGTTGTACGAGCCATTTGATTCCTCGTTTATCTTTTAGGCGTTCAATTTAAGTAGCCCAAAGCGGGCTGCTTACTAGAAGCGCCCGCCTGGTGACTAAAACTCCGAAGGGATTACCAACGGTAGTGTGCGAACGCCTTGTTGGCTTCTGCCATACGGTGAACGTCTTCACGTTTCTTAACTGCAGTACCTTTGTTTTCTGCAGCATCAGAAAGTTCGTTCGCCAGGCGCAGAGCCATGGATTTATCACCGCGTTTACGAGCAGCTTCAACGATCCAACGCATTGCCAGAGCATTACGACGGACCGGACGGACTTCAACTGGTACCTGATAAGTAGAACCACCAACGCGGCGAGACTTAACTTCGACAGTCGGGCGCACGTTTTCGAGAGCTACTTCGAAAGCTTCCAGTTCGTTTTTACCAGAACGCTGAGCCAGGGTCTCCAGCGCGCTGTATACGATAGTTTCGGCAGTAGATTTTTTACCATCTACCATCAGGATATTTACAAATTTAGCCAGCAGTTCTGATCCGAACTTCGGATCCGGCAGAATTTTACGCTGACCAATGACGCGACGACGTGGCATGGAAATACTCCGTTGTTAATTCAGGATTGTCCAAAACTCTAAGAGTTTAGTTTGACATTAATATAAAACGTTTGGCCTTACTTAACGGAGAACCATTAAGCCTTAGGACGTTTCACGCCATACTTGGAGCGTGATTGCTTACGGTCTTTAACGCCGGAGCAGTCAAGCGCACCACGAACGGTGTGGTAACGAACACCCGGGAGGTCTTTTACACGACCGCCACGGATCAGGATCACGGAGTGCTCCTGCAGGTTGTGACCTTCACCACCGATGTAGGAAGTCACTTCAAAACCGTTAGTCAGACGAACACGGCAAACTTTACGCAGTGCGGAGTTCGGTTTTTTAGGAGTGGTAGTATATACACGAGTACATACGCCACGTTTCTGCGGGCATGCTTCCAGCGCAGGCACGTTGCTTTTTGCAACTTTGCGTGCACGTGGTTTGCGTACCAGCTGGTTAACTGTTGCCATTAAATAGCTCCTGGTTTTAGCTTTTGCTTCGTAAACACGTAATAAAACGACCTCATACAATATGAGGACGCAGAATTTTAGGTCGGTGTCGAAAAGGTGTCAAGAAATATACAACGATCCCACAATTACCAGGACATCTGGCTGGGATGTTTCACCGTAAGTCTGACGAAGTCAGTATAGCTAACCCTGACGACACTGTCTGAAATTTGACCACTCAACCCGCGGGCCTTAATGTCTTCTTCCAGTACATAGACCTTAATGGAGGCATTTTGCAGACTTTCAAGGAAGCGGCTGCCTTCGATTGCCGCCGTCACACCATCCTGGAGCAATAAAAGTTCATCGTCTTTATCTATCAGGCGAAGAAGAGAGGAGAAATCGGTAAGCCACGCGGAGCGATGTAGTGTGTGCAGCATGAGAGTCTCAAAACCTTAAAATGACGTCAAAGTTGCCTAACTCACGGCGTAAATCTTCCGGTTCAAGCGCTGTCGCATCGACCACAAAATTAACCCCCTGCTGAAGGCCCCGCTCGCGTAATGAAGCGGCGCACAGCCAACATTGATCGATATCGTACAACCCTAACAGCTTGAAGGTTGCGATATAGTCTCGCGCCAGCACGGCATCCGGTTGTTGTCCCTGGAGGATTTGAAAGACGCCATCGCCGATAAAAAACACGCCGAGGTCTTCCGTTAATGCAGATGTCGCCAGCAATGCATCTAATCCTTCACGGCCTGATGCGCTGCCGTGCGGTACGGTAGAAAAAACAAAAGCAACACGTTTCATCAGAACTGCACCACGCGATCGCAAGTCAGGGATGCCTCAGCCAGCGATCCAAGCCCGCTGAGGTTAAAACCTGGTTGTAAATTAGCCCCTGCCAGCCCCAGCCGCTTTGCCTCAGTTTCATCAACAACGCCGCGACGCAACGCCGCCGCCACGCAGATATTCAGCGTTACACCATGCTGTTGGTTCAGCTGTTGCCAGGCCCGCACCAGATCATATTCATCACTGGCGGGTGAAGTCAGGAAATTGGCGTTATATACACCTTCACGATAGAAAAAGACGCTGCATAACTCATGCCCTTCTTCGAGAAGCGCATGAGCAAATTGCAACGCGCTACTCGCCTGCTGCGTGCCATAAGCAGGCCCTGTCACCATGATGGCAAAACGCATTACTTGTCTTGCCCCTGGAAATCGCCGCTTTTGAACTGACGAATATAGAGGTAGACCGTATGTTTGGAGATGTTCAGCCGATCGGCGACCTGGTTGATGGCATCTTTAATATCGAAGATGCCTTTCTCATATAAATTCAGGACGATCTGGCGGTTCTTCGCGTTGTTGGAAACATTGCGATCGGCATTCACTTCTTCGATCGTGAATTCCAGCGTCTGGGTAACCAGATCTTCCACCGAAGAAGCGAAGTTGACGGCAGAGCCCACTTCCGGGGTTTCCGGTGGGATAAAGGTATTCATTATCTGCGAGAAAGGAACATCAAGGTTCATGTTGATGCACAGCAGACCAATCACGCGATGCTCACGGTTGCGAATGGCAATCGTCACCGACTTCATCAAGACACCGCTTTTCGCACGTGTGAAGTAACACTTCGACACGCTGCTATCCGCACCCGTCATATCATGCAGCATACGCAACGCAAGGTCGGTAATCGGTGAGCCAATTTTACGGCCCGTGTGTTCACCGTTAGCAATGCGGATGGCCGAGCATTTCAAATCCTGCAAAGAGTGCAATACGATTTCACAATGGGAACCAATGAGCATCGCCAACCCGTCCACTACCGCTTCGTAGGATTTGAGGATATCGAAGTCGGTTTGATCGAAAGGACGTTGATCCAGCAAATCTAGCTCACTGGTTTCGTTGGTTAAAAGCGACCTGGACATGAAAAAAAGCACTCCTTTTCAGGAGCCTGTCGTTATGTTGTCAGGGCAGGCTCATCACTATTATAGGGGCATCTAAAGTAATACAGCGCACAAGGCGCTTTCCAGTATTAATTATATCCTGTCGATAATAAAAAACCGCCGCCCTGTGGGCGGCGGTTTTTGTTAGCTTATTTTTTGCTGCTGTCTGCAGCTTTATCTGCCGGTGCAGCATCTGGCTGCGCGTCAGCTTTCGGTGCCGGTTTGATGTCTAACAGTTCAACATCAAAGACCAGCGTAGAGTTGGCCGGAATACCCGGGACGCCGGTTTTGCCGTAAGCCAGATCCGGTGGGATAACCAGCTGGATTTTGCCGCCTTTCTTGATATTTTTCAGGCCTTCAGTCCAACCAGGGATTACACCGTCAAGACGGAAAGACAGCGGCTCACCACGGGTGTAGGAGTTATCAAACTCTTTACCATCGATCAGCGTACCTTTGTAGTTGACTACCACCGTATCGCTGTCTTTCGGTGCAGCGCCAGTACCTTCTTTCTCTACTTTGTAGACCAGGCCAGTAGAAGAGGTTTTAACGCCTTTCTCTTTAGCAAATTTCTCGCGGTAAACTTTACCTTTGGCTTCGTTGTCAGCCGCGTCTTTTTCCATTTTCGCCTGAGCGGAGCTCTTCACGCGCGCTTCAAACGCCTGCAGAGTTTGTTCGATTTCCTGGTCAGACAGTTTGCTCTTGTCTGCAAACGCATCCTGAACACCAGCGATCAGCTGATCTTTATCCAGTTTGATGCCCAGTTTTTCCTGCTCTTTCAGAGAGTTTTCCATATAACGACCCAGGGACGCGCCCAGCGCGTAAGCGGCTTTTTGGTCGTCATTCTTGAATGCTGCTTTGCTGTCAGCAGTAGCGGCTGGTTTCGCAGCATCAGCAGCGAAGGTGATCGGGGCATGCAGAGCAACAGCCATTGTGGTCGCCAGCAGCGTTACTTTAAACAGTGATTTCATCCATATCTCCAGGGCCGGGGCATCTCACCCCAGGGTTAGCTAACATAAAAATGTACTATAAAGCGTTGCAGAACAAATCAACATACAGGCACGCCCTATTATCACCACTTTTCAGACTCTTTTTGTTTAAATTAGTTTCGTTACCGAAGATTGAGTGCTGTGCAAACAGGCAAAGTTAAGTAGAATTCGCCGCAGTCCGCGATCTGCCGGAGAAAAAAGAAAGAGGTGAATCATGCAGGATACAACAATGGAAACTCGCCTGGCTGAACTGGAAAGTCGCCTGGCATTTCAGGAGATCACCATTGAAGAGCTCAACGTGACGGTGACCGCGCATGAACTGGAAATGGCCAAACTGCGCGACCATCTGCGTCTGCTGACAGAAAAGCTCAAAGCAACGCAGCCGTCCCACATTGCGTCGCAGTCTGAAGAGACCCCGCCGCCACATTATTGAGACGTAAAAAAAGCGGGGATATCCCCGCTTTTTTGTGCCGGATGACGACGTAAACGTCTTATCCGGCCTACGGTAGGCCTGATAAGCGTAGCGCCATCAGGCAATCATACCGATCAGTGGCAACCGCAGCCGCCGCCGTTACCTTTACCGCTACCGCCGCAGCAGCCTTCGCCACCGTGCTCGTGACCATGGTCGTGACCGTGGCCGTGACCACCGCAGCAACCGTCATGACCGTGGTCATGATCGTGGTCGTGACCGTGCGCACCGTGAACGTGGCCGTGAGCCAGTTCTTCTTCGGTCGCTTCGCGGATAGCAACAACTTCTACGTTGAATTTCAGATTCTGGCCAGCCAGCATGTGGTTACCGTCAACCACAACGTGGTCGTCTTCCACTTCGGTAATTTCTACCGGTACTGGACCCTGGTCAGTTTCAGCCAGGAAACGCATGCCAACCTGCAGTTCGTCAACGCCCATGAAGACGTCTTTAGGAACGCGCTGCACCAGGTTTTCGTCGTACTGACCGTATGCGTCGTTTGCGCCAACAGCAACATCGAATTTGTCGCCAACTTCATGACCGTCCAGCGCTGTTTCCAGGCCAGAAATCAGGGAACCGTGACCATGCAGGTAGTCCAGCGGTGCACTCACCGGAGACTCATCAACCAACACACCGTCTTCTGTACGTACCTGATAGGCCAGGCTGACCACCAGGTCCTTTGCTACTTTCATGATATCTCCTGAGCATGGAAAGAATAGTGGCGCAGATTGTAGCGGAATTCTGCACCCGTGTACCCTCTAGCTTAAAAAAAGCTGCGCCATATCGCTAGTCCGGATGAAAAATCCCGATCACTTGCTCTTCTTTGCGAACGTGCTCGCGCGCCTCTTTATCCGCTTCCCGCATCTGATGACCGCACTTAACACACTCAACAATATCGATATTATTTTCGCGCCACATCGCCAGCGTATCCTGCGACTGGCAGGACGGACATTTTGCACCTGCGATAAAACGTTTACGAATTGCCATGGTTATCCTCTACTCAAATTCATCCCAGCCATCCAACTGACGTCGCTCTTGCTGCATCTCTCGTTGGAAAATTTCCTCCAGCTCGCGTCGGGCTTCCCTGGCTCGAGAGATTTGTACCGTATCTGTATGCATGGGGATCAGTTCCCGCAGCATGCGCATATCCAGCCGCCGAAAATGCAGCTGAGCGCGCTGAGCCTGGTGCGGATGCATTCCCAGTGTAACCAGCGTTTTACGCCCCAACTCCAGCGCACTGGAGAACGTTTCGCGGGAAAACTGCGTCACACCAGCCTGTAATAACTCATGTGCCTCTACACGTCCGCGCGCTCGCGCAAGAATATGCAAATGCGGAAAATACTGTTGGCACAGTTCCACCAGTTTCATGGTGTCTTCAGGCTCATTACACGTAATAACAATAGATTGCGCCGCCTCTGCCCCTGCGGAGCGCAACAGTTCCACCTGCGTGGCATCACCGTAATAAACCTTATAGCCATATTTACGCATCAGATTCACCGCGCTGATATCCCGCTCCAGAACGGTAATGCGCATTTTATTGGCCATCAACAGGCGACCAATAACCTGACCAAAACGCCCAAACCCCACCACAATCACCTGCGGTTTATCATCTTCCACCCAGGGTTTTTCATCTTCCTCATCCGTGCCGTTAAACTGGCGGGAGAGCCATTTATCAATCAGCTTCATCACCAGCGGTGTGGTCATCATCGACAGCGTGACGGTCACCAGCAGCAACGCCATTTGGTCGCCCTGAAACAGCCGTTGCGAGGATGCCGTTGAAAACAGCACGAAAGCGAATTCACCACCCTGACTTAAAACCCCGGCAAATTGCATCCGTTCAGAGCTTCTCATGCCGTTAAGACGCGCCAGCACATACAGCACCAGCATTTTTACGACCACCAGCACTATCACGCTCGCTGCCACCCACAGAATATGGGTGTAGAGCACGCCGAGGTTGAGCGACATGCCAACGGAGATAAAAAACAGCCCGAGCAACAGGCCTTTAAACGGATCGATTGCCGTTTCCAGCTCATGTCGGTATTCGCTTTCCGCCAGCAGCACGCCCGCGATAAACGTTCCCAGCGCCATTGACAGCCCCAGCGCATCCATAAATAGAGCAGAACCCAGCACCAACAGCAGCGTGGCAGCGGTGAACACTTCCCGCACGCCAGAATCCGCAATAAAGCGGAAAACCGGACGCAGCAAATAGCGACCGCCAATCAGCATGCCGGCAAAGGCCAGCACCTTCATTCCCACTTTGATCCAGTCAAAATGTTCGTCAGCAGAACCCGCCAGCAGCGGAACCAGTGCCAGCGCGGGGATCACCGCCAGATCCTGAAACAGCAGTACCGAAAAACCCAGTTGTCCGGATTCACTGCGGTTCATGCCTTTTTCGCGCATCAACTGTAGCGCCATAGCGGTCGATGACATCGCCAGACCAATGCCGCCAACCACTGCCGCCTGCCAGGAGAACGCAGTGAGCATCAATAATCCGGCCAGCACCACCGCGCTCAGCATCACCTGCGCGGCACCGACGCCAAAAATTGAACGCCGCAGTTGCCACAGTTTGGCGGGATTAAGTTCCAGCCCAATGATGAACATCAGAAAGACTACGCCCAGCTCGGAGAAGTGCAGAATTTCATCCACATCGCTGATGAATCCTAATCCCCACGGGCCGATAGCAATACCCGCCAGCAAGTAACCCAGCACAGGACCGATACCCAGCTTTGAGGCCAGGGGAACTGCAGCCACCGCCGCGAAGAGGAACAACACTCCCGCTGTCAATAAATCAGAACCTTCCATTAGCGGCCTCCCACAGGGATTGGATTCGCCAGCCAGTCACCATACGCTTTCGCATGGCTGTCCAGCTCCTGCTTCGTTTGCCGTCTGGCCCAGTAAACGATAATTGGGCTCATCCAGTGCATGCGGCACATACCGGCCGTTAGCTCGAAAGGACGCAGCACATCGCTCATTGGATAACGGTTTAGCGCGTCATAGCGGTAGGCACTTTCCGGTTCTCCGGTAGTGATAACGCTACGCCAGTACTTTCCCGCCAGTTGATTCCCTCCGGGACCGCTGGCAAATCCGCGGCTCAGTACGCGGTCAAGCCATTCCTTTAACAGCGCCGGACAGCTATAGGTATAGAGTGGGTGCTGAAAAACAATCACATCATGCTCACGCAGCAGCGCCTGTTCATGCGGAATATCGATAAAAAAATCAGGATAGTGCGCGTAAAGGTCGTGCACGGTAACATTGCTGAGCTGCATGGCCGGTTTAAGCAGAACACGGTTCGCGACCGAGTCCTGAGATTCCGGATGGGCATACAGCAGCAAGACTTTCGCTGGCTGGAACATCATCCCCCTCCCGGTTTTGTCTTTTGTCTATTTTCGACGTTTTGGGCTACCATTGCGCCTCGGTGCGGCAAACGGCCCGCACATTACATTATCATAATGATAAATTAACATAGTCTGAACATACGGCGCCTTATGATTGTTTTCTCATCGTTACAAATTCGTCGCGGCGTGCGCGTCTTGCTGGACAATGCCACGGCCACCATTAATCCAGGGCAGAAGGTTGGCCTGGTGGGTAAAAATGGCTGCGGTAAATCTACCCTGCTGGCATTGCTGAAAAATGAACTCAGCGCCGACGCTGGAGGATTTACCTATCCGGGAAACTGGCAGCTCGCGTGGGTGAATCAGGAAACGCCTGCGTTGCCACAGCCCGCGCTGGAGTACGTCATTGACGGCGACCGCGAGTATCGTCAACTGGAAGCGCAGTTGAACGACGCTAACGAACGTAACGATGGACATGCCATTGCCACTGTCCATGGCAAGCTGGATGCCATCGACGCCTGGACTGTGCGCTCACGCGCCGCCAGCCTGCTGCATGGCCTCGGCTTCTCCAACGAACAGCTTGAGCGCCCGGTCAGCGACTTCTCCGGTGGCTGGCGTATGCGTCTCAACCTGGCCCAGGCGCTGATTTGCCGTTCAGACCTACTGCTGCTCGATGAACCCACCAACCACCTCGATCTCGACGCGGTGATCTGGCTGGAAAGATGGCTGAAAAGCTATCAGGGTACGCTGATTTTGATCTCCCACGATCGCGACTTCCTCGATCCGGTGGTAGATAAAATTATCCATATCGAACAGCAAACCATGTTCGAGTACACCGGCAACTACAGCGCGTTTGAAATCCAGCGTGCGACGCGCCTCGCACAGCAACAGGCAATGTACGAAAGCCAGCAGGAGCGCGTGGCGCATCTGCAAAGCTATATCGATCGTTTCCGCGCTAAAGCAACGAAAGCGAAGCAGGCACAGAGCCGTATCAAAATGCTGGAACGCATGGAGCTGATTGCCCCAGCGCACGTGGACAACCCGTTCCACTTCAGCTTCCGTGAGCCGGAAAGCCTGCCAAACCCGCTGCTGAAGATGGAAAAGGTCAGCGCTGGCTACGGCGATCGCGTCATTCTCGATTCGATCAAACTGAATCTGGTGCCGGGTTCCCGCATCGGCCTGCTCGGTCGCAACGGCGCGGGTAAATCGACGCTGATTAAGCTGCTGGCCGGCGAACTGGCCCCTATCAGCGGCGAGATTGGCCTGGCGAAAGGCATCAAGCTGGGCTACTTCGCGCAGCACCAGCTGGAGTTTTTACGCGCCGATGAATCACCCATTCAGCATCTGGCACGCATGGCACCGCAGGAGTTGGAACAGAAACTGCGTGACTACCTGGGTGGATTCGGCTTCCAGGGCGATAAAGTCAGCGAAGAGACACGCCGCTTCTCCGGTGGCGAAAAAGCGCGTCTGGTGCTGGCGTTGATCGTCTGGCAGCGCCCTAACCTACTGCTGCTCGATGAACCGACCAACCACCTGGACTTGGATATGCGTCAGGCGCTGACCGAGGCGCTGATCGACTTTGAAGGTGCGCTGGTTGTCGTCTCGCACGACCGTCACCTGATCCGCTCCACCACCGACGACCTCTATCTGGTACACGACAAGAAAGTCGAGCCGTTTGATGGCGATCTGGAGGATTATCAGCAGTGGCTGAGCGATGTCCAGAAACAGGAAAACCAGGGCGACGAACCGGCGAAAGAGAGCGTTAACAGCGCCCAGGCGCGTAAAGACCAGAAGCGCCGCGAAGCGGAACTGCGCTCCCTGACGCAGCCGCTGCGTAAAGAGATTACCCGTCTGGAAAAAGAGATGGAGAAACTGCACGCACAGCTGGCGCAGGCGGAAGAAAAACTCGGCGACAGCGAACTGTACGACCAAAGTCGCAAAGCCGAACTTACCGCCTGTTTGCAGCAGCAGGCCAGTGCGAAATCCGGGCTGGAAGAGTGTGAAATGGCCTGGCTGGAGGCTCAGGAGCAGCTTGAGCAAATGCTCGCCAAGTAGTCATGGTTGCCGGAGAAGGCGAAGCTGCCATCCGGCGCCAGAGCCGAAAATGCCTGATGAGGACGCTCGCGCGTCTTATCAGGCCTACGTTTCGTTGACGTAGTTGTGACCCAATCTCGCGTAACCTGCTGACTGACTAGCGACAAAATCACATATTGGCTAACCCGCACGCGCTGTGCGCGGTATAGTTATTCTTTCCGATTATTAATTGCTCCGGTGTTATGGTTGAAATCACGTCCACAGAAATGACCCCACCTACCGACGATTCGCGAGAATTCCGCCCGATGCGCGGTATCAGTAACCGCCATCTGCAGACGATGCTGCCACGTTTAATCCGCCGCAAGGTGAAGTTCGACGCCCACTGGCAGCGTCTGGAATTGCCCGACGGTGATTTCGTCGATCTGGCGTGGAGCGAAGATCCGCAACAGGCGAAACACAAACCGCGCCTGGTGGTTTTTCACGGTCTGGAAGGTAGTCTGAACAGCCCCTACGCACATGGCCTGATTGAAGCAGCACAAAAGCGCGGCTGGCTGGGCGTGGTAATGCATTTTCGCGGCTGCAGCGGCGAACCCAATCGTCTGAACCGCATTTATCACTCGGGCGAAACAGAAGATGGCACCTGGTTTTTACACTGGCTGGAGCGTGAGTTCGGTCGCGTACCGACCGCGGCGGTAGGTTATTCACTCGGTGGAAACATGCTGGCTTGCCTGCTGGCAAAAGAAGGCAACGATATTCCGATAGATGCGGCGGTTATCGTTTCTGCACCTTTCGTGCTCGAAGCCTGTAGCTACCATATGGACAAGGGCTTCTCCCGGGTCTACCAGCGCTACCTGCTCAATCTGTTGAAAGCCAATGCCTCACGTAAGCTTGAAGCTTATCCAGGTTCGCTGCCGGTGAGTCTGGCCCAGTTGAAATCTTTACGCCGCATTCGCGATTTTGACGATCTAATCACCGCCAAAATCCACGGTTTCGCCGATGCTATAGACTATTACCGCCAGTGCAGCGCCATGCCGTTGCTCAATCGGATCGCCAAACCAACGCTGATTATCCATGCGAAAGACGATCCGTTTATGGATCATCATGTGATCCCGAAACCGGAAAATCTGCCCTCACAGGTGGAGTACCAGCTTACTGAACATGGCGGCCACGTTGGATTTATAGGTGGCACGGTGCGCCGTCCTGAGATGTGGCTGGAATCAAGAATCCCGGACTGGCTGACAACGTATCTGGAGGCATCATCATGATTATCCCATGGCAAGATATCTCCCCGGACGCGCTGGACAATTTGATTGAAAGCTTTGTCTTGCGCGAAGGCACCGATTATGGTGAACATGAACGCTCGCTCGAACAAAAAGTCGCCGACGTCAAACGCCAACTACAATCAGGTGAAGCCGTGCTGGTGTGGTCTGAACTGCATGAAACGGTCAACATTATGCCGAGGAAGCAGATTCACGAGTAATCCGTAGCCGCCGGCCGACTTTACTATAATTACAACCATTTCATGGAGTTGTTATGTCTGCCAAACATCCGGTGATTGCGGTAACAGGATCCAGCGGCGCGGGGACCACTACCACCAGCCTCGCGTTTCGTAAAATTTTCGCGCAGTTAAATCTGCGCGCCGCCGAGGTGGAAGGTGACAGTTTTCATCGCTATACCCGTCCGGAAATGGATATGGCGATTCGCAAAGCACGCGATGCCGGGCGGCATATCAGCTATTTTGGCCCCGAAGCTAATGACTTCGGCTTGCTGGAACAAACCTTCATCGAATACGGTCAGACGGGCAAAGGCCAGTCGCGAAAATATCTGCACACTTACGATGAGGCCGTACCATGGAACCAGGTTCCGGGTACATTCACGCCCTGGCAGCCGCTGCCTGAACCGACGGATGTACTGTTCTACGAAGGGCTGCACGGCGGTGTCGTCACCCCGCAGCAAAACGTGGCCCGGCATGTCGATCTGCTGGTTGGCGTGGTACCTATCGTAAACCTGGAATGGATCCAGAAGCTGACTCGCGATACCAGCGAGCGTGGCCATTCGCGTGAAGCGGTGATGGACTCGGTGGTGCGCTCAATGGACGATTACATCAATTACATCACCCCGCAGTTTTCCCGGACGCATATTAACTTCCAGCGCGTACCGACCGTCGATACCTCTAATCCCTTTGCCGCTAAGAGTATTCCGTCACTGGATGAAAGCTTTGTCGTGATTCATTTTCGTAACCTGGAAGGGATCGACTTCCCGTGGTTACTGGCCATGCTGCAGGGCTCATTCATTTCCCATATCAATACGTTAGTCGTACCTGGCGGCAAAATGGGTCTGGCGATGGAATTGATTATGCTGCCGCTGGTACAGCGACTGATGGAAGGTAAGAAGATCGAGTGATTTAGTCTTTTGCCTGATGGCGGCTGATGCCTTATCCGGCCTACGCGTTTATATCCTGTAGGCCTGATAAGTGAAACGCCATCAGGCATGGCATCACGCAGCAGCAACCACTTCATAGGAATGGGTAATATTCACTGCCTTTTCCAGCATCAACGCTACGGAGCAGTATTTTTCCGCTGAAAGATCGACGGCGCGGGAGACAGACGCATCTTTCAGATCGTTACCCGTTACGATGAAATGCAGGTTGATGTGGGTAAACAGGCGCGGCGCTTCATCACGACGCTCTGAAGTCAGTTTCACTTCGCAGTTGGTCACATCCTGACGACCCTTTTGCAGGATCGATACCACATCAATCGCGCTACAACCGCCAGCAGCCATTAATACCATTTCCATCGGGCTCGGCGCTTTATCACCGGAGTTACCGTCCATCAAAATTTGGTGACCAGAGGCGGACTCACCGAGGAAGGTTAACCCCTCAACCCACTTTACACGCGCTTGCATATTTCGTAACTCCAATGTTTCAATTTTCCTGACAGATTACGCGCACATAACAATTCTCGCAACGGAAGGCGACCTGCGTCATGCTGAAGCGAGACACCAGGAGACACACGGCGAAAGCTATGCTAAAACAGACGGGATGCTACAGTAATACATTGACGTACTGCATGTATGCAGAGGACATCACATTACAGGCTGCAGTATATTTTTGACAGCCCCTTTCCCAGGTAGCGGGAAGCATATTTTTGCAAACCCAGAGGCAGCGTCGTTTTCTGGCTCTGGAGACAGCTTATAACAGAGGATAACCGCGCATGGTGCTTGGCAAACCGCAAACAGACCCGACTCTCGAATGGTTCTTGTCTCATTGCCATATTCATAAGTACCCATCGAAGAGCACGCTGATTCACCAGGGTGAAAAAGCGGAAACGTTGTATTACATCGTTAAAGGCTCCGTGGCAGTGCTGATCAAAGATGAAGAAGGGAAAGAAATGATCCTTTCTTATCTGAATCAGGGCGATTTTATTGGTGAATTAGGCCTCTTCGAAGAAGGTCAGGAACGTAGCGCCTGGGTACGTGCCAAAACCGCATGTGAAGTCGCTGAAATTTCCTACAAAAAATTTCGCCAATTAATCCAGGTCAACCCGGATATTCTGATGCGCCTGTCTTCTCAGATGGCTCGTCGTCTGCAGGTCACGTCTGAAAAAGTGGGCAACCTTGCCTTCCTCGACGTAACCGGTCGTATCGCGCAGACTCTGCTGAATCTGGCGAAACAGCCTGATGCGATGACCCACCCGGACGGCATGCAGATTAAAATCACCCGTCAGGAAATCGGCCAGATCGTTGGCTGCTCCCGTGAGACCGTCGGTCGTATTCTGAAGATGCTGGAAGATCAGAACCTGATCTCCGCACACGGTAAGACCATCGTCGTCTACGGCACGCGTTAACCCCATCGAAGTGGCGCGTTACCCAGTAATGCGCCACTTTTGTTTACTCCGATGTGGCGAAGACTGATATACCACCCAGAGATCAACTACGCACTACGACAAACGCTGGTGCTATGTTTACCTGTGGCTGTTGGTCTGATCATCGGTCAGCTTCATTTGGGGCTTCTCTTTTCCCTCGTCCCTGCCTGCTGCAACATTGCCGGTCTTGATACTCCGCACAAGCGATTTTTCAAACGCTTAGTCATTGGTGCATCGCTGTTTGCCGGGTGCAGTTTGATCATGCAGTTACTGCTTGCGCAAACTATACCGTTACCATTGATCCTCACCGGCCTGACGCTGATTCTTGGCGTAACCGCCGAGCTAAGCCCTTTGCATGCGCGATTACTGCCAGCCTCGCTTATCGCGGCGATTTTCACGCTCAGCCTGGCCGGGAATATGCCCGTCTGGGAGCCACTGCTGATCTACGCGCTGGGCACGTTATGGTACGGCCTGTTCAACTGGTTCTGGTTCTGGATGTGGCGCGAGCAACCGCTCCGCGAATCGCTCAGCTTGCTGTACCGTGAATTAGCCGATTACTGTGAAGCCAAGTACAGCATGCTGACCCAGCATGCCGACCCAGAAAAAGCGCTGCCTCCCCTGCTGGTTCGCCAACAAAAGGCAGTGGATCTGATTACCCAGTGCTATCAGCAAATGCATATGCTATCGGCACATCACAACAACGAATACAAACGACTGCTGCGAGCCTTTCAGGAGGCGCTGGATTTACAGGAGCATATTTCCGTTAGCCTCCACCAACCAGAAGAAGTGCAAAAACTGGTTGAGCGTAGCCACGCGGAGCAGGTAATTCGCTGGAACGCGCGAACCGTCGCCGAACGCCTTCGGGTACTGGCCGATGATATTTTGTATCACCGCTTACCGACCCGTTTCTCGATGGAAAAGCAGATTGGCACGCTGGAGAAAATCGCCAGGCAGCATCCGGACAATCCGGTGGGGCAATTTTGCTACTGGCACTTCAGCCGTATTGCCCGCGTGCTACGGACCCAGCGTCCGCTGTATGCCCGTGACTTAATGGCTGACAAGCAGCGTCGGTTGCCGCTGATCCCTGCCCTGAAAAACTACCTGTCGTTGAAATCCCCAGCGCTGCGCAATGCCGGACGCATCAGCGTTATGTTGAGTATCGCCAGCCTGATGGGCAGCGCCTTACACCTGCCAAAGCCTTACTGGATTTTGATGACAGTCCTGTTTGTTACGCAAAATGGCTACGGGGCGACCCGGGTGCGCATCTTACACCGTTCCGTAGGTACGCTCGTTGGACTGGTTATTGCCGGCGTCACGTTGCACTTTCATATTCCCGAAGGTTTCACGCTGGCGGCCATGCTGCTGATCACCCTGGTAAGCTATCTGATCATCCGTAAAAACTACGGCTGGGCTACCGTCGGTTTTACGGTAACTGCGGTATACACCCTGCAACTGCTGACGCTGAACGGGGAAGAGTTTATCGTGCCGCGGTTTGTCGATACGGTCATTGGCTGCTTAATCGCCTTTGGCGGCACGCTCTGGCTGTGGCCACAGTGGCAGAGCGGTCTGCTGCGTAAGAACGCCCACGATGCGTTAGAAGCCGACCAGGAGGCCATTCGTCTGATCCTCAGCAACGATCCACAGGCCACGCCGCTGGCGTATCAGCGCATGCGCGTCAACCAGACGCAAAACACGCTGTTCAACTCGCTGAACCAGGCAATGCAGGAGCCGGGATTTAACTCGCACTACCTTGCAGACATGAAACTGTGGGTCACGCACAGCCAGTTCATCGTCGAACACATCAACGCGATGACCACGCTGGCAAGGGAACATACGATGCTGACGCCGGATTTGGCGCAGCGGTATCTGGAGTCCTGTGAAATTGCGCTCCAGCGCTGTCAGCAACGGCTGGAATATGATGGGCCGGGAAGCTCGGGAGATGTGAATATTCTCGAAGCGCCAGAAATGCTGTCCCATGGTCCGTTAAGCACTCTTGAGCAGCATCTGCAGCGGGTTCTTGGGCATCTGAACACCATGCATACCATTTCGTCGGTAGCATGGCGTCAGCGACCGCACCACGGGATCTGGCTGAGCCGCCGACTGCGGGACATGAAGGGTTAAGCTCGACTGCCGGATGCGCTACGCTTATCCGGCCTACGAATCACAGCTTACCCTGTACGCCATCCGGCAATCAGCCCACCACTTTCGCTACCGCCTGCGCGAAGCGCTGCATCCCTTCATCGATATCCGCCTGCTCCACCACCAGCGACGGCGCGAAACGCATTACGTCTGGCCCGGCGTTCAGTACCATCACGCCTTCGTGCGCGGCGGCATAAAGGAAATCGCGCGCCCGGCCTTTAAACTGCGGCTTCAACTCAGCGCCAATCAGCAGCCCCATCCCGCGAATATCGCTGAAAATGTCGAACTGTTGATCAATCTTGTGCAAATGCTGGACAAACGTCTGACGTTTGGCCTGAATGCCTCCCAGCACTTCCGGCGTGTTGATGATATCAAACGCTGCCCCCGCTACCGCGCAGGCCAGAGGGTTACCGCCGTAAGTGGAGCCGTGCGAACCCACGTGGAACGCGGAGGCAATCTCTTGAGTGGTCAACACCGCGCTCACCGGGAAGCCGCCACCGAGCGCCTTCGCGCTGGTGAGGATATCCGGCGTCACGCCGTAGTGCATATAGGCAAACAAATCGCCGGTACGCCCCATCCCGCTCTGCACTTCATCAAATACCAACAGCGCCTGGTGCTGGTCACAAAGTTCACGCAAACCTTGCAGGAATTCCGGCGTTGCCGCAGTGACGCCGCCCTCTCCCTGAATAGGCTCAACCACCACCGCGCAGGTGTGATCGTCCATCACCGCTTTGACCGCATGCAGATCGTTAAACGGGACATGGATGATATCCGCCGGTTTTGGCCCAAAGCCGTCGGAGTATTTCGGCTGCCCGCCAACGGATACGGTAAACAGCGAACGGCCGTGAAACGCATTATGGAAGGCAATGATTTTGGTTTTGAACGGGCTATGACGCACGCAGGCATAGTGGCGCGCCAGCTTAAAGGCGGTTTCGTTGGCTTCAGTACCGGAGTTCATGAACAGCACGCGCTCGGCAAAGGTCGCATCAATAATTTTACGGCCTAAGCGCAACGCCGGTTCGTTGGTAAAAACGTTGCTGGTATGCCACAGGGTTTCGCCCTGAGTTTTTAACGCCTCAACCAATGCCGGATGGCAATGCCCTAACGCGGTCACTGCAATGCCGCCCGCGAAATCAACATACTCTTTGCCCTGTTGATCCCACACTCGACTCCCTTTTCCTTTTACCGGGATAAACTCAGCCGGTGCATAAATCGGCAGAATCACTTCATCGAATGTCGCACGCGTAATTGCAGTTTGTTCAGTTGCCATGTCATTACCACCCTGTTAAGCAGAAACGCCAGTGAAATTATAATCACAAAATATGAATAAAAAATCACTGAATAGCAACTACAAATCAGCGATTGAGGAAATTAGCCAGTAGCTGATGCCCCTGTTCGCTGAGAATACTCTCCGGGTGAAACTGTACCCCTTCCATATCCCACTCGCGGTGACGAATGCCCATTATCTCCTGCGTTTCACTCCATGCTGTCACCTCAAAGCACTCGGGAAGCGTCTCAGGGGCAACCACCAGAGAGTGGTAGCGCGTCACCGTTAATGGGTTAGCGAGTCCCTGAAAAACACCCTGCCCGGTATGGGTAATCGGCGAGGTTTTACCGTGCATCACTTTAGCCGCCCGAACTACGTTCGCGCCAAAGGCCTGCGCCATCGCCTGGTGACCAAGACAAACACCCAACAAGGGAAGCTTACCGGCGAAATGACGAATAACGTCCAGTGAGATACCGGCGTCATCCGGCGTGCATGGCCCAGGGGAAATCACGATTTTTTGCGGGTTCAGCGCGTCGATTTGCGCCAGCGTCAGATCGTCGTTGCGCCGGACAAGGACATCAGCGCCCAGTTCGCAGAAGTATTGGTACAGGTTCCAGGTAAAAGAATCATAGTTATCAATAAGCAGGATCATGGCGGCTCCGGTACATAAGAACCGCGCTATTCTACTCAGTTTCCGGGGCTTCGCTTACCACTTTACGAAATATCGCCCGCAATGCAGACAGGTCACCCATCGCCCCGCTCTGATTAGCCTGATTCCACTCTTCAACCGGAATGCCATCCCAGCTCAGCATATACCCGGCATGAATCGCTAACTGTTCGAAGAAAATACGCTGCGCCAGGCCACTGCCAATGCGAAACGGATGCAGCACATTGATTTCGCAATAATAGTGCGCAAGACGATCGACAAACTTATCTTCCGGCAATCCCACCAGCCAGGACTCATCTTCCAGGTCCTGCATCAGCGCATTGCCCTCTTTCTCGATATAGGCGAAATGGCAAAAGCGAGTATCGCCCTGGTAAATATCGACTTCGCGCAGGAGTCCCGCCCAGTCAAAAATATCCCGATACAGCTGGCGATGAATGGCGCACAGGTGCGGTAAGCCCCGTTTAAGCGGCCCCAATTCGATAGTCGCCGCACGCAGCGCTGTCAGTTCATAAGCCGCCTGCGCTAAACGCTGCGCCTGATGAATCCCCAGACGGTTACGCATGACATTCAGGCCCGGATATAAATACGGGTCGCGACCATCACCGAATTTATCGCTCATAGTGCCTCCTCAGCTCTTCAAGACGCGCCAGAGCGTCTTCAGCACTCAGAGTAACCCGCGGAATATCTACGCCTTCCAGCCGTCGGCTGGCCTGGAAATTGGCGTTTCGCCGTTGTTCCCAAAGCCTGGACTTTTGTTTATCGGTGAGTTTTTTCACGTGACCTCCCTGAATGAGCCGACACTTGCCACAAGTATAAGCAGCAATTTCGGGTTACGCAGAGAGAGGGGTGAACGCGGGCAAGAACTACCCGCGCAAGATACGATTACGGCAGGACTTTAGCAGAAAGGATAACAATCGGTTTTGACGGGACATTCTGGTATGGACCGACATCATGGGTCTGTACCTGAGAGATCTTATCCGCGACATCCATACCTTTCACAACTTTACCAAAAACAGCGTAGCCAAAGTCGCGCTGGCCGTGATCGAGAAAAGCGTTATCTGCAATGTTGATAAAGAACTGGCTGGTCGCGCTGTCTTTATCCGCTGTACGCGCCATAGCAATCGTGCCGCGAGTGTTACGCAGTCCGTTATCGGCTTCATTCTTGATTGGCGGATTAGGTTTCTTCTGCTGCATCTGCTCGGTAAAACCGCCGCCCTGCACCATGAAGCCTGGGATCACACGGTGGAACGTGGTGTTGTTATAGAAACCACTGTTGACATAATCGACAAAGTTTTGCACTGAAACCGGGGCTTTCTGACTGTTCAGCTCCAGCTCAATGTTACCGGCAGAGGTTGTCAGCAGAACATGCGGGTCACCTTTTGCTGCCAGTGCTGCGGGAGAGAGAGCAGAAAGAGCGAGAACAGCTGCAACAGCCGCCAGAGTCGATTTGAGCATGAGAATTCCTTAACAAGAGCAGAAATGAAGCAAGTGAATTGATTCTAAAGAGCCTTCAAGGACAAGGCCATCCCTTTACTTAATTTTACGTACCTGAAACAAATGTAACCTCATGGCTGCAAGTATCAATGTGATCAAGATCACATAGAAAAATGTAACGCACCAAGTTATTACCAATAAATATTTAAATGCGTCACTAAAACGCCTAAAATCTGCCCGCTCACGGCGCAGTCAATGCGCCTTACACTTCTATACAGGCCAGTCATGACTAACAGCAATCGCATCAAGCTCACATGGATTAGCTTTCTCTCCTACGCCCTGACAGGTGCGTTGGTAATTGTCACCGGGATGGTGATGGGAAACATCGCAGATTACTTCCATTTGCCCGTTTCCAGCATGAGTAACACCTTCACCTTCCTGAATGCCGGCATTCTGATCTCTATCTTTCTGAATGCATGGTTAATGGAAATCGTGCCACTGAAAACCCAGTTGCGCTTCGGCTTTATCCTGATGGTACTGGCCGTTGCCGGACTGATGTTCAGCCATAGCCTGGCCTTGTTCTCCGCCGCCATGTTTGTATTGGGTCTGGTGAGCGGTATTACCATGTCGATTGGTACGTTCCTGGTAACTCAAATGTATGAAGGTCGCCAGCGCGGTTCCCGCCTGCTGTTTACTGACTCTTTCTTCAGCATGGCCGGCATGATTTTCCCGATGGTTGCCGCGTTCCTGTTAGCGCGCAGCATCGAATGGTATTGGGTCTATGCCTGCATCGGCCTCGTATACGTCGCCATTTTCCTGCTGACCTTCGGTTGTGAATTCCCGGCACTGGGTAAACACGCTCAGCAGTCAGACGCGCCGGTAGTAAAAGAAAAATGGGGGATTGGCGTGCTGTTTCTGGCGATCGCTGCACTGTGCTACATCCTCGGTCAGTTGGGTTTTATCTCCTGGGTCCCGGAGTACGCCAAAAGTCTGGGCATGAGCCTGAACGATGCGGGTAAACTGGTCAGCGACTTCTGGATGTCTTACATGATTGGCATGTGGGCATTTAGCTTTATTCTGCGTTTCTTCGATTTGCAGCGCATCCTGACCGTACTGGCGGGTCTGGCTACCGTCCTGATGTATCTGTTTATCACCGGTACGCCAGAGCATATGCCGTGGTTTATTATGACGCTGGGCTTCTTCTCCAGCGCGATTTATACCACCATCATTACCCTTGGCTCCCAGCAGACGAAGGTCGCCTCACCCAAACTGGTTAACTTCGTTCTGACCTGCGGCACCATCGGCACTATGCTCACTTTCGTCGTCACCGGCCCTATCGTGGCACACAGCGGCCCGCAGGCGGCATTGCAAACGGCTAACGGCTTGTATGCGGTTGTATTCGTGATGTGCTTTATTCTTGGATTCGTCACGCGTCATCGCCAGCATAACGCCCCAGTAGCGCATTAATCTCACTGCCGGATGGTATCCACATCATCCGGCATATTTTCCCCTCCTCTCTTCTTTCACTGGTCATGTAGGCCAATTCTTACAAAAACCCCTTAATTTGTACGCTATTTATACAAACACGAAAACCCAAATAATTCCGTCACTTATAAAAATGCTGACAAATCAGTTATATACCTCTTAAGGAGTATATAAGGGCGAATTTGATTTGCATCAATAAGCGCGGTTGCTGAATCGTTAAGGTAGGCAGTAATAGAAAAGAAATCGAGGCAAAAATGAGCAAAGTCAGACTCGCTATTATCGGTAATGGTATGGTCGGCCATCGCTTTATTGAGGATCTTCTTGATAAATCCGACGCTGCCAATTTTGATATTACCGTCTTCTGTGAAGAACCCCGCAAAGCGTACGACCGCGTACACCTGTCTTCCTACTTCTCCCACCACACCGCTGAAGAGCTTTCTCTGGTGCGTGAAGGATTCTACGAGAAGCACGGCGTTAAGGTGTTAGTGGGCGAGCGCGCAATTACCATTAACCGCCAGGAGAAGGTGATCCACTCCAGCGCAGGTCGTACGGTTTACTACGATAAGCTGATCATGGCGACGGGCTCTTACCCGTGGATCCCACCGATTAAAGGTTCGGAAACCCAGGACTGCTTCGTTTACCGCACCATCGAAGACCTCAACGCCATTGAGTCTTGCGCACGCCGCAGCAAACGCGGTGCCGTGGTCGGCGGTGGTCTGCTGGGCCTGGAAGCCGCCGGTGCGCTGAAAAGCCTCGGCGTTGAAACCCACGTGATTGAATTCGCCCCAATGCTGATGGCTGAACAGCTGGATCATATGGGTGGCGAGCAGTTACGTCGCAAAATTGAAAGCATGGGCGTGCGTGTGCACACCAGCAAAAACACCAAAGAGATCGTTCAGGAAGGCACCGAAGCGCGCAAAACCATGCGTTTTGCCGACGGCAGCGAACTGGAAGTTGATTTCATCGTCTTCTCTACCGGTATTCGTCCACGCGACAAACTGGCCACCCAGTGCGGCCTGGACGTCGCCCCTCGCGGCGGTATCGTCATTAACGACACCTGCCAGACCTCTGACCCGGACATCTATGCTATCGGCGAATGCGCCAGCTGGAACAACCGCGTGTATGGTCTGGTCGCTCCGGGCTACAAAATGGCGCAGGTTGCCGTTGACCATATTCTCGAGACCGAAAATGCCTTTGAAGGCGCGGACCTGAGCGCCAAGCTGAAGCTGCTCGGCGTTGACGTCGGCGGTATTGGCGACGCGCATGCGCGCACGCCGGGCGCACGTAGCTATGTCTATCTCGACGAAAGCAAAGAAGTCTACAAACGCCTCATCGTTAGCGAAGATAACAAAACCCTGCTCGGCGCGGTTCTGGTGGGCGATACCAGCGATTACGGCAATCTGCTGCAACTGGTGCTGAACGCTATCGAGCTGCCGGAAAACCCGGATTCACTGATTCTGCCAGCACACGCGGGCAGCGGTAAGCCGTCTATCGGTGTCGATAAACTGCCGGATAGCGCGCAGATTTGCTCCTGCTTCGATGTCACCAAAGGCATGCTGATTGCCGCTATCAACAAAGGCTGTCATACCGTTGCGGCGCTGAAAGCGGAAACCAAAGCGGGTACCGGTTGCGGTGGGTGTATCCCACTGGTAACGCAGGTCCTGAACGCCGAACTGGCGAAACAGGGTATCGAAGTTAACAACAATCTGTGCGAACACTTCCCGTACTCACGTCAGGAACTGTTCCATCTCATCCGCGTAGAAGGCATCAAAACCTTCGAAGAGCTGCTGGCAAAACACGGGAAAGGCTACGGCTGCGAAGTGTGTAAACCGACCGTCGGTTCCCTGCTGGCTTCCTGCTGGAATGAGTACATCCTCAAACCACAGCACACACCGTTGCAGGACACCAACGACAACTTCCTGGCGAACATCCAGAAAGACGGTACTTACTCCGTGATCCCGCGCTCTGCGGGTGGCGAAATTACCCCTGAAGGCCTGGTGGCTGTGGGCCGTATCGCGCGTGAGTTTAACCTGTACACCAAAATTACCGGTTCTCAGCGTATCGGTCTGTTCGGCGCGCAGAAAGATGACCTGCCGGAAATCTGGCGTCAGCTGATTGAAGCCGGTTTTGAAACCGGTCACGCGTATGCCAAAGCGCTGCGTATGGCGAAAACCTGCGTAGGCAGCACCTGGTGCCGTTACGGCGTCGGCGATAGCGTTGGCTTCGGCGTGGAGCTGGAAAATCGC
The DNA here is from genome assembly GCF_030332565.1 of Citrobacter sp. Cpo109. Lineage (NCBI taxonomy): Bacteria > Pseudomonadati > Pseudomonadota > Gammaproteobacteria > Enterobacterales > Enterobacteriaceae > Citrobacter > Citrobacter sp. Cpo109. The sequence continues at coordinate 26,216 of NZ_JAOWHQ010000062.1, forward strand.
TACAAAGGCATCCGTACCCCGCACAAAATGAAATTCGGCGTCTCCGGCTGTACCCGTGAATGTGCGGAAGCTCAGGGCAAAGACGTGGGTATCATCGCCACTGAGAAAGGCTGGAACCTGTACGTTTGCGGTAACGGCGGGATGAAACCTCGTCATGCGGACCTGCTGGCCGCGGATATCGATCGCGAAACGCTGCTCAAATACCTTGACCGTTTCATGATGTTCTACATCCGTACCGCTGACAAACTGACCCGTACCGCACCGTGGTTAGACAATCTGGAAGGCGGTATCGAGTATCTGAAGTCCGTCATCATCGACGACAAGCTGGGCCTGAACCAGCACCTGGAAGAAGAGATGGCTCGTCTGCGTGAAGCAGTGGTGTGTGAGTGGACAGAAACCGTTAACACCCCATCCGCGCAGGTTCGCTTCAAACACTTTATCAACAGCGAAAAACGCGATCCGAATGTTCAGGTTGTGCCTGAACGTGAACAACATCGTCCGGCCACGCCTTATGAGCGTATCCCGGTGACTCTGGTGGAGGAAAACGCATGAGCCAGTGGAAAAACATCTGCAAAATCGATGACATTCTGCCTGCAACAGGCGTCTGCGCCCTGTTAGGTAACGAGCAGGTTGCGATTTTCCGCCCGTATCACAGCGACCAGGTGTTTGCGATCAGCAACATCGACCCGTTCTTTGAGTCCAGCGTGCTTTCTCGTGGGCTGATTGCTGAACATCAGGGCGAATTGTGGGTTGCCAGCCCGCTGAAAAAGCAGCGTTTTCGCTTAAGCGACGGTTTGTGCATGGAAGACGAACAGTTCTCCGTGAAACATTACGAAGCGCGAGTGAAAGACGGCACGGTGCAACTGCGCGGTTAATAAATTTTTGGGAGGCGCAACGCCTCCCCTTTTTTGTATTTTTTTTCATTTTCATTGTTATCACAAAATCATTTGTACTGCATCGCGGCGGCAACTGAGCAAATCCCCAGGAGCATAGTTCACTATGTGACTGGGGTGAGCGAGGGCAGCCAACAAAGAGGCAGGGCAAAGGATGAAGTGAGAAAAGGATAATCAACACATGTTCACAGACACTATTAATAAGTGTGCGGCTAATGCTGCGCGCATCGCACGCCTGTCGGCTAATAACCCGCTCGGATTCTGGATTAGTTCGGCAATGGCGGGAGCCTATGTTGGTCTCGGCATCATTCTTATTTTCACCCTCGGTAATCTGCTCGACCCGTCCGTTCGTCCTCTGGTGATGGGTGCAACCTTTGGTATTGCCTTAACACTGGTCATTATTGCCGGTTCTGAACTGTTCACCGGACATACCATGTTCCTGACGCTCGGCGTCAAAGCGGGCACCATAAGTCACGGCCAGATGTGGGCAATCCTGCCAAAAACCTGGCTGGGTAACCTGGTCGGTTCCGTGTTTGTCGCTCTGCTTTACAGCTGGGGCGGCGGTAGCCTGCTGCCGGTCGATACCAGCATCGTCCATTCTGTTGCTCTGGCGAAAACCACCGCGCCTGCGATGGTGCTGTTCTTTAAAGGGGCACTGTGTAACTGGTTGGTTTGTCTGGCAATCTGGATGGCAATCCGTACCGAAGGCGCGGCAAAATTCCTCGCTATCTGGTGGTGTCTGCTGGCGTTTATTGCTTCCGGCTACGAGCACTCCGTTGCCAACATGACGCTGTTTGCCCTCTCCTGGTTCGGCCATCACAGCGAAGCCTATACCCTGTCAGGAATTGGTCATAACCTGCTGTGGGTGACACTCGGTAATACTTTGTCCGGTGTCGTATTCATGGGATTAGGTTATTGGTATGCTACGCCAAAATCGGAGCGTCCGGCTCCGGCAAAAATCAATCAGCCAGAGGCTGCTGCCAATAATTAAGGGGTAATGTCGTGGATCATTTGCCTATATTTTGTCAACTACGTGACCGCGACTGCTTGATCGTCGGCGGTGGTGATGTCGCAGAACGCAAAGCGCGGTTACTGCTGGAAGCTGGCGCCCGTTTAACGGTTAATGCGCTGGCGTTTATTCCGCAGTTCAAAGTATGGGCAGATGAAAATATGCTGACGCTGGTGGAGGGACCGTTCGATGAGTCCCTGCTCGACACCTGCTGGTTGGCTATTGCCGCCACCGATGACGATGCCGTCAACCAAAGCGTCAGCACCGCAGCAGAATCACGTCGTATCTTCTGCAACGTGGTCGATGCGCCAAAAGCAGCCAGTTTTATCATGCCCTCCATTATCGACCGCTCGCCGCTGATGGTGGCGGTCTCCTCCGGCGGAACATCGCCGGTGCTTGCCCGTCTGCTGCGTGAAAGGCTTGAAACTGTACTGCCTCAGCATCTGGGCCAGGTCGCGCAGTATGCCGGCAAGTTGCGCTCCCGTGTGAAGAAACAGTTTGCCAGCATGGGTGAACGTCGCCGCTTCTGGGAAAAATTGTTCGTGAATGACCGCCTGGCGCAGTCGTTGGCGAACAATGACCTGAAAGCCGTCGAGGAAACCACCGAGCAAATGCTCAGCGAACCGCTGGATCACCGTGGCGAAGTGGTGCTGGTTGGCGCCGGTCCTGGCGATGCTGGCCTGCTGACGCTGAAAGGGCTACAGCAGATCCAGCAAGCGGATGTCGTGGTCTATGACCGTCTGGTTTCCGACGATATCATGAACCTTGTACGCCGCGACGCAGACCGGGTATTCGTCGGTAAACGTGCGGGCTATCACTGCGTACCACAGGAAGAGATCAACCAGATTCTGCTGCGTGAAGCACAACAGGGCAAGCGCGTGGTACGACTGAAAGGTGGCGACCCGTTCATCTTTGGCCGCGGTGGCGAAGAGCTGGAAACGCTGTGCCATGCTGGTATTCCATTCTCTGTAGTGCCAGGTATTACCGCAGCCTCCGGTTGTTCTGCCTATTCCGGCATTCCACTGACCCATCGTGATTACGCCCAGAGCGTACGTCTGGTTACCGGACACCTGAAAACCGGCGGTGAGTTGGACTGGGAAAACCTGGCAGCAGAGAAACAAACGCTGGTGTTCTACATGGGGCTAAACCAGGCGGCCACGATCCAGGAAAAATTGATCGAATTTGGCATGCAGCCCGATATGCCCGTCGCCCTGGTAGAAAACGGTACCTCCGTGAAACAGCGTGTCGTCAATGGAGAGCTAACTCAGCTAGGAGAGTTGGCACAACAGGTTGAAAGCCCAGCGCTAATTATTGTTGGTCGTGTGGTAGGGTTACGGGATAAATTAAACTGGTTCTCTAATTATTAATTTAAATCATGCCCTGACATTCAGGGCATTTATTTATCTTTTTTTCATTCATTATTTATTCTCAAATCCAGATGAAGAAAAAATGAATTCATTCATCACATAAATACATTTCCGCATGAATTCATAAAAACCGCACAAAACATCCCACTCACATCCCTAACAAGAATAAATAAAATTCACGAATTTAATAAATCATAGTTACCATGATTATTTGTGAAATAGCGTTACCCGAAGACAAACAATATAATATTTACCTCTTGATAAAAATCTATACCTTGCGTCAGATATATAATTAAGGATAAAAATTATGCAAAGGGAAAAACTCATTGCAGTAGGTATTGCAATTGCACTCCAAACTTACTACGTTCCGGCGATAGCCGCCGACAACGACGATGATAGCGATTGCCCCACTAATATATCTGTATTATCTAAAAAAGAACGCGACAAACTTTCAACACGCTGCCTTGCAGACTACGAAGAACAAGACAACCACTGGGGATGGGTGGCTGGCGGTGTCGCAGCACTCGCCGCAGGTGTAGCAATTGGTATCGATAACAATGGTAGTGGGCATTCTCAACATAATAATCCCCCTGTCATTCCGCCTGACGATGGCGGTGACGTTATCCCCACCCCACCCGGTGGCGATGGCGATGTAACTCCGCCTGACGATGGCGGCGACGTTACCCCCACGCCTCCCGATGACGGCGGCGATGTGACTCCGCCTGACGATGGTGGCGACGTTACCCCCACCCCACCCGATGACGGTGGCGATGTGACTCCGCCTGACGATGGTGGCGACGTTACCCCCACCCCACCCGATGACGGCGGCGATGTGACTCCGCCTGATACGACGGTACTCACTTTCAGCAATGGCGTAACGCTGGATAAAGGTAAAGAAACCCTCTCCTTTAACGACCTTAAACTTGATAGCGGCAAACATCTCGGCGGCGCTACTTTCAGTTATGCCAAACAGGGAGATCAATGGCAGTTGACTACCGCAGATGGAATAATATTGCAGGTCTCTGGATGGAATGTCACCGATGACAATGAAGCTATCATTGAAGGGACGCAGGAAAACGGGCTTTACTGGAAGTACGATAGCCGCGGCTATTTGATTATTGCCGATGCGCAAACAACAGTCATCTCCGGCGATGACGAATCGCATACTGCCGAACGTGGGATAGATATTAGTGGCGAAGGCAAAACCGGCGTTGTTATATCCGGCGACCGAACGAACAATACGCTAAACGGGGATTCCACCGTCAGCGACGGCGCAACCGGCATGGTCATTACCGGCGAAGACACCACCAACACCATTTCAGGCCACTCCACCATCAACGGCGCAACCGGCGCATTAATTTCCGGCGATGGTTCAACGACCCATATCTCCGGCAATATTGATGTCAGCAACGGCAGTACTGGTGTGGTTATTGATGGCGACAACACCACGCTTGATAGTACCGGGACGGCAACCATCAGCGGCGCCGGATCTACCGGGCTGACCATCATGGGCGATAAAGCACGCTTCACTAACGCTGGTGAGTTAAACGTTAGCGAGGGCGGTACAGGGGCAAAAATCAGCGGCGATGATGTCGTCGTGGATAACACTGGTCACTCAAAAGTTGATGGTGAAAACTCAACTGGACTAAATATTGAGGGTAATGGCGCGCTGATCATCAGCGAAGGGGATCAGACTATTACCCGAGGAGGAACGGGTACTCATATTGATGGCAACAATGCTCGTATCGCCAATACAGGTAATATTACCGTTGACGGCATAGGTTCTATCGGTACTGCAATCAATGGCGATAACGCTAGCATAACGCAAGCGGGAGACCTGCTTGTAACCAATGGAGCAATAGGCATTATCGTCAACGGTACGGGTAATAAAGTCAGTAACATTGGCAATACAACAGTACGCGATCAAGATTCTATTGGTTTTACCATTACTGGAGAGCAAGCCACCTTTAGTAATAAAGGGGACATTGATGTCAGCCTGAATGGAACCGGCGCAGAAATTAGTGGAAATAATTCAACCATTAATCTTGATGGCAAGATTAACGTTATTTCAAATGAAGGCAGTGATGGTATTTTCCATGGTGCAACAGGCGTGGTGGTAAGTGGCGATAATGTGACAACAGATATTACCGGTGACGTCAACATACTCAGCACGCATACATCAGAGAGTATACTGGCAAGTGATGAAACGCTCACTGGGGTAACCATCAATGGTGATGACAATAACATCTCGTTAGATGGCGCATTGAATATATCAATGATCGAGCAATATACTAACAACAATCAATACATGGATACAACCGGACTAAGCATCCATGGCGATAATAATACCATCGATATCAGTGGTGGTCTGAATGTTAATTATCAAAACGTATTGCATGATAGAAATTCTTTTGTTGTAGGTATTGATATTGATGGCAACAGTGATGTCTCATTAAGCGGAAATTCACAGGTCAACATTACCGATATTCAGGGCGGAAATGTCGAACTAGCACACGTACAAAATGGTGGTTCATTGACGCTCACTGAAGATTCTAATCTGACAATAAGCGTTAATATTATTAATGCCCCTGTGCGTACCGGCGTATCATTATTACGTGCTGAAGGTAACGGTTCTTCTATTGAAAATAAAGGGTCTATAAATAGCAAAAATGCCGTAACACTAATAGGCGTCGTAGGTGGCGCAACCGCCAAAAACAGCGGTGATATTTCGGTTAGCACCTCAGGAGATGATTATTCGCGTGGTATTGCAATATCAGCGAGTGGAGAAGGCTCAATAGCGGAAAACAGTGCTGGCGGCAATATTACGCTCACCGCAGGTGCAACACCCTATTTTAGTACCAGCGCATATGAGTACCCACAGGCATGGTATAAAAATACACAATATGGCTTACTGGCTTCCGAACAAGGCAGTGTTATCAATGATGCTGGTGCAACTATTTCTGTCGCAGGCGCGGGAGTTTACGCGATGGGCGCCAGTCAGGGCACGGCACAAAACGCTGGGAATATCTACGTTAATGGGTACCAACAGCAGTTGGATGATAATGGGGATGTGATTGGTGAAAACTACTGGCACACAGATAGCCATGAAATCACCAGTGCTGGAATGGTTGCAGGTTCTGACAATATTGGCAGCGGCAATGCGACAGCGATCAACACCGGAACCATTACCGTTAATAACGCCGGATATGGGATGACGGCGATGAGTGGCGGCACGGCTATTAACCAGGGCACCATCAACCTCACAGCAGACGACGGTGTTACTGGCGAAACGAATCAACTGGTCGGCATGGCGGCGTTTTTCGGCGGTACGGTAGTCAATGACAGCACCGGGGTGATTAATATTGACGCAGACTATGGGCAACCTTTCTATGCTGACGCCAGCAGTACCGTCGTGAACTACGGTACAGTCTGCATTGGCGATGACTGCCAGAATAGCGAGTCATATAACCCAACGGATGACTATATCTCTCTGGTCTATGATGATGAGGCCATCGCCAACGTCGGTGAAGCGGTAGATCTCTACAAAAATGCGCTCATCATGGGTGATGTCACCAATAGTGGAACGGTGAATAATAACGCACTTTACCTTAAAGAGAGGGACAGTGCGCTCACAAATACTGCATCCGGCATAATCAACAGCGCCATTCAAATAACCGACGGTACGCTGAACAATGAAGGTACGGTTAATGCCGTCACTGTTAACAGCGGTATATTCAATAATGACGGTACGGTAAACAAAGCGATTACAATGAATGGCGGCACCCTGAATAATCTGCCCGACGGTATAGTACAGCGTAGTGCTAAGCTGAATAATAACGCGGTAGTGAATAATAGCGGTACCTGGTATCTCGGTTACGTAGGGGAAGGTGCATATCAAAGCACATTGGATATTAACGGTAACTCCGTGTTCAACAATAGCGGTGAGCTAATTATTGATAACGCGGAAAATGATGTTAATTTCCGTGACAACAGTCGGCTCTATAACACCGGGCATATCAAAATCAGTGACGCTAAGGGAAGCGCCGGGCTGAACGTTCAGAGCGGCACTGCGGCCTTTATAAACGCCGGAGTCGTCGATGCCACGGCTAAATCCGTGATGGCAAGCGCAGCGAATGCCGGCAGCAGTGATGCCTTTTTCTGGAATCAACAGGCTGGGGTGATTAACTACGATGTGGATAACGGCAAAGCCATCAGCTTTACCCACAGTAACTACGTTGCCGAAAACGATGGCACCATGAATATCAGCGGCAACAACGCTTACGGTATGTACGGCAGCCACAACGCGCAACTGGTGAACAACGGCACCATCAACCTCGGGACAAAAGGCACTACCGACACCGGCATGACGGCAATGGCGCTGGACGCTAACGCCACGGCTGACGCTGTCATTGAGAACAACGGCACCATTAATATCTATGCCAGTAATTCTTACGCCTTCAGCGTTGCGGGGGCGGGTCATGTGGTCAATAACGGCACGGTGGTGATTGCCGATGACGTGACGGGTTCCGGACTGATCAAACAGGGCGACAACGTTAACGTGGAAGGGACTAACGGTAATAATGGCAATTCGACCGAAGTGCATTATGCCGACTACATCCTGCCGGACGTGCCGGATCCCACCGTCTCCAGCGGCAGCTCCTCCTCCTCTTCCGCCACCAACAACCTGAACGGCTACGTGGTCGGCACCAGCGCTGACGGCAGCGCGGGCCAACTGAAAGTCAGCAACGCCAGCATGGACGGCGTGGGCATCAACACCGGTTTCACCGCAGGCACCGCCGATACCACCGTCACCTTCGATAACGTCGTGGAAGGCAACAACCTGACCGATGCTGCCGCCATCACCTCCACTTCGGTGGTGTGGAACGCCCAGGGCAGCCAAGACGCCGACGGCAACGTGGACGTCACCATGACCAAAAACGCCTACGCGGATGTCGCAACCGACAGCAGCGTATCCGATGTGGCAAGCGCCCTGGATGCGGGCTACACCAACAACGAGCTGTATACCAGTCTTAACGTTGGCAGCACCGCTGAACTGAACAGCGCTCTGAAGCAGGTGAGCGGCAGCCAAGCGCATACCGTATTCCGTGAAGCCCGGGTGCTCAGCAACCGCTTCAGTATGCTGGCTGACGCCGCGCCACAGATTAAAGATGGTCTGGCGTTCAACGTGGTGGCAAAAGGAGATCCACGCGCCGAGCTGGGTAACGACACCCAGTACGACATGCTGGCATTGCGCCAGAAACTGGATTTGAGTGAGAACCAGAATCTGACGCTGGAATACGGTATCGCCCGTCTGGATGGTGACGGTTCGAAGACCGCGGGCGACAACGGCCTGACCGGTGGCTACAGCCAGTTCTTTGGTCTGAAGCACAGCATGGCGTTTAATGAAGGTCTGGCGTGGAAGAACAGCCTGCGTTATGACGTGCACAACCTCGACAGCAGCCGTTCTGTCTCTTATGGCGACACCAACAAGGTGGCGGATTCCAACGCACGTCAGCAGTATCTTGAGTTCCGCAGCGAAGGGGCGAAAACCTTCACCATGCTCAACGATACGTTGAAAGTCACGCCGTACGCCGGGGTGAAATTCCGCCATACGCTGGAAGGCAGCTATAAAGAGCGTAGTGCGGGTGATTTCAACCTGTCGATGAACGCTGGCAGCGAAACCGCTGTGGATTCCATTGTCGGAATGAAGTTCGACTATACCGCTGAAAATGGCTGGAGCGCCAGCGCCACACTGGAAGGTGGTCCGAACCTGAGCTACAGCAAAAGCCAGCGTACCGCGTCACTGCAAGGTGCCGCAGGCCAGTCCTTTAGTGTAGACGACGACCAAAAAGGCGGAGGCATCAACGGTCTGGCGACGGTCGGTGTGAAATACAGCGCCAAAGACGCCAGCCTGAATCTGGACGCTTACCAGTGGAAAGAGGACAACATCAATGATAAAGGCTTTATGTTGAATTTCAGAAAAACATTTCGCTAATTAATTAAATCCAGCAGTCTGGTATTACTTATTAATACCAGACTATCTTTATATAAATCAAATTCACCAATCTTATGTTTTATATAAAAAAAGATATGTCCTTTTCTGGACTACTTAAAGTTTATGTTAGTTGATATCTTAACCGCCGAAAAATGGATTTCATCCATTTAAAAATAGATATCTTACAAGGATTTTAACATGCTGAAATTTGCAAAAATCACCTTAGTTGCTGGTGTTCTGGCTACGCTGACCGCGTGCACTGGTCATATCGAAAACACAAAAAATAACTGCAGCTACGATTATTTCCTGCATCCAGCAATTTCAATTTCAAAAATTATTGGTGGCTGTGGCCCGGCTGCGAATCAGTAATAGAAGCGATTGCGCAGATACAAAAAAGCCGGGAACTTCCCGGTTTTTGCATTTATAGATTAGGTGCTCATTCACATGTTATCGCACTCACGCTCTCGCGCAAAATACGCAGCACCGTTTCTTCTCCACTTCGGTTTGGATTGATTTGAATCGCATAATCGCCCAACGACGGACTCGCTTCGCGAAACGTCCCCGAAAGGCGAAAAAAAACCGGGCGTAACCCGGTTTCTTCAGTATTGCAGGGAGCATTACGGCTTGGCGACAAAACCAATCGCTTCGTAAACGGCTTTCAGCGTAACAGATGCGCGGGCGCTGGCTTTTTCCGCACCTTCTTTCATCACTTTCTGCAGGAAAGCTTCATCGTTACGGAAACGGTGATAGCGCTCCTGAAGCTCGGTCAGCATACCGGAAACGGCCTCTGCGACTTCACCTTTCAGATGACCATACATTTTGCCTTCGAAGTGCTGTTCCAGCTCCGGAATGCTCTTACCGGTGACCGCAGAGAGGATATCCAGCAGGTTGGAAACACCCGCTTTGTTCTGCACGTCGTAGCGTACAACAGGCGGTTCTTCAGAGTCGGTCATCGCACGTTTGATTTTCTTAACCACAGATTTCGGATCTTCCAGCAGGCCGATCACGTTGTTGCGGTTGTCATCCGACTTGGACATTTTCTTCGTCGGCTCCAGCAGCGACATCACGCGCGCGCCGGATTTAGGAATGAACGGCTCAGGCACTTTGAAGATGTCGCCATACAGAGCGTTGAAGCGCTGGGCGATATCGCGGCTCAGTTCCAGATGCTGTTTCTGATCTTCGCCAACCGGTACCTGGTTGGTCTGATACAACAGGATGTCTGCCGCCATCAGTACCGGATAATCAAACAGACCGGCGTTGATGTTCTCCGCATAGCGCGCGGATTTGTCTTTGAACTGGGTCATACGGCTCAGTTCGCCGAAGTAGGTGTAGCAGTTCAGCGCCCAACCTAACTGTGCATGCTCCGGTACGTGAGACTGCACGAAAATGGTGCTTTTTTCAGGATCGATACCGCATGCCAGATACAGCGCCAGCGTATCGAGCGTTGCTTTACGCAGCTGCTGAGCATCCTGACGAACGGTGATGGCATGTTGGTCAACGATGCAGTAGATGCAATGATAATCATCCTGCATGCTCACCCACTGACGCAGCGCACCCATATAGTTGCCAATGGTCAATTCACCTGAGGGCTGTGCGCCACTAAAAACGATGGGCTTAGTCATTTTTTGATTCCTGATTTTCGCTATGCGGAAGCCCGAGAGCGGGCAGTAGTTCATTAATACGGTCGTAAATAACATCGGGCTGGCTCAGCGCGATTGACTCGCCGTAGTTGTAGCCATAGGTCAGGCCAACGGACGGACAGCCAGCAGCTTTTGCCGCCTGAATATCATTGCGTGAATCCCCTACGAAGAGCATTTGCTCAGGCTTGATGCCAAGCTTACTTGCCACCAGCAGCAGCGGATCCGGATGCGGTTTTTTATTCTGCACGTCGTCACCACCGATGACCACGCTAAAGTACTTGGCAATATCTAATGCTTCGAGCAATGGCGCGACAAACGGGGTCGGTTTGTTGGTCACCAGACCCAGCGGCAATCCTTTCGCATGCAGCGCGCCCAGCGTGTCGGCAACATCAGGGAACAGGAATGTCCCCTCTTCTGCGACATCGCCGTAGTATCTGTCGAACAGCTTACGCAAAATACGTACCTGCTCCTCGGCGGGAATATCATCATCAACGGGCGGTTTACCCATCGTTTTACGTAATGTTGCGCGCTCCTGACGGGACCACGTTAGCGCGCGTTCCATCAGTACATCTGCACCATTACCAATCCAGGTGATAACGCGTTCTTCTCCGGCAACCGGCAGTTCCAGCGCATATAGCGCCATGTCCACCGCTGCGGCTAATCCCGGCGCGCTGTCGACCAGCGTGCCGTCGAGGTCAAATGCAGCGCCCCGAATATCCTGAAACTTATCCATGACTTACCTTCGCCAGTTCATTGCGCATTTCATCAATGACTTTTTTGTAGTCTGGTTGGTCGAAAATGGCGGAGCCTGCGACAAACATATCTGCGCCTGCCGCGGCAATTTCACCAATGTTATTCACTTTGACGCCACCGTCCACTTCGAGGCGGATATCGTAGCCAGATTCATCAATACGACGACGCACTTCGCGCAGCTTATCCAGCGTTTGTGGGATGAAGGACTGTCCGCCAAAGCCTGGGTTAACGGACATCAGCAGGATCACATCGAGCTTATCCATGACGTAGTCCAGATAGCTCAGCGGTGTTGCCGGGTTGAACACCAGACCCGCTTTACAGCCATGCTCTTTGATCAGCTGTAAAGTGCGATCGACATGCTCGGAGGCTTCCGGATGAAAAGTAATGATGCTGGCGCCAGCGGCGGCGAAGTCCGGGACAATACGATCGACCGGTTTCACCATCAGGTGAACATCAATCGGGGCGGTGATGCCATATTTACGCAGCGATTTCAGTACCATCGGTCCGATGGTCAGGTTCGGTACATAGTGATTGTCCATGACGTCGAAGTGCACGACATCGGCACCGGCAGTCAGCGCTCTCGCGGTGTCCTCACCCAGGCGGGCAAAATCAGCCGACAGAATTGAGGGGGCGATCAAATACTGTTTCATCCGCTTCTCCTTGAGATTTATTTCTTCGCAGGCGTTACGACTCCTGGTTTATACAGTGCCAGCAGTTCGTTCACCTTTTTACGCGTGCCGCCATTGCTGCTTATGCTGCGCCGCACTTTGACCTGAAAATGTTTCGCCGCTCGGTACCATTCACGGGTATCGGGCGTATCGTGGTTCGAAATTAACACCGGGATCTGCTTACTGACCAGCTTTTCTGCCATCTCGGCCAAATGCGCCTGCTCTTTCGGGCTAAAGCTGTTGGTGTGATACGCAGTGAAATTTGCCGTCGCCGAAAGCGGTGCATAAGGCGGGTCACAATAGACCACAGAGTTGCTATCCGCACGGTTCATGCACTCTTCATAGGAGAGGCAATGGAACTCCGCATTCTGCGCTTTCTCAGCAAAATGGTACAACTCGGCTTCTGGGAAGTAAGGTTTTTTATAACGCCCAAACGGGACGTTAAACTCGCCGCGCAGGTTATAACGGCACAATCCGTTGTAACCAAAGCGGTTCAGATACAAGAACAGTACTGCTCTGCGGAACGGATCCTCGCTGGCATTAAATTCTTCTCTGAACCGATAGTACACCTCAGCCTGGTTGGTTTCAGGCATAAACAGCTCACGCGAAGCCTGCACATACTCATCGGTACGCGTCTTCACGATGTTATAGAGACTGATAAGGTCGCTGTTGATATCGGCAAGAATATAACGAGAAAAGTCGGTGTTGAGAAACACCGACCCGGCACCCACGAAAGGTTCAATCAGGCACTCACCCTGAGGTAAATGCCGTTTGATATCATCAAGCAGGGGGTATTTCCCCCCTGCCCATTTCAAAAAAGCGCGATTTTTTTTCATGCTGACTAACTAATTACACCTTCTCCGGCTGTGGAGAAAGCTCCGACAGCATCCTGCGCTTTAGTCTTTGTCCCGCAATTGGGCGAAACATCAAACCATTGCAGAACATATCCTATCTTACTTCAAATCGGCCTGAACCTGATGCAGCGGTTTTGCCCACGGGTTTTTCGCCTGAATATCAGCGGGTAACGTAGACACTGCACGTTTCGCATCTTCTTTAGACGCATACACACCTGTCACCAGAACATACCACGGTTGACCGTTACGCGTCGTCTGGTACACCACGTAGTTCTTCAGGTTTTCTTTCTTCGCCCAACCGTTCAGGTTGTCGTAGTTAGAAGAACTGCTGAGCTGCAGCGTGTAATGGCTGGACGGCGCAGATTTTAACGCTCCAACATTACCTGCACTTTTCGCTCCGCCAGCAACAGGCGTTGTTGCTGTCGCCGTTGGCGCAGGCGTTGCAGTCTGTGCTGGCGCAGTTGTGGTTGCTTTCGGCTCAGCGGTCGCTTTCGGCGTAGCGGTTACCACAGGTGCTTTAGTTGTGGTGGTCGGCGCGGTAGCAGTTACGGTTGGTTTTGCCTGGGCAGCAGGTTTCGGCTCTGTCGGCGTCGCTTTCACCGTAGTTTGCGGTTTGCTCTTCGGCTCAATTACGGCCTGTTTACGTTCCTGGCGCGTAGCAGCAGGACGCTCAGTCGTTTCCGTTTTCGCAGTCTGGCGCGCAGCATTACCATTACGCATCGGCGCAACGGTCGCAGGTTCGGTCGGCAGCGTAGAGTTAACCACAACGTTGTTAACCTGTTCCTGACCCTGTGGTTGCGTCAGAGCGTTGTTCAAATCGCCCTGCACTTCAACACGCTGCTGCCCTTCAGTTGCCGCAGGTGCCTGACCTTGAGTCGGGGTAGAGGAAATCGGTGGCAGGGAAACATCCTGCTGGGTATTGCCAGCGGTCTGCTCAGCGCCCGTTGCAGGTGTCGTTGCGCTCGCCTGATCCGTTGCATTGCTGCCAGAAAGATCGATGCTCTTCTCACCAGATGCTGCCTGCTCATTGGAAGAAGATGAGGGGGCTTTCAGCGCAGAACCAATGCCGATAATCAGCAGCAGCAGTACCAGAACACCCACACCCATCATCATGTATTGGCGGGAGGCAGGTTTGCTGGCGGCTTTCTTACGCTTGCGCGGACGACGTTCTACACGCTCTTCATCCACGGCATCGTCATCAGATTCATACTCTTCTTCAATGTCCTGCTCTTCTTCACGCTCTTTGCGTGCACGTGCAGGACGGCGATCGTCAGCATCCAGATCAACATCATCAAAATTGATTTGCGGCTCATTATCGCGTTCAGACGATTGACGAGAACGACCAGTACGACGATCGCTGGGATCGGGTTTCAGCTCGTCTTCTGGTTTGAATTCATCCATTTAACACCCCACTCAAAGGTTAATGCTTACGACTTTGCACATAACCTGAAGCTAAAAGACCTACGTTTCGCAACGTAAGCCTGACCTTTCTTGTTGTTACGCCTGCTGGCAATCAGCAATAGCGTTAAGAACCACCTCGTGCGACACTCCGCCGCGCACTTCACTCTTCCCTATCGCTCGCGGAAGCACCAAACGAATCTCTCCCGCTAACACTTTTTTATCTCGCAGCATGTGCGGCAGATAAGCCTCGGTGGACATTTCACGCGGCCCATTCACCGGTAAGCCTGCTCGCTGTAACAGCGTAATGATGCGCTGCGTATCAGCGGAGGTGAACTGACCCAAACGTTCTGACGTACGGGCAGCCATTACCATACCTGCTGCGACTGCTTCACCATGTAACCAATTGCCATAACCCATTTCAGCTTCGATCGCATGGCCAAACGTGTGTCCCAGATTCAGTAAAGCACGTAAGCCCATTTCACGCTCGTCT
The DNA here is from genome assembly GCF_030332565.1 of Citrobacter sp. Cpo109. Lineage (NCBI taxonomy): Bacteria > Pseudomonadati > Pseudomonadota > Gammaproteobacteria > Enterobacterales > Enterobacteriaceae > Citrobacter > Citrobacter sp. Cpo109. The sequence goes on from NZ_JAOWHQ010000062.1 coordinate 41,286, forward strand.
GCTGCGACAACTTCTGCTTTCAGCTCACAACAACGACGGATACAGTACGCCATTGCCGGACCATCCAGACGCAGTAACGCATCCAGATTGTCTTCCAGCCAGCTGAAAAATTCACCGTCAAGAATGATGCCGTATTTGATCACTTCCGCCAGCCCCGATGCCAGCTCACGCGCAGGAAGCGTTTTCAGGCAATCGAGATCCACCACCACGGAGGCCGGTTGGTAAAACGCGCCAATCATGTTTTTACCGAGGGGATGGTTTACGGCGGTTTTGCCGCCAACGGAGGAGTCGACCTGCGACAACAGGGTTGTCGGGACTTGAATAAAACGAACACCACGTTGATAGCTGGCTGCCGCAAAACCGGTCAGATCGCCAATCACGCCGCCGCCAAGGGCAACTAACGTGGTATCACGACCGTGCGGTTTTTGCAGTAACGCGGTGAAAACCGTATCCAGAACCGTCAGGCTTTTATACTGCTCGCCATCGGGAAGGATAACGCTATCAACGTTAACACCCGCCTGTTCAAGTACGCCGCGAACCTTATCGAGATAAAGGGGAGCCAGGGTTTCGTTGGTCACCAACATAACCTGATCGCCCGATTTCAGCGGTAAGAATGAAGCTGGCTCATTGAACAAACCAGCCGCGATGGTGATAGGGTAACTACGTTCCCCGAGAGTGACTGTGATCCTCTCCATTACGCGACATCCACCTTAGTTACTTGTACCCGCAGACGAGTGTGTATTCAGCCAGAATTAGTTGCTTTCCAACATATGAATAATCTGGTTTGCTACGACTTTTGCGCTCTGATCGTCGGTGCGAATGGTCACGTCAGCAATCTCTTCGTACAAAGGATTGCGTTCGTCAGCCAACGCTTCCAGAACTTCACGAGGCGGTGATTCTACCTGCAGCAGCGGGCGTTTCTTGTCACGTTGAGTACGTGCAAGTTGTTTTTCAATTGTCGTTTCAAGATAGACCACGACGCCACGCGCGGAAAGACGGTTACGTGTTTCACGTGATTTTACAGAGCCACCGCCAGTTGCCAGCACAATACCCTGTTTTTCCGTCAACTCGTTGATGACTTTTTCTTCGCGATCACGGAAGCCGTCTTCACCTTCTACATCGAAGACCCAGCCCACATCAGCTCCGGTTCGTTTCTCAATCTCTTGATCAGAATCGTAAAATTCCATATTGAGTTGTTGAGCTAACTGGCGCCCAATAGTGCTTTTTCCGGCACCCATAGGCCCAACCAGAAAGATATTGCGTTTCTCTGCCATTTTTTCGGTACTACTAAGACTATTCGTTAATGGTAAACCCGCTTCGCAGACACCCAGCGCAGCAGGACATGAACTGAAACCTCATAAGATATTGCGAGAGTCAGACTGAAAATTATCTCAATACTCAAGCGGGTTTGGCAACTGAATAAATCACCAAACCTAACGCATTTCTGGTCGTGGCAGGCATGCTACCCTGCAAACATCAGACCTGGCGACGTATCGCGCAGTCAAATGACACCCAATAAGCCTATGGCACACCACCGGAAAGGCAAAGCGTATTCACTGCCGCATAAGTAAAGAAAAGTACCGACGCTCAAATCGGTACTCCTTGTATGCTAAATACACCCTCACGTCAAATCCCTGAAACGTGTTCAGTGCAAAAACAATGGCTTTTCATGCATAAGTTATTCCGTTGAAACCAGTCTGGGCGTAATAAAGACCACTAATTCGCGCCGTTCATCTTCTTTACCATCATGGCGAAAAAGAGAGCCAAGCCAGGGAATGTCGCCTAATAGCGGCACGCTGTCGGCTGCGGATTTATTCTTATGTGAAAAAATCCCGCCAAGCGCAATTGTCTCGCCGTTTTTTACCTCGACCTGCGTTTCAATCTCCTGCTTGTCGATAGCCAGCACTTCGCCATCTGCCTGCTGTAGAACCTGTCCGGGAACATTCTGGCTGATATGCAGTTTCAGCCTGATTCTCCCTTTCTGCAATACCGTTGGTGTTACCTCCATCCCCAGTACCGCTTCCTTGAACTCGACGGATGTCGCACCGCTTTCACCGCTGGAGACCTGATAAGGGATCTCACTGCCCTGCTTAATACTGGCAGGTTGCAGGTGAGATGCCAGTAATCGTGGACTGGCGATGATATCCAACTGCTGTTTTTGCTCCAGCGCAGACAACTCCAGTTCCAGTAAACGACCGTTAATGCGGCCAATGTTAAATCCCACGCGGGATGTGGCGGTGGCTACAGAGAGATCGCTGGCAAGCGTTGTAACATTCCCAACCGCCCCCGATTGTTGTGCGTCAGCCAGCGACCACTTCACCCCCAGCTCGCGCAAACTTTTTTCATTTATGGTGACGATATGCGCCGCCAGTTCGACCTGGGCAACCGGCAAATCCATTTGCGATACCCACTTTTCCAGGGTGTTAAGCGCAACGCTATTATCACGCAGCAGTAAGCGGTTGGTCCGTTTATCCACCGTCATGCTTCCCTTGGCACTGAGCAGCTTTTCTCCTGCTTTTGCCAGCTCGGCAGCATCGGCATAGTGCAAAATAATGCTGCGCTGCTCCAGCGGCATACTGGCCTGAATCCGCGCCTGTTCATTGTCCTGGCGGGCCGCATTTTCACTCTGCCATTGAACAGAATGCACATGCAGGATATTGCCCTCCTGGCGTAATACCAGCCCGGCACTTTTTACCACCGTCTGCAATGCCTGCTTCCAGGGGACATCCGTCAAATGCAACGACAGCACACCGCTGACATCTGGCGAAACCACCAGGTTTTTCTGTTCCTGTTCAGCCAGCGCCTGCAATACCTGCGTAACCGGCACATCATCGAGCACCAGCGTCACGTTTTGCGGTTTCGTCGCCAGCGCGCTCGTTATCCCGACCGCCAGCGCTATTACTATCCACGCTATCCATCGCTTCATTTACCGCTCCTTGTCGTTGCCACTGCCATCGCGGCGGTTCGCAGTTTTTTTCTGTATCGAGGGTTATGTTCTGGGCCGTTATCTGCGTAATCGTCCAACCGTTTTTCAGGACGTCATTTGGCTTAACCCGCCGCCATTTTTTCTGGCTATCCTGAACGATGCCGATGGGTCGCGTGCCCTGGCTCACCATGCCCTGAAAGCGCCATGTCGACATCTCAGCAATTTGGCAGCGGTCCTCCGGCGGCAGGAAGGGATTACGCATACCGGTGAGCATCAGTACGCTCATACATGCCAACAGCCAGCGTTCAACCGTCATTCAGACGCTCCAGCTGTAGCGTTAGCAGCAACTCCGTGTCTTCTGCGCTAAGCGAAAATCGGCTGACGTTCATCCCCTGATCCGCCAACTGGACAAACGTCTGCGGGATAGCATCCCAGGCCGATATCAGCGCCATCTCTCCGCCTTGCGCGGAGGGTTGCCAGTGGATAAGACGAGTAAGTGAAGTCTGAAACAGCAGCGGGGAGAACAGGGTCAGTTTCTCTTCCGGCTCTGCTGGTGATGCCGCCAGCAGATAGACATCTCGCCATTGCATCTGAATAGCTGCCCGTTGTTGGACCAGCGTCTCGCGTTGCATCGTCCGCTCCCGCGCGACGGGATAAAGACATAACGTCACCAGTATGAGTAGCCCTAACATCCAGCCGCACCAGCAGATGAGTCGAAAGCGCGGCGACTGCGCTAACCAGACATCACAGATCGTTATCATGCGTACCGCTCCGTGTCAGTCGATAGTGGAATTGCCAGCGTCCCTGCGCATCCTGCTGCGTTTCACCGGGGCTGCTCAACTGAAACAATGGCTGCTGGCGTAATTGCGCCTCCAGCGCCTGCAGCGCGGCAAAGTTCAGCGTGTTTCCCGTCAGTTCCAGCGTGTCCTGCTGCCAGGCCATTTTTGTTAACCACGCCTGCTCAGGCAGGAATTCCGCCAGCTCTTGCAATACCGACTGCCAGCTTCGGGTCTGCTCACGCTGTTTGTTCCGTGCCTGCACCTGTTGCCATCGTTGCTGGCGCTGCTGCATACGCGGCTTTAGCGCCATTAAGGCCTCGGCACGCGTCTTTTCGGCATCTGCCAGCAACAATTCAGCCCGATTTTCTACACTCAACACGCTGTAATAGCGCAACAACACGCCGCTACTAAGCAGTAGCGAAGCGCTAAATAAGATCCCCCAGAAGCGCAGGCAAGCGTAACGCCGAGTCTGACGCCAGGGCAGAAGATTAATGGTCGCTATCATCAGTACGCACCTCCCATAGCGAGTCCCAGCGCAATGGCGAAGTGATGGCTTTGCGTTGGAATGGGCGGCTGGCGTACAGACACGGCGCTCAAAGGGTCGAAGCCGCCAGGGGAGCATTGCGCAATGGCTGTCGTGGGCAGAGATAATGTCGTGGCAAGCTCATCGATACTGCCAATATCGCCCGTTGATTTACGTCCCCATGCCGAACGGGTCGCCCATAACCACTGGGCGTCATCACGCCATACCAGACACTGCTGATGCTCTGGCAAGAAGGGAATAAATCGCTGTAACGCGCTGGCATCCGGTGTAATCGCCGTAACCTGCACCTTCAGGGTTTGGATAAGCGTCAGAAGCGCTGAAATCTCTTTGCTTTGCGCAGCAGTGACGTTAAACGCCGGGCTCAACGTGTCTTCGCTATAATCAAAATGCAGCGCATCCGGCGCCATATCGAGTTCACGCGCCATCGAACCGGACAACCATGCGGTTTGCTCTGGCTCGCGTAACGTCATTGTCGGACGAGGAAACTTTTTTTGTAACGTCCTGTTGGCGGGAAAAGAGAGATGAATATGGTGTCGGCGAGGGAGCTCCCGGCTCCACGGCAGTAGCGCGGCGACCAGCTGTTCAGGCTCGCGAATGTGGCCATCGACGATAACCTGAGGCGTCAGCGGTATACGCCACCAGCGTTGCAGATACCAACCTGATGCTTCGCGAACGATAGCGACAGCCAGCGCTTCATGTTGCTGAATATGCAGACCAATTTTCCAGATATTGAAAGCCATTGCTGATGATCTCCTTATCACCCGTCGCTTTAACGGGTATATCAATGCGTCTGGCTTGCCTTTATACTACCGCGCGTTTGTTTATAAACTGCCCAAATGCCACTAAATGGGAAATCTCCAGTGAAGTTCGTAAAGTATTTATTAATCCTTGCAGTATGTTGCATCCTGCTGGGAGCAGGCTCGATTTATGGCCTTTATCGCTATATCGAGCCGCAATTACCTGACGTCGCGACGCTCAAAGATGTGCGTTTACAGATCCCGATGCAGGTTTACAGCGCTGACGGCGAGCTAATCGCGCAATATGGCGAGAAACGTCGAATCCCGGTCACACTGGATCAGATGCCGCCGGTAATGGTTAAAGCCTTTATCGCCACAGAAGACAGCCGCTTTTATGAGCACCATGGGGTAGACCCGGTGGGGATCTTCCGTGCGGCCAGCGTCGCATTGTTCTCTGGTCACGCTTCGCAAGGGGCGAGTACCATTACCCAACAGTTGGCGAGAAACTTCTTCCTGAGCCCGGAACGTACGCTGATGCGTAAGATCAAAGAAGTGTTCCTGGCGATCCGCATTGAACAACTGCTGAGTAAAGATGAGATCCTCGAACTGTATCTGAACAAGATCTATCTGGGGTATCGCGCCTATGGCGTGGGTGCTGCCGCGCAGGTCTATTTCGGTAAGACAGTGGATCAACTCAGCTTAAGTGAAATTGCGGTGATTGCCGGTCTGCCAAAAGCGCCGTCAACCTTCAACCCGCTCTATTCGATGGACCGTGCAACCGCGCGACGTAACGTTGTACTGTCGCGTATGTTGAGCGAAAACTACATCACGCAGGCCCAGTACGATCAGGCGCGCGGCGAGGCCATTGACGCTAACTACCACGCGCCGGAAATCGCTTTCTCTGCACCGTATTTGTCTGAAATGGTGCGCCAGGAGATGTATAACCGTTATGGCGAGAAAGCCTATGAAGACGGGTATCGCATCACCACCACCATTACGCGCAAAGTACAGCAGGCAGCTCAGCAGGCAGTACGTAACAACGTGATGGATTACGACATGCGCCACGGATACCGCGGCCCGTCGAACGTGCTGTGGAAAGTGGGCGAAAGCAGTTGGGACAGCAAGAAAATTACCGATACGCTGAAAGCGCTGCCGACTTATGGCCCCCTGCTACCGGCGGTTGTTACCAGCGCCAATCCACAGGAAGCCATTGCCGCGCTGGCGGATGGTACATCAGTGTCATTACGGATGGATGGTATGCGCTGGGCGCGTCCTTACCGTTCGGATACTCAACAAGGCCCAACGCCGCGTAAAGTGACTGACGTAGTACAGACTGGCCAGCAAATCTGGGTACGCCAGGTGGGAGATGCCTGGTGGCTGGCGCAAGTGCCGGACGTCAACTCAGCCCTGGTCTCCATCAATCCGCAAAACGGCGCGGTGCTGGCGCTGGTTGGTGGTTTTGACTTCAACCAGAGCAAGTTTAACCGTGCAACCCAGGCGTTACGCCAGGTGGGCTCCAACATCAAGCCATTCCTGTATACCGCCGCGATGGATAAAGGTCTGACGCTGGCGAGCATGCTCAACGACGTGCCGATCTCCCGCTGGGATGCCGGTGCTGGTTCCGACTGGCAGCCGAAGAACTCCCCGCCGCAGTACGCCGGTCCTATCCGCTTACGTCAGGGGCTGGGTCAGTCGAAAAACGTAGTCATGGTACGCGCCATGCGCGCCATGGGCGTGGATTACGCGGCAGAGTATCTGCAACGTTTCGGCTTCCCGGCACAGAACATTGTGCATACCGAGTCGCTGGCGCTGGGTTCTGCTTCGTTCACACCGTTGCAGGTGGCACGCGGTTACGCAGTGATGTCTAATGGCGGCTTCCTGGTCGATCCGTATTTCATCAGTAAGATTGAAAGCGATATGGGCGGCGTTATCTTCGAAGCGAAGCCGAAAATTGCCTGCCCGGAATGCGATATTCCGGTGATATATGGCGATACCCAGAAATCTAATGTGTTGGAAAACAGTAACGTAGAAGATGTCGCCGTCTCGCAGGAACAGCAGAATGCCGCCGTGCCTATGCCGCAACTTGAGCAGGCGAACCAGGCTCTGGTCGCGCAAAGCGGAACACAAGAGTACGCTCCGCACGTGATCAACACGCCGCTAGCTTTCCTGATTAAAAGCGCGCTGAACACCAATATCTTTGGTGAACCAGGCTGGATGGGAACCGGTTGGCGCGCAGGTCGCGATTTACAGCGTCATGATATCGGCGGGAAAACCGGGACTACCAACAGCTCTAAAGATGCGTGGTTCTCCGGTTACGGACCAGGGGTAGTAACGTCGGTATGGATCGGCTTTGATGACCATCGCCGCAACCTTGGTCATACAACGGCTTCCGGCGCGATCAAAGACCAAATCTCCGGCTACGAAGGCGGTGCGAAGAGTGCGCAGCCTGCATGGGATGCTTACATGAAATCCGTGCTGGAAGGTGTGCCTGAACAGCCGCTGACGCCACCGCCGGGTATCGTGACGGTCAATATCGATCGCAGCACAGGACAACTGGCGAGCGGTGGCAATAGCCGCGCAGAGTACTTCATTGAAGGCACACAGCCGACGCAACAAGCGGTGCATGAGGTGGGAACAACCATTATTGATAATGGTGAGACACACGAACTGTTCTGATCGATTGCCGGATGGCGCTTCGCTTATCCGGCCTACAATTTCGGTACAATTATTTGATCTTCCGGAATTTTGTAGGCTGGATAAGGTATCAGTTGGCAATCGTAATTAAAGCCGCCCCTGCCCTTTCAGCCATTCGCGTACGAGGAACAGCGCACTGACATTACGTGCTTCATGAAAATCAGGATCTTCCAGCAGGTCCATCAAATGCGCCAGCGGCCAGCGCACCTGCGGTAATGGCTCAGGTTCATCCCCCTCCAGCGATTCAGGATATAAGTCCTCTGCCACCACGATGTTCATCTTGCTGGAGAAATAAGATGGCGCCATGCTGAGTTTCTTTAAAAACGTCAGATCTTTTGCGCCAAACCCCACCTCTTCTTTCAGCTCCCGATTCGCCGCCTCAAACACGCTTTCGCCAGGATCGATTAATCCCTTGGAAAAACCCAGTTCGTAGGACTCGGTCCCGACCGCATATTCGCGAATAAGGATCAGATGGTCATCAACAATCGGCACAATCATTACCGCTTCACGCGTGGATGGACGCATACGTTCATAAACGCGGCGTACGCCATTGCTGAACTCAAGGTCCACGCTTTCGACCTTAAACAGCCGGGATTGGGCGACGGTTTCCACTTTCAAAATCGTGGGTTTCTGTAATGATTTGCTCATTGTGAGGATCTTTGCTGTGAAATCTGGGGTTATTGTGCGATATACCGCACGGTTTCGGCAATGTGAATTGCCGTTTATTTACATTTATGTAACGTACTAAAAGTTAATCCCTATTTCAAATTAAAAGTCAATAGGTTGAAATAACTCCAGGAATTTGCTGATATTCCATTTTTGGTGATTTTGCTATGATTCGCATTTACTGGGCTGTATTTAAAGATGCTCAAGTTCGACTCCACACTTGCCGATAGCCAACCACAGAATCACGAATATTGAACAGGGTGCGACTGACCACGCCTGACAGACTAAGTAAGATGGGGAAAGCATGAGCACCATTCTGATTTTTTTAGCTGCTTTGCTGGCCTGCTCATTGCTTGCAGGATGGCTACTCAAATCAAAATCCAGGCAGAAAAATTTACCCTTGAGCAGCGTCTTCTCAGACGCCTCGAAACGTAAACTCACACCTGAAGAACGCAGCGCAGTCGAAAACTATCTCGAAAGCCTTAGTCAAATTCAGCAAGTACCCGGTCCCACGGGAGCCAGTGCTGCGCCGGTCTCATTAACGTTGAATGCCCAAAGTAATAGCGTCATCGTGCTTACTCGTTCGATTACACGTTACGGCATTACCACCGACGATCCTAACAAATGGCGCTACTATCTTGATTCCGTTGAGGTACACCTTCCCCCTTTCTGGGAACAATATATCAACGACGAAAACAGCGTTGAGATAATCCACACCAATACGATACCGCTGGTTATCTCGTTGAACGGCCATACGCTGCAGGAATATATGCAGGAAGCGCGAGGTTATGCGTTACAGCACACAGCGTCCACCCAGGCGTCAATTCGTGGTGAAGAAAGTGAGCAGATTGAACTGCTGAATATTCGCCAGGAAACCCATGAAGAATATGCGCTCAGCCGTCCTTCGGGATTGCGCGAAGCATTGCTGATAACCGCCTCATTCCTGCTGTTCTTTTTCTGTTTGGTTATCCCGAATACGTTTGTTCCGTGGGCAGTCGGTGGCGCGGTGCTGCTGTTAGCTGCGGGTCTGTGGGGATTGTTCGCCCCGCCGTCTAAAAGCGCCCTGCGGGAAATTCATTGTCTGCGCGGTACGCCGCGTCGCTGGGGATTGTTTGGCGAAAACGACCAGGAACAAATTAATAATATCTCGCTGGGTATTATTGATCTGATCTACCCAGCTCACTGGCAACCTTACATCGCCCAAGACCTTGGCCAGCAAACGGATATCGATATTTATCTCGATCGCCACGTTGCCCGCCAGGGGCGTTTTTTATCTCTGCACGATGAAGTGAAAAACTTCCCGTTACAGCACTGGCTGCGCAACGCCGTCATCGCAGGCGGCTCGTTGCTGGTACTGCTGATGCTGCTGTTTTGGATCCCGCTGGATATGCCAATAAAGGTCACGCTCTCCTGGATGAAGGGCGCGCAAACTATCGAAGCCACCAGCGTTAAACAGCTCGAAAACGCGGGCGTTCGCGTGGGTGACACGCTGCACCTGAGTGGTACGGGTATGTGTAACATTCATACCCAAGGGAGCTGGAATGCGCAGCCTGCCACGCCGTTTATGCCTTTCGATTGCTCGCAAATTATCTGGAATGATGCGCGCGCATTACCGCTGCCTGAGTCTGACCTGGTGAATAAGGCCACCGCGCTCACGCAGGCCGTGAGCCGTCAGCTGCATCCCAAACCTGACGATGACTCTCGCGTCAGCGCATCGCTACGCTCGGCAATCCAAAAGTCCGGCATGGTGTTACTGGACGATTTTGGTGAGATAGTCCTTAAAACGGCCGATCTGTGTGCAGCCAAAGATGAATGTGTACGCTTAAAAAATGCGCTGGTTAACCTCGGTAACAGTAAAGACTGGGCCGCGCTGGTGAAGCGAGCGAACGCAGGCAAACTGGATGGCGTGAACGTGCTGCTACGTCCGGTAAGCGCAGAGTCGTTGGATAATCTGGTGAATACCTCTACGGCGCCGTTTATTTCACGCGAGACTGCGCGAGCAGCCCAGGCGCTGAATAGCCCTGCCCCTGGCGGTTTCCTGATTATCAGCGACGAAGGCAGCGATCTGGTCGATCAGCCGTGGCCGACGACCTCGCTATATGACTATCCTCCCCAGGAACAGTGGAACGCCTTCCAGCGCCTGGCGCAGATGCTAATGCAGACACCATTTCGCGCGGAGGGGATCGTCACCAATATTTCGACTGACGCCAATGGCACCCAGCACATTGGCCTGCATCGTATTCCGGATCGTTCAGGATTATGGCGCTACCTTGGCACGACGCTGCTGATGTTCTCCATGCTCGGATGCGCTATCTACAACAGCATACAGGCATTCAGACGCTACCAGCGTCACCGCACCCGCATCGCGGAAATTCAGAGCTACTACGAAAGTTGTCTCAATCCAACACTGATTGACAACCCGGAAAGCCTGATTCGATAACACGCTCGCGCGACAGGATATGCTACCCTGTCGCGCATCATGTTTTCTTCTGGGGAGTTTCCATGCATATCAATATTGCCTGGCAGGATGTCGACACCGTGTTGTTAGATATGGACGGCACGCTGCTCGACCTGGCATTCGATAACTATTTCTGGCAAAAATTGGTGCCGGAAACCTATGGCGCGAAGCAAGGTATCTCTCCTCAGGAAGCTCAGGACTATATTCGTCAGCAGTATCATGCCGTGCAGCATACGCTAAACTGGTATTGCCTAGATTACTGGAGCGAGTGCCTGGATCTGGATATTTGCGCCATGACCACGGAACAGGGACCGCGCGCCGTTTTGCGCGAAGATACCGTACCGTTTCTTGATGCCTTAAAAGCCAGCGGCAAGCGCCGCATTTTGCTCACCAACGCGCATCCGCATAATCTGGCGGTGAAGCTTGAGCATACCGGTCTGGCCTCACACCTTGATTTATTACTTTCCACCCACACATTTGGTTATCCCAAAGAGGATCAGCGGTTATGGCACGCTGTGGCTGAAGAAACGGGAATGAGTGCAGAGAAGACGCTGTTTATTGACGACAGCGAACCCATTCTCGACGCCGCTGCTCTGTACGGTATTCGTTACTGCCTCGGCGTGACCAATCCCGACTCCGGCATCGCCGAAAAACAGTACGCACGCCATCCGTCACTGAATGACTACCGCCGACTGATCCCCTCACTGATGTGAAGGAGACGCCATGAAAGAAAAGCCCTCTGCTGAAGTCAGGCTGGATAAATGGCTGTGGGCTGCACGCTTTTACAAAACGCGTGCGCTAGCCCGCGAAATGGTTGAAGGCGGTAAGGTGCACTACAACGGCCAGCGCAGTAAGCCAAGCAAGATTGTCGAGCTGAACGCCACCCTCACCCTGCGCCAGGGAAATGACGAGCGAACGGTCATTATCAAGGCCATTACCGAGCAGCGTCGCCCGGCAACGGAAGCCGTTACGCTGTATGAAGAAACCGCGGAAAGCGTGGAAAAACGCGAAAAAGTGGCGCTGGCGCGTAAACTTAACGCGTTAACCATGCCGCACCCGGACAGGCGACCGGACAAAAAAGAGCGCCGCGACCTGTTACGATTTAAACACGGCGACAGCGAGTGACTGTCACCTGCAAGAGAGATGATTATGCCGCAACATGACCAATTACATCGTTATCTGTTTGAAAACTTTGCCGTGCGCGGCGAACTGGTGACCGTTTCGGAAACCCTGCAACAGATCCTCGAAAATCATACTTACCCGCAACCGGTCAAAAACGTACTGGCTGAGCTACTGGTTGCCACCAGCCTGCTCACCGCCACGCTGAAATTTGCCGGTGATATCACTGTGCAGTTGCAGGGTGATGGTCCGCTGAGCCTGGCCGTCATCAACGGCAACAACAATCAGCAGATGCGCGGCGTGGCCCGCATGCAGGGTGATATTCCTGAAGATGCCGATCTGAAAACGCTGGTGGGCAACGGTTACCTGGTGATCACCATTACCCCGGAAGAAGGCGAGCGTTATCAAGGCGTGGTCGGTCTGGAAGGTGACACGCTGGCAGCGTGTCTGGAAGATTACTTCATGCGTTCTGAACAGCTGCCGACACGCCTGTTCATCCGCACTGGCGACGTTGATGGCAAACCCGCTGCTGGCGGAATGCTGCTGCAGGTAATGCCGGCGCAAAACGCGCAGGCAGATGATTTCGATCACCTGACAGCCCTGACTGAAACCATCAAAGCCGAAGAGCTGCTGACGCTGCCGGCCAACGAAGTGCTGTGGCGCCTGTACCACGAAGAAGAAGTTACTCTCTACGATCCGCAGGACGTTGAGTTCAAATGCACCTGTTCACGCGAACGCTGCGCAGGCGCACTGAAAACGTTGCCGGACGAAGAAGTGGACAGCATTCTGGCGGAAGAAGGCGAGATCGATATGCACTGCGATTACTGCGGTAGTCACTATCTGTTTAACGCCATGGATATTGCTGAGATCCGCAGCAATGCCTCCCCTGCCGATCCCCAGGTGCATTAATCACTGTCTTGCCTGATGGCACGGCGCTTATCAGGCCTACGGAAAAACTGTCGTAGGCCTGATAAGACGTTCACGCTGCCATCCGGCAAAAACGATGTCGGCAACACACTCACTCGGTGTAATAAGTCATCGGCAGTCTTTTGCCATCAATAGTGATATCCCGCCAGATTCTGGGGGTTGAGCCCAGTTGCTGATTCGCTACCGCCTGCAGCAATTTATCCTTAGTGAATCCTTCAGGTAGCGTGGCGACCGCTAACAAATCCCATTTGTTTTTCTGCATGCCGAAGACCAGACTCTCCCCATCGCCAAAGGCATATAACACCTGCTCAGGATGACCATCCGCATTTAGGTCCTGACTCACCAGTACGCACGCATTCTGCTCAGCACAAGAGGTGATGCGATACCCCTGTGTTTTGACAAACGCCCAGAACGCATCGTCTGGCTTCTGGCTCCCCGGAGCCATCACAACCTTCGATACTAACTGTGTTGCGGTTAGCTCTTTAACCGGATCCCGGCGCCCTTGCAGCAGAGAATTCAAGTCGCGTCTGCGTTTACTGTCTTGATTAAACGCCACATCTTTTTGTAATGCTTCCAACGCTGCGCGCCCCGGTTTTCCGCTGTGATCCAACATATACAGGCTGACTTGATCCGGTTTAATTTTCCCGCTGTGATACAACCCCATATGGCTGTTAACGCTGATGCGCCAGGCATCAATAACCGGCGATGACAGCAGAACCAACAGCCCCAACGCCAGCAACGAAACGCCAAGAATGACCGGCCCCTGAAGCTCAAGCGGATTGCGCCCGCGGCGCAAAATGCTGGCCAGATAGCCAAACGACCATACCAGCAGCACCACGACCACCAGCACGCCATAAACGCGCTCAGGCGTCCAACCGTACTGCTGTATTCGCACCCACAGTGACCAACCGGCAATCAGCATATAGATGGGCGCGACAATCAGAGAGCATTTGATCAGGTAGCGTAACGCGCCAGGATAGGGTAACGCCTCTTTTTGCGGTTCACGCACGATAGCTATCAACAGCAACAGGAGCAGCGTCAGCGTTGACATCAACCCAGCCGCAGACACGCGTTGCGAAATAGCCTCCAGCCCGGTGAAGGGTAAGGTCAGTATGAACATCAGCGCCAACAGCGCGACCAGAGGTAACAGACCGGTGGCGATAAACGTCAGTAATTTTTGTACCGCCGTGACCAGACGCGACTGTGTACGGGCCAGTACCACTGCCAGTGCGGTAATCAGACCAAAGGCCACATAGCCAAACCAGTCGGTATCAAAGAAGAGCGTGCTGAAGAAGGGAATACCGACCAGTTTAAACATCTCGCTCCATAGCAGGAGCACCAGCCAGAACAAACCGTTGGCGACAAAGACAATCAGCAACGTCAACGCATTAAGCCACAATTGCCGATAAAAATGCGGGTAACGCGCCTGCTCACGAGAGACATGAAGCGAGTACTGAATCCAGGGCAAAGCTAGCATCGCCATCAGCAGTAAGCGCCAACCGTAGAACATAAAAACTTCATGTTGCCGCCACTTATCACTGTCCTCGACTTGCCACTTTAGCCAGACGCTCATCGCCAGCACCACAACAAAGATCAGCGCCATCCAGTACCACAGCGCGCGTTGTCTGAAAGAAACGACAGTAAGCAAAAGCGCCGAGGTGATCGCAATCGTCGCAGGCATGCCATAGAACAGCCAGCCGTCATTATGGGGCGCCAGATATGTCATCAGCAGATAGCATAATGTCCCCTGCAACAGGCCGATGAATATCATGCCCCAACGCGTCGTACGTGAAATTTCAGCACTATCCATGTCAGTATCCAGAATGAAGGGAAAAGCTAATTATCGCATCAACTTCACAATTTTGAGCATTGATAGCGCGATTTCAGACCACGACGACGGGAAGTGAATCGATATTGTTTATGTATAACCCACATTCATTTCTTATGTGAATGCGATTACACTCACAAGATTCCCGCCAAAAACACTCTCCATTAACGTTTTAAGAACATTTTCCACAACAAAAAAGGGTTTCCTGCCATAATATCTGCCTCTTTGTGACAGGAGTCGCAGCGCATTCGGTCGCCCGTGATTTTCCCGGATGCGTAAATCTATGAGCCTTGTCGCGGTTAACAATCCCTAAAAAACCTTACTATTCCAGGTAATACATATTGGCTAAGGAGCAGTGAAATGCGTGTGAACAACAGTTTAACCCCGCAAGATCTCAAGGCTTATGGTATCAATGACGTTCAGGATATCGTTTACAATCCAGACTACGACACGCTTTTCCAGGAAGAACTTGATCCAAACCTGGAAGGTTATGAACGTGGCGTGTTAACGAATCTGGGCGCCGTTGCCGTTGATACCGGTATCTTTACCGGACGTTCGCCAAAGGATAAGTACATTGTCCGTGACGACACCACGCGCGACACGCTGTGGTGGTCCGACAAAGGTAAAGGTAAGAACGACAACAAACCGCTTTCCCCGGAAACCTGGCAGCATCTGAAAGGATTAGTCACCCAGCAACTTTCCGGCAAGCGCCTGTTTATCATTGATGCTTTCTGCGGCGCTAATGCCGATACCCGTCTTTCCGTGCGCTTCATTACCGAAGTTGCCTGGCAGGCGCATTTTGTCAAAAACATGTTCATCCGCCCAAGCGACGAAGAGCTGGTTGATTTCAAACCTGATTTCATCGTGATGAACGGCGCTAAATGCACCAACCCGCAGTGGAAAGAGCAGGGTCTGAACTCCGAAAACTTC
Source organism: Citrobacter sp. Cpo109 (assembly GCF_030332565.1). Classification (NCBI taxonomy): domain Bacteria; kingdom Pseudomonadati; phylum Pseudomonadota; class Gammaproteobacteria; order Enterobacterales; family Enterobacteriaceae; genus Citrobacter; species Citrobacter sp. Cpo109. The sequence continues at coordinate 56,894 of NZ_JAOWHQ010000062.1, forward strand.
GTGGCTTTCAACCTGACTGAGCGTATCCAGTTGATTGGTGGCACCTGGTACGGCGGCGAAATGAAGAAAGGTATGTTCTCCGTAATGAACTACCTGCTGCCGCTGAAAGGCATTGCCTCCATGCACTGCTCAGCAAACGTTGGGGAAAAAGGCGATGTGGCAGTCTTCTTTGGCCTGTCCGGCACCGGTAAAACCACGCTGTCCACCGACCCGAAACGTCGCCTGATTGGCGATGACGAACACGGCTGGGATGACGACGGCGTGTTTAACTTCGAAGGCGGTTGCTACGCGAAGACCATCAAACTGTCTAAAGATGCCGAGCCGGAAATCTACAACGCGATCCGTCGTGACGCGCTGCTGGAAAACGTCACCGTGCGCGAAGATGGTTCCATCGATTTCGATGATGGTTCAAAAACTGAGAACACCCGCGTTTCCTACCCGATTTATCACATCGATAATATCGTTAAGCCGGTGTCAAAAGCGGGCCATGCTACCAAAGTGATCTTCCTGACCGCCGACGCATTTGGCGTGCTGCCGCCGGTTTCTCGCCTGACGGCAGACCAAACGCAGTACCACTTCCTGTCTGGCTTCACCGCCAAACTGGCCGGTACCGAACGCGGCGTCACCGAACCGACCCCGACCTTCTCTGCCTGTTTCGGCGCAGCATTCCTGTCTCTGCACCCAACGCAGTACGCAGAAGTACTGGTGAAACGTATGCAGGCGGCAGGTGCGCAGGCGTATCTGGTTAACACCGGCTGGAACGGTACCGGCAAGCGTATCTCTATCAAAGATACCCGTGCGATTATCGACGCCATCCTGAACGGTTCGCTGGATGACGCGGAAACGTTCCGTCTGCCGATGTTTGACCTGGCTATCCCGACCGAGCTGCCGGGTGTGGACACTCGCATTCTCGATCCGCGTAATACCTACGCATCTCCGGAGCAGTGGCAGGAAAAAGCCAACGCACTGGCGAAACTGTTTATCGAGAACTTCGAGAAATATACCGACACCCCTGCAGGTGAAGCGCTGGTTAGCGCCGGACCGAAGCTGTAACGAAAAGTGCCGGATGGCGGTTTCGCCTTATCCGGCCTACAGCAACAAAAAGGGAGGCATTTTGCCTCCCTTTGTTATGCGTCTTTCGTGTTGCCCGGCGCGCGAGTGAAGGGAACCGGAAGCCATGCACGAATCGACAACCCACCGCGTTCACTGGTACCAATCTCCAGCATACCGTTATGGTTATCAATAATACGCTGCACAATCGCCAGCCCCAGGCCCGTACCGCTGGTACTGCGCGCGCTGTCTCCGCGGACAAACGGCTGGAACAGGTGTTTACGCTGCTCCGGCTTGATGCCCGGACCATCATCTTCTACCTGGAACCAGGCGCGATGCTGCTCCATTCCGCTACTGACCTTAATCCAGCCGTTGCCGTAGCGGGCGGCGTTAACCACCATATTGGCAACCGCACGCTTGATCGACAGCGGGTGCATCTTCACCTGAATGCTGCCCGGCAGCAGTGCAGTTTCGATTTCACGTTCGTAGCCGCTTTCTGCCGCAACCACTTCACCCAACACCGAGTTCAGATCTGCCATCTCCATTGGCATCTCCTGACCGGTACGCAGGTAATCGATGAACTGCTCGATGATGGCGTTACACTCTTCGATGTCCTTATTGATGGACTCCGCAAGATAACCGTCCTCTTCGCCCATCATTTCCGTCGCCAGACGAATACGCGTCAGCGGGGTACGTAAATCGTGGCTCACGCCCGCCATTAACAGCGTACGGTCATCGGCCAGCTGCTTCACGCCCGCAGCCATATGGTTAAAGGCTCGGGTTACGGAGCGCACCTCTGAAGCGCCATACTCACGCAACGGCGGCGGAATGATACCTTTCCCCACCTGCAGCGCCGCATGTTCAAGATCCACCAATGGCCGGTTCTGGATACGGATAAACAACCACGCCCCACCGATAGCCAACAGCATAATCGCCAGCGTATAGCGGAACAGCGGTGAGAAGTCGCCCTGATGAATTTCCGTAAGCGGCACGCGTACCCAGATATTGGGCGACAGCCAGGTTTTCAACCACACGACCGGCGAGCTTTTGTTTACCTCAACGCGGACTTCCGTTGGGCCACCCAGTTGCTGCGCCATCTGATGGCTTAAGAATTCATAGTGTTGCGCCCAACGCAGTCCGGCTTCTTCAGCGGCCTCGTTGGAATAGAGGGAAATACCCAGCTCACGATAAATTTCCCGGCGGAATGCGGGCGGCACCACCAGTTGCGTACCGTCCTCCAGCTGCAGTTTATCGGTCATCAGCATACGAACTTCGTACGCCAGGACCTTATTAAACTGCTGGAGGCTCGGCAGAATCGCGAAGTTCAGCACTACCAGGTATGTCGTCACCAGGCTGGCAAACAGCAAGGTGACGATGAGCAATAACGTGCGGGCAAACGAACTTCGTGGCGAGAAGCGCATTCGCCTCATGCTTTAGAACCGTCCGGAACAAAGACGTAGCCCAGACCCCATACGGTCTGAATGTAGCGTGGATGAGCCGGATCTTCTTCCACCATGCGGCGCAGACGGGAGATCTGGACGTCGATAGAACGTTCCATCGCAGAATATTCACGACCACGGGCGAGGTTCATCAGCTTGTCTCGCGACAGCGGCTCGCGCGGGTGGCTTACCAGCGCTTTCAGTACTGCAAATTCCCCGCTAGTGAGCGGCATCGGCTCATCTTCGCGGAACATTTCACGCGTACCGAGGTTCAGCTTGAACTTACCAAAAGCGATAACCGCTTCTTCCTGAGAAGGTGCGCCCGGCAGTTCATTCGCCTGACGACGCAGGACTGCGCGAATACGAGCCAGCAGCTCACGCGGGTTAAACGGTTTCGGGATGTAATCGTCGGCACCGATTTCCAGCCCTACGATACGGTCAACTTCTTCACCCTTCGCTGTGACCATAATGATCGGCATCGGGTTGCTCTGGCTGCGCAGGCGACGGCAAATAGACAGGCCATCTTCTCCAGGCAGCATTAAATCCAGCACCATCAGGTGAAAGGACTCACGGGTCAGCAGACGATCCATCTGCTCAGCGTTTGCGACGCTTCGAACCTGGAAGCCCTGCTCGGTCAGATAACGCTCCAGAAGCGCACGCAAGCGCATGTCGTCATCGACCACCAGAATCTTATAGTTCTCTTGCATTGTTATTACTCCCAAAGGTTCGCAACAATTAAGTGTATATTCTTAAGAAAGCTAACGTGAGTCACCAGCGAATTCTGGTATGAATTCCAGGCTAAATTGTTACAAAGCATATTAAACAGCAGCTTAAGTATACAATGTTTCTCGCAATACATTATTTATTCTGTTGATATGCTCACGTAATACTAATTGTGCGCATCATCACAGAGTCGAAGGTAAAACAATAAGATGAAAACGCCCCTGATAACCCGTGAAGGGTATGAAAAACTTAAACAAGAGCTGAATTATCTCTGGCGTGAAGAGCGCCCGGAAGTCACCAAAAAAGTTACCTGGGCTGCAAGTCTGGGTGACCGCAGCGAAAATGCCGACTACCAGTATAATAAAAAGCGCCTGCGTGAGATCGACCGCCGCGTCCGTTATTTGACCAAGTGCATGGAGAATCTAAAAATCGTCGATTACTCCCCGCAGCAGGAAGGCAAAGTCTTCTTTGGCGCATGGGTTGAGATTGAAAATGACGATGGCGACATCCGCAAATTCCGTATTGTTGGCTACGATGAGATCTTCGGTCGTAAGGATTACATCTCAATCGACTCACCAATGGCGCGGGCGCTATTGAAAAAAGAGGTCGGCGATCTCGCAGTAGTAAACACCCCAGGTGGCGAAGCCAGCTGGTACGTGAATGAGATTGAATACGTGAAGTGAGACCGGAACAATCCGAAGCCCCGGCAGATGGCTGGCATTTTTGCCAGTCAATCCGTATAACTATCCCCTGATTTTTTATCCTATAGACGAAGCTATCCATGATGAATGATTCTTTCTGCCGCATTATCGCAGGTGAAATTCAGGCTCGTGCTGAACAGGTAGAAGCTGCCGTTCGCCTGCTTGACGAAGGGAACACCGTGCCGTTTATCGCACGATATCGTAAGGAAATCACCGGCGGTCTGGACGATACGCAACTGCGTAATCTGGAAACCCGTCTGGGATATCTGCGTGAACTGGAAGACCGCCGTCAGGCAATCCTGAAATCTATCGGCGAGCAAGGCAAACTGACTGACGATCTGGCGAAAGCGATCAACGGCACGTTAAGTAAGACCGAACTCGAAGATCTCTATCTGCCGTATAAACCAAAGCGCCGCACCCGTGGGCAGATCGCCATTGAGGCTGGACTGGAGCCGCTGGCAGACCTGCTGTGGAACGAACCGTCTCACGACCCGGAAACGGAAGCCGCAAAATATCTCAACGCCGAAAACGGCGTGGCGGATACCAAAGCCGCCCTCGACGGCGCGCGCTACATTCTAATGGAGCGCTTCGCTGAAGATGCTGCTCTGCTGGCAAAAGTACGTGATTATCTGTGGAAAAACGCCCACCTGGTCGCCACCGTGGTAAGCGGTAAAGAAGAGGAAGGCGCTAAGTTCCGCGACTACTTCGATCACCACGAACCGATTTCTACCGTACCATCCCACCGTGCGCTGGCCATGTTCCGTGGTCGTAACGAAGGCGTGTTACAGCTTTCACTGAATGCCGATCCGCAATTCGATGAGCCACCAAAAGAGAGCCACGGCGAGCAGATTATCCGCGATCATCTGGGGCTGCGCCTGAACAACGCCCCAGCAGACAGCTGGCGTAAAGGCGTGGTTAGCTGGACCTGGCGCATCAAAGTGCTGATGCACCTTGAAACGGAGCTGATGGGTACCGTGCGTGAACGTGCGGAAGATGAAGCTATCAACGTCTTTGCCCGTAACCTGCATGACCTGCTGATGGCCGCTCCGGCCGGGCTGCGCGCCACCATGGGCCTCGATCCAGGTCTGCGTACCGGTGTAAAAGTGGCAGTTGTTGACGGTACCGGTAAGCTGGTCGCGACCGACACCATTTATCCGCATACCGGTCAGGCCGCCAAAGCCGCCGTTGCCGTTGCGGCGCTGTGTGAAAAACACAACGTTGAACTGGTGGCGATTGGTAACGGTACGGCGTCGCGCGAAACCGAGCGTTTCTTCCTCGACGTGCAAAAGCAGTTCCCGCAAGTGACCGCGCAGAAAGTGATCGTCAGTGAAGCCGGAGCGTCAGTTTACTCCGCATCCGAACTGGCGGCGCTGGAGTTCCCGGACCTCGACGTATCTCTGCGTGGCGCGGTGTCTATCGCCCGTCGTCTGCAGGATCCGCTGGCTGAGCTGGTGAAAATCGATCCGAAATCTATCGGCGTGGGCCAGTATCAGCACGACGTAAGCCAGACTCAGTTGGCGCGTAAGCTGGATGCGGTGGTGGAAGACTGCGTGAACGCCGTCGGCGTCGATCTGAATACCGCCTCCGTACCGCTGCTGACCCGTGTTGCTGGTCTGACGCGCATGATGGCGCAGAATATCGTTGCCTGGCGTGATGAGAACGGTCAATTCCAGAACCGTCAGCAACTGTTAAAAGTCAGCCGCCTTGGACCTAAAGCCTTTGAACAGTGCGCGGGCTTCCTGCGTATCAACCACGGCGATAACCCGCTGGATGCCTCTACCGTCCACCCGGAAGCTTATCCGGTTGTGGAACGCATTCTGGCCGCCACCGAGCAATCGTTGCGTGATCTGATGGGTAACAGCAGCGAATTGCGCAATCTGAAACCCGCTGATTTTACCGACGAACGCTTCGGGGTGCCGACCGTCACCGACATCATCAAAGAGCTGGAAAAGCCGGGCCGCGATCCGCGTCCTGAATTTAAAACCGCACAGTTTGCTGATGGCGTCGAAACCATGAACGACCTGCTGCCGGGAATGATTCTGGAAGGTGCTGTCACCAACGTTACCAACTTCGGCGCGTTTGTTGATATCGGCGTTCATCAGGATGGTCTGGTGCATATCTCTTCGCTGTCGAATAAGTTCGTCGAAGATCCACACACCGTGGTGAAAGCGGGCGACATTGTGAAGGTGAAAGTGCTGGAAGTGGACCTGCAACGTAAGCGTATCGCGCTGACCATGCGTCTGGACGAGCAGCCGGGTGAAACCAATGCGCGTCGCGGCGGCGGGAATAACGATCGCGCTCAGGGCAATCGCCCGGCACCAAAAGCGGCGAAACCGCGTGGCCGTGACGCACAGCCTACAGGCAACAGTGCGATGATGGATGCGTTGGCGGCGGCGATGGGTAAAAAACGCTAAGTTTAAACCCTGTGCCGGATGGTGGTGTAAACGCCCTGTCCGGCCAGGTTATCGCAATTAATTTGCAGGCCGGATAAGACGCATGAGCGTCGCCATCCGGCATATTTAATCTATGCCCCGCTTTGCACCACAATATATTTATCACTTCATTAACAGATGAAACCTTAATTAAACATTAAGATCCCCAATAATTACTTCCGCGAATCACTCGTTTCCAACCAGAATAAATATTGAGGAATATCAAAATTGGCTCAAATTATTATCCAATTGTACATTCCGTCACATTTATTCTATTGATGATAGAAACCATTCTCATTATCATTGATTTGTTGATTATTTACTCTTCCCTTACGTTGGCTAATCATCTGGTCTCATGCCGCCCTGTCGCCCCATGAGGTAATCATCCAGTTAGCGAGATATAAGTAGGTCCCTATGCAATTCACTCCTGACAGTGCGTGGAAAATTACCGGTTTTGCCCGTGAAATCAGCCCGGCTTATCGTCAGAAACTGTTGTCACTTGGCATGCTACCCGGTTCATCCTTCAACGTGGTACGCGTCGCCCCGCTCGGCGATCCTATCCATATCGAAACGCGTCGCGTAAGTCTGGTATTGCGTAAGAAGGATTTGGCGTTATTAGAAGTGGAAGCGGTTTCCTGTTAATACAGTGAGTCTATAAAAATGAAAAAACTAACCATTGGTTTAATTGGTAATCCTAATTCCGGCAAGACAACTTTATTCAACCAGCTCACCGGCGCGCGCCAGCGTGTAGGCAACTGGGCTGGCGTTACCGTTGAGCGTAAAGAAGGCCATTTCGCCACGACGGACCACCAGGTCACGCTGGTCGATTTACCCGGCACTTATTCTCTGACGACAATCTCATCCCAAACCTCTCTCGATGAGCAGATTGCCTGCCACTATATTTTAAGCGGCGACGCGGATCTGTTGATCAACGTGGTCGATGCTTCAAACCTTGAACGCAACCTCTACCTGACGTTGCAACTGCTTGAGCTGGGTATTCCCTGTATCGTTGCACTGAACATGCTGGATATTGCTGAGAAACAGCAAATCCGTATCGATATCGACGCCCTCTCCGCTCGTCTTGGCTGTCCGGTGGTTCCACTGGTTTCCACTCGTGCGCGCGGCATTGAAGCACTGAAGCTGGCGATCGATCGCTACAAAGAAAACGACACCGTTGAGCTGGTCCATTATGCCCAGCCGCTGCTGCAAGAAGCTGATTCCCTCGCCGACGCAATGGCCAAAGATATGCCGCTCAAACAGCGCCGCTGGCTAGGCCTGCAGATGCTCGAAGGCGATATCTACAGCCGTGCTTACGCCGGTGATGCAGCACAAAACCTTGATGCCGCTGTTGCTCGCCTGAGTGAGACAATGGACGACCCGGCGCTACATATTGCCGATGCACGTTACCAGTGCATTGCCGCTATCTGCGATACCGTCAGTAATACCCTGACGGCAGAGCCGAGCCGTTTCACCACAGCGGTAGATAAAATTATCCTCAACCGCTTCCTCGGTCTGCCGATTTTCCTGTTCGTGATGTACCTGATGTTCCTGCTTGCCATCAACATTGGCGGCGCGCTGCAGCCGTTGTTTGATGTTGGCTCCGTGGCGCTCTTTATCCATGGTATTCAGTGGATTGGCTATACGCTGCATTTCCCGGACTGGCTGACTATCTTCCTGGCCCAGGGCCTTGGCGGCGGGATTAACACCGTGCTGCCGCTGGTACCGCAAATCGGCATGATGTATCTGTTCCTCTCTTTCCTTGAAGACTCCGGCTACATGGCGCGCGCCGCATTTGTGATGGACCGTCTAATGCAGGCGCTGGGACTGCCGGGGAAATCATTTGTCCCGCTGATCGTCGGCTTTGGTTGTAACGTACCGTCAGTGATGGGCGCGCGTACGCTGGACGCCCCGCGTGAGCGTCTGATGACCATCATGATGGCGCCGTTTATGTCCTGTGGCGCACGTCTGGCGATTTTCGCCGTCTTTGCCGCCGCGTTCTTTGGTCAGAACGGCGCGCTGGCGGTCTTCTCGCTGTACGTGCTGGGTATCGTTATGGCGGTGTTGACCGGCCTGATGCTCAAACACACCATCATGCGTGGCGAAGCAACGCCGTTCGTGATGGAGCTGCCGGTATATCACGTACCGCACATTAAGAGTCTGATCATTCAAACCTGGCAACGTCTGAAAGGCTTCGTTCTGCGTGCAGGTAAAGTCATCATCATCGTCAGCATTTTCCTCAGCGCGTTTAACAGCTTCTCACTGAGCGGAAAAATCGTCGACAACATCAACGACTCTGCTCTGGCTTCAGTTAGCCGCGTCATTACCCCAGTCTTTAAGCCGATTGGTGTTCACGAAGATAACTGGCAGGCAACCGTAGGTCTGTTCACCGGCGCGATGGCGAAAGAAGTGGTTGTCGGTACGCTGAACACGCTCTATACCGCAGAAAACATTCAGGAAGAAGAGTTCAACCCGGCAGATTTCCACCTCGGTGATGAGCTGCTCAGCGCGGTAGATGAAACCTGGCAAAGCCTGAAAGACACTTTCAGCCTGAGCGTGCTGGCTAACCCTATCGAAGCCAGCAAGGGCGACGGTGAAATGGCTACCGGTGCAATGGGCGTGATGGGCGAGAAATTTGGCAGCGCCGCCGCCGCGTACAGCTACCTGATCTTTGTTCTGCTGTATGTACCGTGCATTTCAGTGATGGGCGCTATCGCACGTGAATCCAGCCGTGGCTGGATGAGCTTCTCGATTCTGTGGGGCCTGAATATCGCCTACTCTCTGTCGACGCTGTTTTATCAGACGGTCAGCTACAAAGAGCACCCGACCTACAGCCTGGTGTGCATTTTAGCGGTCATCCTGTTTAACATCGTGTTGCTGGGCCTGCTGCGTCGAGCTCGCAGCCGCGTGGACCTCGCACTGCTGGCAACCAACAGGACGGCGAGTTCCTGCTGTTCCAGCACGACTGGCGATTGCCACTAAGGTTATCGACAATGGCATCGCTTATTCAGGTTCGTGATTTACTGGCTTTGCGGGGGCGCATGGAGGCTACACAAATTAGCCGCACGCTGCATACCCCGCAGCCCATGATTGACGCCATGCTGAATCAGTTAGAAAAGATGGGCAAAGCGGTGCGGATTCAGGAAGATGCCGACGGGTGTCTTTCCGGAAGCTGCAAAAGTTGCCCAGAAGGTAAAGCCTGCTTGCGCGAGTGGTGGGCTTTACGCTAATCAGATGCTCTTTGCCGGATGGCGCTACGCTTATCCGGCCTACAAATGATGCAAACATCCAGGCCGGATAACGCGTTTACGCTGATATCCGGCTTTTTTGCGTAATGGATTCCACACAGATTTCATTATTTCAGCAAAAAAGATCTATCCTCCAGCCAGCCACGCATCGTTATTAATTCGTGGATGATTACTGGTAACCTGGGAAGTAGAGTCTCGTCATCTTTTTTCTCAGGTATAGCACCGCGTTTCCACTGATCGATATCACTGTTGTGCCCGATGACGAGATTATGCAGCATCGCCGGGTGGCGCTGTTGGAGCTCATCCAAAAGCATATTCGTAAACGCGATTTGATGGGGCTGGTAGAAAAACTGGCCATCCTGCTTGTTAAAGGACACGCTAATGACAACCAGTTGAAAGCCTTGTTTAATTATTTAATGCAGGCCGGTAACACCACACATTTTGGCGAGTTTCTTCATGAAGTCGCCGAACGTTTACCCCAACATAAGGACAAGTTGATGACTATCGCCGAAAGATTACGACAGGAAGGGCACCTTAATGGTCTTCAGGAAGGCCATAGGAAAGGGTTGCAAGAAGGGCTACAGGAGGGGTTACAAACGGGTCTGCAACAAGGCAAACGAGAGGAAGCATTACGTATTGCATCAACTATGCAGGCTGATGGTATAGACCCACTAACCATCTTCAGAATTACTGGCCTGACCGCTGAGGATCTGGCTACGCGCAGCCATTAATCTCAGGCCCGGCGAGCATGGCACCACCGGGCAACGCAACGGATTTATAGCCGCTGTTTTAACGCCAGCAGCGCTGCGCAAAACTCGGCTGGATGCGAGATAAACGGCGCATGCGCCGCTTTGGCAAACACCAAAGACTCGCTCTGCGGCCACAGTGCATCCAGCATCGGGACGACTTTGCGCGGCACCAGCCCGTCAAGATAGCCATACAACCGCAGGAAAGGCATTGCCACCGCGCACAGCGGTTCTCGCAGATCGACCGTTTTCAGGATCTCAAGTCCACCATTGAGCACCTCGACGTCCGGCATGGGTAAAGCCAGTACCGTTTTCTTCAGCGCTCGCGCATCCTGACGCGCAGTTTCTGTGCCCATCGTTTGCAATGCCAGAAAACGCTCCACCGTACGCTGGAAATCTTCGCTCAGCTGCTGCTGGAAACCTGCCAGCACCTCTGGCTTGATTCCCGGCCACTCATCCCGCGCGCTAAAGCAAGGGGAAGACGCGACGGTCACCAGCGCCTGAACACGCTCAGGATGCGTTAACGCTACCTGACTCGCGACCAGCCCACCCAGACTCCAGCCGAGCCAAATAGCTTTCTCCGGTGCCTGTTTCAATACCCGCTCAGCCATCTCTTCCAGCGACATTGCACCGAAACCCTGGCTACGACCAAATCCCGGTAAGTCGACAAGATGCAGCGTAAAATGCGAGCTCAGTTCCTCGCTTATGCAATGCCACACTTGCGCATTCAGTCCCCATCCGTGCAGCAGCACAAGATGGCAATTTCCCGAACCCTGGGTCTGCCACCAGATGTCATTCATCAGTTATTGTTCTCTTTTAGCCTGAAAGGATGCATCTATGCTAACAGTACCGGGATTGTGCTGGCTATGCCGAATGCCCCTGACGTTAGGGCATTGGGGGATCTGCTCAGTCTGTACGCGGGCAACGCGTCAACACGCCAGCCTGTGCCCTCAATGTGGACTCCCTGCCGCTCATACCGTCATTCCCTGTGGGCGCTGCCTGCAAAAACCGCCGCCGTGGCAGAGACTGGTTACCGTCAGCGACTATGTTCCGCCGTTGAGCGGGCTTATCCACCAGCTCAAGTTTTCACGACGCAGCGAAACAGCCTCAGCTCTTTCACGTTTGTTGTTGCTGGAGGTACTACAGACCCGGCGCACCAGTGGCCTTCCTCTACCGGACAGGCTGGTCAGCGTCCCGCTCTGGCAACGTCGACACTGGCGCAGAGGGTTTAATCAGAGCGATTTACTGTGCCGCCCGCTGGCACGCTGGCTGGGTTGCGACTGGGACAGCCGGACCATCTCACGAGTTCGGGCAACCGCCACACAGCACCATCTCAGCGCCCGATTACGTAAACAAAACCTGAAAAATGCCTTTCGCCTTGAATTGCCGGTGCAGGGACTCCATATGGTTATTGTGGATGATGTCGTCACTACCGGAAGTACCGTCGCGGAAATCGCGCAGCTGCTTTTACGCAACGGCGCGGCGACTGTCCAGGTATGGTGCCTGTGTCGAACCTTGTAGAGCCTCGATGATGGGCGTATTATAACCAAGTAAAATAGTCAACTATTAGGCCATTACTATGATCCATATTTCCGATGCTGCACAAGCGCACTTTGCCAAACTGCTGGCAAATCAGGAAGAAGGGACACAAATCCGCGTATTTGTGATTAATCCCGGCACGCCTAACGCTGAATGCGGCGTTTCTTATTGTCCGCCGGACGCCGTGGAAGCAACCGACACCGCCATTAAATTTGACCTGCTGACCGCATATGTTGATGAACTGAGCGCACCGTATCTGGAAGATGCAGAAATCGATTTCGTTACCGACCAGTTAGGCTCCCAACTGACCCTGAAAGCACCAAACGCCAAAATGCGTAAAGTTGCCGATGATGCGCCGCTGATGGAACGCGTGGAGTACATGCTGCAATCGCAGATCAACCCACAGCTGGCTGGCCACGGTGGTCGTGTCTCTCTGATGGAAATCACCGATGAAGGCTACGCCATTCTGCAGTTTGGCGGCGGCTGTAACGGCTGTTCAATGGTAGATGTAACGCTGAAAGAAGGTATCGAGAAGCAGCTGCTGGCTGAATTCCCTGAACTGAAAGGCGTTCGCGATTTAACCGAACACCAGCGCGGCGAGCACTCTTACTACTAACGCCTGAACCTGTAGAGTATCCGTAGGCCCGATAAGACGCCCCCGCGTCGCTATCGGGCATTAATGCCGGGTGGTAGCGTAATCGCTGACTCCGGCTTACGTCCCAACATTTTTTCGCATTTATCCTGCAACAATCCCCCGCATAATTTGACCAGCCTCTCATATTTTAAATTTTGCCTGTCCAGGTGATTTTCAAGCGCAGCATGTTACCCGTATCATTCGTATCAGCACCTAACACACACATAATAGCCAGTTAAACTGATTAGTTTTGAAGGCAACCAGCATTGGTGCTGAGAATACTCTGTTCCCGGTCGGGACAATCGGAATTTGTCATCTAAACACTGACGTTACCCATAACAAAGTAAAGGCCAGGTAAATCATGCCATTAGTCATCGTTGCTATCGGTGTAATCTTGTTACTCCTCCTGATGATCCGTTTCAAAATGAACGGCTTCATCGCTCTCGTCCTGGTGGCGCTTGCTGTCGGATTGATGCAAGGGATGCCACTGGATAAAGTCATCGGTTCGATTAAAGCCGGCGTCGGCGGAACCCTTGGCAGCCTCGCCCTGATTATGGGTTTTGGCGCCATGCTGGGCAAAATGCTGGCGGACTGTGGCGGCGCACAGCGCATCGCAACCACGCTGATTGCTAAATTCGGCAAAAAACACATCCAGTGGGCGGTGGTATTAACCGGCTTCACCGTCGGTTTTGCCCTGTTCTACGAAGTTGGCTTCGTGCTGATGCTGCCGCTGGTATTCACCATTGCTGCCGCTGCTAACATCCCGCTGCTGTACGTTGGTGTGCCGATGGCGGCTGCGCTGTCCGTTACTCACGGCTTCCTGCCACCGCACCCGGGTCCAACCGCTATTGCCACCATTTTCCACGCAGATATGGGTAAAACTCTGCTGTTTGGTACGATTCTGGCAATCCCGACCGTTATTCTCGCCGGTCCGGTATACGCACGTTTCCTGAAAGGCATCGATAAGCCAATCCCGGAAGGTCTGTACAGCGCAAAAACCTTCACTGAAGAAGAGATGCCAGGCTTTGGCGTCAGCGTCTGGACCTCTCTGGTCCCGGTTATCCTGATGGCAATGCGCGCCGTGGCGGAGATGATTCTGCCGAAAGGCCATGCTTTCCTGACGGTTGCAGAATTCCTCGGTGACCCGGTCATGGCAACGCTGATTGCGGTGCTGATTGCGATGTTCACTTTTGGTCTGAACCGCGGACGTTCGATGGATCAGATTAACGACACGCTGGTGTCCTCAATCAAAATCATCGCGATGATGCTGTTGATCATCGGTGGTGGCGGTGCCTTTAAACAGGTCCTGGTTGATAGCGGCGTGGACAAATACATCGCCTCAATGATGCACGGCTCTAACGTTTCTCCGCTGCTGATGGCATGGTCTATCGCTGCAGTACTGCGTATCGCACTGGGTTCCGCAACCGTTGCAGCGATTACTGCAGGTGGGATTGTGGCACCGCTGATTGCAACGACCGGCGTAAGCCCTGAGCTGATGGTTATTGCGGTTGGCTCCGGTTCCGTCATCTTCTCCCACGTGAACGATCCTGGGTTCTGGCTGTTCAAGGAGTATTTCAACCTGACCATCGGTGAAACCATCAAGTCATGGTCAATGCTGGAAACCATTATCTCCGTCTGCGGTCTGGTAGGGTGTCTGCTGCTGGGTATGGTGGTCTGATAAAACTGTGCCTGATGGCGCTACGCTTATCAGGCCTACGTACTACGAGCCATCACCATAAGAAAGCCGGGGAATTCCCCGGCTTTCTTACTTCTTCTTCGCGGCCGCTTTTCGCCGCTTATCCAAATCCTTAATCAGCTTATTCACGCCCTCATCGGCAAACATCTGCTCCAGCGTGGCGGTGAGTTTTCGCCGCCAGTTCTTGTACTGGTCGCTGGTTCCCGGAATGTTGACCGGCTCAGCCATATCCAGCCAGTCTTCCGGTTGCAGGCCCAGCAACGCACTGTTGCTGTCAGCGATATAGCGTTGCATGCCGCGATTCAGAATCGGCGTCATCGACATCAGGGAAGCCTTGTGACCGGCACGTTTTGGCAGGCAGCCGTATTTGTGCAGCGCGTCCAGCAGCCCCTGTTTCGCCAGTTCCCGGTCCTGATACAACCCGCGCAGCACGACTTCATCCGGATACAGGCCCAGTACTTTACCCAGCGTCAGATCGCCGCTATCCCAATAACCTTTAAGCGTAGGAAGGTCATGCGTCGCCGCGACTGCCATTGATTGTTCCGGGTACGCTTTCGGCGCACGGAAGTTTTTCTCATGGTCATTCTCAAAATAAAGCACTTTGTAGGAGTAGACGCCGCTGTCACGCAGCTTGCTGACGATCTCCACCGGCACGGTACCCAGATCTTCACCAATCACCATGCAGTGGTGACGTTTACTTTCCAGCGCCAAAATTGACAGCAGATCGTCGACCGGATAATGCACGTAGGCACCGTGATCGGCAGTTTCACCGTAAGGGATCCACCACAGACGCAGCATCGACATGACATGGTCGATACGCAACGCGCCGCAGTTCTGCATATTGGCGCGCAGCAGTTCGATAAACGGTTCGTAAGCACGTGCCGCGATGATGTGCGGATCCATCGGCGGCAGTCCCCAGTTTTGCCCAAGCGGACCGAGAATATCCGGCGGTGCGCCAACTGAAGCTTTCAGGCAATACAACTCGCGGTCACACCAGGTTTCCGCCCCGCCTTCGGCCACGCCAACGGCCAGGTCGCGATACAGCCCTATCGGCATTGCAAAGCCCTGGCTGGTTTTCCAGCAGTCAGCAAACTGGGTATACGCCAGCCACTGTAACCACAGGTAGAAATCTACGTCATCACGATGTTCTTCGCAGAAGCGTTTTACCTCTGGCGAGTCCACTGACTGGAAAGCTTCTGGCCACACCGGCCAGCCCCAGCGCAATGCGTCCTCTTTCACCTGATGCGCATGCAGCGCATCAAAGGCCGCCTGCCAGTAGAGGCTATCCCCTTCCTGAGTCACAAACTGGCGAAATGCCGCCATCTGCTCATCATCACGCGCAGAGAAGCTTTTCCACGCCATACGTAGCGCCGTCATCTTCAGTGCGGTAACAGCAGAATAATCAACCCACTCGGCATCGCGCGCGCGTTGCAGAGCTTGCTGAGTCGCGGGTTTCTGCCACCACGCCTGCGCCTCTTTACTCAGACGGAAATCATCTACGGCGTTTACATCAATATAAATAACGTTCAACCAGCGACGTGACGACGGGCTGTACGGGCTGGCGCTCTCCGGATTCGCCGGATACAGCGCGTGAATCGGATTAAGCCCGATAAACGCGCCGCCGCGTTGCGCCACATCCACCAGCATGGTGCGGAGATCGCCGAAGTCGCCAATCCCCCAGTTCTTTTCCGATCGCAAGGTGTAGAGCTGAACACATGCACCCCATAGCTTCTGCCCGGCTAACAACGTCTGCGGTTCATAGCAGCGCTTTGGTGCCACGATGATACGACAATGGGAACGCAGCTCGCCCTGGGTCAGGGTCAACGTGTGATACCCCTCCGGCAGCTTCGCCGGAAGGTTAAAAGATTTACCGCCGACGGCATGCCCTTTGTGCTGCACGCCCTCTTCGGTGGTCAGCAGCCAGTTAAACTCTCCGCTTCCCTCAACCGCCAGCGGCATTTTCTTGCCAGCGGTATAGACCATGACATTCGGCACCGGGGTTACCGCCACCTGAGTGGCAGCGGTGGTGCGATGCATGGCGTCAAGCAAACGCCGTTTGGTTTCGGCGCCAATAGACTGCGGTTTACCGTGGGCATTAATGTAATTGGGGCTGATCCCCGCCGCCAGCGCGGCATTATCCAGACGTTTGCTTTCCATCGCGATTCCTTAACGTTTCGCCTGCCAGATACGAGCCTGGTAATCGCGGATGGAGCGATCCGAGCTGAACATGCCGCAACGCGCGGTATTCAGAATCGCCGCCCGGGTCCAGGCGTCCTGGTCACGATACAACACGTCAACCTGCTTCTGAGCTTCAACGTAGGCCGCGAAGTCCGCCATCACCAGATACGGGTCGCCGCCCTGCTTGCCGATACTGTGCAGCATCTGGTCAAAGGCATGCTTGTCGCCATCGCTGTATTTCCCGCTTTCCAGCTCTTTCAGGACAGCATCCAGCACTTTGTCTTTTTTACGCCATTTCACCGGGTCGTAGCCTTTGGCTTTGAGCGCCTTCACCTCTTCCACGGTATGACCAAAGATAAAGATATTCTCGTCACCCACCTTCTCGGCGATTTCGACGTTTGCTCCATCCAGCGTACCTACGGTTAACGCACCGTTCAGCGCCAGCTTCATGTTACCGGTGCCGGAAGCCTCTTTCCCTGCGGTTGAAATCTGTTCAGAGATATCCGCCGCCGGAATCAGCATTTCCGCCGCCGAGACACAATAATCCGGCAGGAAGACGACCTTCAGCTTGTCGCCGACTTTCGGGTCGTTATTGATGGTTTGTGCAACCTGGTTGATGGCGAAGATGATATTTTTCGCCAGGTAGTAACCCGGAGCAGCTTTTGCGCCAAACAGGAATACGCGCGGCACGCGATCTGCCTGCGGGTTCTCACGGATTTCTTTGTACAACGCCAGAATATGCAGCAGATTCAGGTGCTGGCGCTTGTACTCATGCAGACGTTTAATCTGAATATCAAAGATAGCGTTAGTCGTTATTTCAATACCGGTACGCGCTTTAATAAACTTCACCAGACGCTCTTTGTTCGCCAGTTTGATGTCACGATACTGCTGGCGGAACTTCGCGTCGTCGGCGTATTTCTCCAGGTTGATCAACTGGTCAAGATCGTTAGCCCACTCTTTTTTCAGCGATTTATCCAGCAGTGCGGCAAGCGCCGGGTTGCATTGCTTAATCCAGCGACGCGGAGTAATCCCGTTGGTGACGTTATGGAATTTGTTCGGCCAGAGCTGGTGATATTCCGGGAACAGATCTTTCACTACCAGATCGGAGTGCAGCGCCGCCACACCGTTGACCGCAAAACCGCTGACCACGCACATGTTGGCCATACGCACCTGTTTACTGTGCACCACTGCCAGCTTCGCCCAGACTTCAGCATCACCCGGCCAGGTTTTATCAACCAACGTCTTAAAGCGGTCGTTAATCTCTTTGATGATTTGCATGTGGCGCGGCAGGAGTGCTTTCACCAGTTTCTCATCCCAGCACTCTAACGCTTCCGGCATCAGGGTGTGGTTGGTGTAAGCGAAGGTCTTGCTGGTAATCGCCCACGCATCGTCCCAGCTCATCTGGTGCTCATCAATCAGCACGCGCAGCAGTTCAGGGATCGCGATAGTCGGGTGAGTATCGTTAAGTTGAATGACTTCGTAATCAGCCAGTTCGTGCAGCTTACGCCCTGCCAGATGATGGCGGCGCAGAATGTCGGCTACGGAGCAGGCGCACTGGAAGTACTGCTGCATCAGGCGCAGCTTTTTACCCGCGGTGTGGTTATCGTTCGGGTACAGCACTTTCGTCAGTTTTTCAGCGTCGATGCCCTGCTGCTCTGCGCGCAGGAAATCGCCGTCATTAAATTTGGTCAGGTTAAACGGGTGCGCATGGCTGGCCTGCCACAGACGCAGCGGTTGCGCTACGCCGTTACGGTAACCGAGAACCGGCAGATCCCATGCCTGGCCGGTGATGGTAAACCCTGGTTCCCAGTGCCCTTCTTTGGTGACCTTGCCACCAATCCCAACCTGCACATCCAGCGCCTCGTTGTGACGGAACCACGGGTAGCTGCCACGATGCCAGTCATCCGGGGCTTCCATCTGTTGGCCATCGGCAAACGACTGACGGAACAGGCCGTACTGGTAGTTGAGGCCATAGCCCGTCGCCGACTGGCCGACTGTCGCCATCGAATCAAGGAAGCAAGCCGCCAGGCGTCCCAATCCACCGTTACCCAACGCCGGATCGATCTCTTCTTCCAGCAGGTCTGTCAGGTTGACGTCATGCGCTTTCAGCTCATCGCTCACCACCTGATACCAGCCGAGGTTGAGTAAATTGTTGCCGGTCAGGCGACCAATCAAAAACTCCATCGAGATGTAGTTAACGTGACGCTGATTTTTTGCCGGTTTTGCCGCAGGCTGGGCGCTGAGTAACTCAGCCAACGCCCCACTCACTGCCTGCCACCACTGGCGCGACGTCATTTCTTGAGCCGACAGTAAACCGAAGCGCTGCCACTGACGCGTCAGGGCAGCCTGAAATTGATCTTTGTTGAAAGTAGGCTGTGACATAGGAGTTCCAGATCCTTAGGTAATAAAACAACGTTATCGCTAGTTTGCCTGGCTCGTTGTTGACATTCCTCATCCTGGCACGGATTAGGGAGGGAGGAGGAGCGGGGATGAGCATAAAAGTGTGATCGCCGCCACTTAAAGGGGAGGTAATTGCCCGTAAATTCGCGCAAACCCGGCATAACGCTCTTCGAATGACGCATTAGTAACAAAGGATTAATCGACAATATCAAATAGCGATATGACGATGAGAAACAATGTGTAAATAGGGAAATAGTTTCTAACCTGAAATATCTGTGCCCGATAAGATAATTCACATAAAACTTTTAAGTCGGCCACAAAATTCGGTGATATTCATTAGCTATTTGAGTAACCATATAAAAAGAGAGGGATTTTTCGACACAGTCAAAATTACAACGGATCCAGTCGCCACGCCTGTTGCGACTCTTTAAAGCATTTATTGCAATAGATGTATAGATTTGTGACATAGTGCAAAATCAGACACACAAAAAGTCCGCTTAGCTTGCATAAAACACCAATCTGGCCGACCTTATATCTATTAATTACGAAGCGCAAAAAAAATCATTCTTCCCTATTTTCACACAGTGAAGTGACTAACTTATGTTGATTCCGTCTAAATTAAGTCGTCCGGTTCGACTCGACCATACGGTGGTTCGTGAGCGCCTGTTGGCTAAACTTTCCGGCGCGAACAATTTCAGGCTTGCCCTGATAACAAGTCCTGCTGGTTATGGAAAAACGACGCTGGTTTCACAATGGGCGGCAGGGAAAAATGATTTAGGCTGGTATTCTCTGGATGAGGGCGATAATCAGCAAGAGCGCTTTGCCAGTTATCTGATCGCCGCTATCCAACAGGCAACAGGTGGACACTGCACCACCAGTGAAGCAATGGTGCAAAAACGTCAGTACGCCAGCCTGACGTCACTGTTTGCCCAGCTATTTATCGAACTGGCCGAGTGGCACCGCCCGCTCTACCTGGTAGTAGATGATTATCATCTGATCTCTAACCCGGCCATTCACGAAGCGATGCGTTTCTTCCTGCGTCACCAGCCTGAGAACCTCACGCTGGTCGTGCTGTCGCGCAATCTGCCGCAACTGGGTATTGCCAACCTGCGGGTACGCGATCAACTGCTGGAGATAGGCAGCCAACAGCTGGCCTTTAACCATCAGGAAGCCAAACAATTTTTCGACCGACGTTTGTCCTCTCCCATTGAAGCGGCAGAAAGCAGCCGGATGTGCGATGACGTTGCTGGCTGGGCCACGGCGTTACAACTGATCGCCCTTTCCGCCCGCCAGAACAATCATTCCGCGCACCAGTCAGCACGACGCCTCGCGGGGATCAACGCCAGCCATTTGTCCGATTATCTGGTTGATGAAGTGCTGGACAGCGTCGACCTCGGCACCCGTCACTTCCTGCTGAAAAGCGCCATTCTGCGTTCCATGAACGATGCGCTAATCGTCCGCGTTACCGGGGAAGAAAACGGCCAGATGCGGCTGGAAGAAATTGAGCGTCAGGGGTTATTCCTGCAGCGGATGGATGACGTTGGCGAGTGGTTCAGCTATCACCCGCTGTTTGGCAGCTTTTTACGCCAGCGCTGCCAATGGGAGCTGGCGAACGAACTGCCCGAAATACACCGCGCCGCCGCCGAAAGCTGGATGGCGCAAGGCTTCCCCAGCGAAGCTATCCACCACGCGCTGGCAGCCGGCGACGCCCATATGCTACGCGATATCCTGCTTAATCATGCGTGGGGACTGTTTAACCATAGCGAGCTGACGTTACTGGAAGAGTCGCTGAAAGCCCTGCCGTGGGAAAGTCTGCTGGAAAATCCGCGTCTGGTTCTGTTGCAAGCCTGGCTGATGCAAAGCCAGCACCGCTACGGAGAGGTTAACACCTTGCTGGCGCGCGCAGAGCAGGAAATGAAAGGCGACATGGAGCCGACACTGCACGCCGAATTCAACGCTTTACGGGCGCAGGTAGCGATTAACGACGGCAACCCTGACGAAGCCGAACGCCTGGCGAAACTGGCCCTGGATGAGTTACCCATCGCCTGGTTCTATAGCCGGATCGTCGCCACCTCGGTGCACGGCGAAGTCCTGCACTGTAAGGGCGATCTCACGCGCTCTCTGGCGTTAATGCAGCAAACCGAGCAAATGGCGCGTCATCATGACGTCTGGCATTACGCGCTGTGGAGTCTTATCCAGCAAAGCGAAATTTTGTTTGCCCAGGGCTTTTTACAGGCCGCCTGGGAAACTCAGGAAAAAGCATTCCAGCTGATCAAAGAGCAGCACCTGGAACAGCTGCCGATGCACGAATTCCTGGTACGTATTCGCGCACAACTACTGTGGGCATGGGCGCGTCTGGACGAATCAGAAGCCTCTGCCCGTAGCGGTATTGAACTGCTTTCCACTTTCCAGCCGCAGCAACAGCTACAGTGTCTGGCGCTGCTGGTTCAGTGTTCACTGGCACGGGGCGATCTCGATAACGCTCGCAGCCTGCTCAACCGCCTGGAAAACCTGCTGGGTAACGGTCACTATCACAGCGACTGGATCTCCAACGCCGATAAGGTGCGGGTGATTTACTGGCAAATGGTGGGCGACAAAAACTCGGCCGCCAACTGGCTGCGCCACACGCCAAAACCAGAATTCGCCAATAACCACTTCCTGCAAAGCCAGTGGCGCAACATCGCTCGCGCGCAAATCCTGCTCGGCGAGTTTGAACCGGCTGAGATTGTGCTGGAAGAGTTGAATGAAAATGCGCGCAATCTGCGCCTGATGAGCGATCTGAACCGTAACCTGTTGCTGCTTAATCAGCTCTACTGGCAGGCAGGGCGCAAAAATGACGCCCAGCGTGTGTTACTCGACGCCCTACAGCTGGCGAACCGCACCGGGTTCATCAGCCACTTTGTTATCGAAGGCGAGGCCATGGCGCAACAACTGCGTCAGCTGATTCAGCTCAATACCTTACCGGAACTCGATCAGCACCGCGCCCAGCGCATTTTGCGTGAGATTAACCAGCACCACCGCCATAAATTTGCCCACTTCGATGAAGGGTTCGTTGAGCGTCTGCTTACTCACCCGGAAGTGCCGGAGCTTATCCGCACCAGCCCGCTGACCCAGCGCGAATGGCAGGTTCTGGGACTGATTTATTCGGGCTACAGCAACGAGCAGATCGCCGGAGAGCTGGCCGTCGCGGCAACGACCATCAAGACGCACATCCGCAATTTGTACCAAAAGCTCGGTGTCGCACATCGCCAGGATGCGGTGCAACATGCGCAGAAGCTGCTGAAGATGATGGGGTACGGCGTTTAGTTAATGCCTGATACACAACGCTTATCAGGCCTGGAATTACCTTAGCACAGCTCTAACTGGATATGATGGTCAGCAATCACCTGCATCACACCAGCAGGCGGCAGCGTGTCGGTATACACCGCATCCACCATGCTGATGCTGCCCATATTAACCATCGCGTTACGCCCAAACTTCGAGTGGTCCACCACCAGCATCACATGCCGTGAATTCTCAATGATCGCGCGCTTGGTGCGAACTTCGTGATAATCAAACTCCAGCAGGGAACCGTCGCTGTCGATGCCGCTGATCCCTAAGATGCCGAAGTCCAGACGGAACTGAGAAATAAAGTCGAGGGTCGCTTCGCCCATAATACCGCCGTCGCGGCTACGCAGTTCACCACCGGCGAGGATTATGCGGAAATCCTCTTTCGCCATCAGCGTGTTCGCCACATTGAGGTTGTTGGTCACAATGCGTAAATTGCTGTGATTAAGCAGCGCGTGAGCCACCGCTTCCGGCGTGGTTCCGATATCAATAAACAGCGTAGAGCCGTTCGGGATCTGCGTGGCAACTTTGCGGGCAATGCGCTCTTTTTCCGCAGTCTGCGTCGCTTTACGGTCATGCCACGGGGTGTTGACCGAGCTGGATGGCAGCGCCGCGCCGCCGTGATGGCGCAAAATCATGTTCTGATCGGCCAGATCGTTAAGATCGCGGCGAATCGTCTGCGGGCTGACGGAGAAATGCTCCACCAGCTCTTCAGTACTGACGTATCCCTGTTTTTTTACCAGCTCGATGATCGCGTCATGTCGTTGTGTTTGCTTCATTATGGTTCCCTGAAATTTTGCCGGATGCGCTGACGCTTATCCGGCCTACAAATTGGTCCAAACGCACACCGCCTTCCGGCACCACAAAACTTGAGTCAAGTTCGTTTTCGTACATTTATAGTATCGGCAAACGCCATTGCCAGACCCACGGCCAATCCGGCGATATGAGCGCCATTCGCCATCGACATGCCGAATAGATCAAACCAGCCGGCAACAATCCAGATCAAAGCAAAGATAATCAAACCACGCTGCAGGAAAATACCGCTTTGCGGATCGCGCTCGCCGCGCAACCACACGTAGCCCATCAGCGCATATACCACGCCAGACAGTCCACCAAACCACGGGCCGCTAAATTTCTGCTGAACATAGCCGCTCAACAGGGCGCTGATCACGGTAATTACAATCAGTTTTCCACTGCCCAGACGCTTTTCAACCGCACCGCCGAGATACCACCACCACAACAGGTTGAACAGAATATGCATCAGCGAGAAGTGCATAAAAGCGTGGGTGAAATAACGCCAGAATTCAAATTTCAGCGAAGGATCAAACGGCCATGCCAGCCAGAGCATCACCGCCTGGTCGCCCAGCACGTTCATCGCAATAAACACCAGCACACACGCGGCCATCACCAACCAGGTTACCGGACCTGCGCGTTCGCGCAATGTGGCCAGGAACGGATAACGTTGGTAGTGCAGACCGCTGTCGGTCTGACCCGACTGCCAGCTTGCCGCGAGGTAGCGCGGATCGCCCGGATTCTCCAGAAATCGCGCCAGTTCAGCATGCACGCGCTCGGCCTGGGACTCATCCGCCAGCCAGACATCCGTTTGCTGATGTTGTTGAATCGTCAGGATAACGCCCTGTGTCGCCATATAATCAACAAATGCCTGCGCCACGCGGGGGTTAGCAAAAGAGGTAATCATCAACATGGTTGCTGTCGCTTCATCCACACAAAAGAGGACAGTATATATACCCTTCTTACTTCGAGCTGCATCTTTGTTGGCTTTCCTCGCTCACTCCGGTCACGTACTGTTCGTACGCTCCCGGAGATTCGCTGCGTCGCCGTCGCGATGCAACTCGAATTAATTTGGGTATAGCCTTACGAACCGTATGCCACTTCTGCCGGAAAATGTCGATGCCAGGCGTCGAAGCCGCCGTCAACGCTGTAAACCGCGTCATAGCCCTGCTGAAGAAGATATTGCGCCGCGCCTTTACTGCTGTTGCCGTGATAACACATCACCAACACGGCGGTGTCGAAATCATGCTCGCGCATAAATGACCCCAGCGTGTCGTTCGTCAGATGAAACGCCTGCGGGGCATGACCCATGGCATAGCTTTGCGGATCACGGATATCCACTAACACCGCGCTACCCTGATGCAGCTTCTGATGCGCTTCTTCGACATTAATACATTCAAACTGATCCATTGCTCTCTCTTCTTTATATGGCAGGTGACGCTTTTCGGACATGTTACTGCTTAGTGTACGTCCCGACGGCAGTTAAACGCCATAATGTTATATGTATCACTGTAAATTGTTTATTCGATGTTACCAATGGCGCGATTCTTTGCTATTATGCTCGATAACGAACATTAATGAGCTATAACGAAAGTGCGAGAGGCCAGCATGGAAACCAAAGATCTGATTGTGATAGGTGGAGGCATCAACGGTGCCGGTATCGCGGCAGATGCCGCTGGACGCGGTTTATCCGTGCTGATGCTGGAAGCGCAGGATTTAGCCTGCGCCACCTCTTCCGCTAGCTCCAAACTCATCCACGGTGGCCTGCGCTACCTGGAACACTACGAATTTCGTCTGGTAAGCGAAGCGCTGGCCGAACGTGAAGTGCTGTTGAAAATGGCACCGCATATCGCCTTCCCGATGCGCTTTCGTCTGCCCCACCGCCCGCACCTGCGTCCGGCGTGGATGATCCGCATTGGTTTGTTTATGTACGATCATCTGGGCAAACGCACCAGTTTGCCAGGTTCTACTGGTTTGCGTTTTGGCGCAGATTCCGTAATGAAACCTGAGATTGTGCGCGGTTTCGAATATTCTGACTGCTGGGTAGACGATGCGCGACTGGTTTTGGCAAACGCCCAAATGGTCGTACGCAAAGGCGGAGAAGTATTAACCCGCACTCGCGCCACTTCTGCTCGCCGTGAAAACGGTTTGTGGATTGTTGAAGCTGAAGATATCGATACCGGCAAAAAATACACCTGGCAGGCGCGTGGCCTGGTCAACGCCACTGGTCCGTGGGTGAAAGAGTTCTTCGACGACGGTATGCACCTGCCATCGCCGTACGGCATTCGCCTGATTAAAGGCAGCCACATCGTTGTGCCGCGCGTACATACCCAGAAGCAAGCTTATATTCTGCAGAACGAAGATAAGCGTATCGTGTTTGTTATCCCATGGATGGACGAATTCTCGATCATCGGGACGACAGACGTTGAATACAAAGGCGATCCGAAAGCAGTGAAAATTGATGAAAGCGAAATCAATTACCTGCTGAAGGTCTACAACGCGCACTTTAAGAAACAACTGGGTCGTGATGATATCGTCTGGACTTACTCGGGCGTGCGTCCGCTGTGCGATGACGAGTCTGACTCACCGCAGGCGATCACCCGTGATTACACGCTGGATATCCACGACGAAAACGGCAAAGCGCCGCTGCTGTCGGTCTTTGGCGGTAAGCTGACGACCTATCGTAAGCTGGCTGAGCACGCGATGGAAAAACTGGCATCGTACTATCAGGGAATTGGTCCGGCGTGGACGAAAGAGTGCATTCTGCCTGGCGGCGACATTGGCGGTGATCGCGAAGATTACGCAGCCAAACTGCGCCGTCGATACCCGTTCCTGACCGAGTCGCTGGCACGCCATTATTCTCGCACCTACGGCAGCAACACCGAATGGGTCATCGGCGAAGCCTCCTCGCTTGCCGAGTTAGGTGAAGACTTTGGCCATGAGTTTTATGAGGCCGAGCTGAAATATCTGGTCGATCACGAATGGGTTCGTCGCGCGGAAGATGCGCTGTGGCGTCGCACGAAAGAAGGTATGTGGCTGAACGCTGAGCAGCAGTCACGCATGACCCAGTGGCTGGCGGAGTATATCGAGAAACACCAGCTGTCGCTGGCGTCGTAAGCAAGTACACGAACGTAGGCCGGGCAAGCGAAGCGCCCCCGGCAACGAGCGCCCTGTAGGCCCGGTAAGCGTCATCGCTATCGGGCCTTTTGCCGGATGGCGGCTAGCGCCTTATCCGGCCTACAGGTAGTCCTATCCCTTATTACAACCGCACCGAATCAATATGCCAGATGTTTTCGGCGTACTCTTTGATCGTCCTGTCCGACGAGAAGTACCCCATGTTGGCGATATTAATCATCGACTTGGTGGTCCACTCTTCCGGGTGACGATACAGTTCATCTACCTTATCCTGGCAATCAACGTAGCTGCGATAATCCGCCAGAACCTGATAGTGGTCGCCAAAGTTAATCAGCGAATCCACCAGGTCACGATAGCGTCCCGGCTCCTCAGGGCTGAACACCCCGCTGCCAATCTGCGTCAGCACCTGGTGCAGCTCTTCGTCTTTCTCATAATACTCACGCGGCTTGTAGCCCTGGCTGCGTAAAGCCTCGACCTCTTCCGCCGTATTACCAAAGATAAAGATATTTTCTGCGCCCACATGCTCCAGCATCTCAACGTTGGCACCGTCCAGCGTCCCGATGGTCAGCGCGCCGTTAAGAGCAAATTTCATATTACTGGTACCGGAGGCTTCGGTCCCGGCCAGAGAAATCTGCTCAGACAGATCAGCAGCAGGAATAATCACCTGCGCCAGGCTGACGCTGTAGTTGGGGATAAACACCACTTTCAGCTTGTCGCCAATTTGCGGATCATTGTTGATCACTTTCGCGACGTCGTTGATCAGGTGAATGATGTGTTTCGCCATGTAATAAGCAGAAGCCGCTTTACCTGCGAAGATATTCACACGCGGTACCCACTCAGCGTCAGGATCGGCCTTAATGCGGTTGTAGCGGGTAATCACATGCAGCACGTTCATCAACTGACGTTTGTATTCGTGAATACGCTTTATCTGCACATCAAACAGCGATTTCGGGTTCACCACCACGTTCAGCTGCTGGGCAATAAGCGTGGCCAGACGCTTTTTATTCTCCAGCTTCGCGCGGCGCACCGCCTGATTTACCAGCGGGTAATCGCAGTGCTGCTCAAGCTCACTGAGCTGGCTGAGATCGGTTCGCCAGGTGCGGCCAATGTTCTCATCCAGCACTTCAGAGAGCGACGGGTTGGCCAGCGCCAGCCAGCGACGCGGCGTCACGCCATTGGTGACGTTGCAAAAACGAGTCGGGAAAATCTTCGCAAAATCAGCAAACAGTGACTGCACCATCAGGTTGGAGTGCAGCTCGGAAACGCCGTTAACCTTGTGGCTCACCACCACCGCCAGCCATGCCATACGCACACGACGGCCGTTAGATTCATCGATAATCGACGTCCGCCCCAGCAGAGCGGTATCGTTCGGATACTGTTCCTGTAACGTCTTCAGGAAGTAGTCGTTGATTTCAAAGATGATTTGCAGATGGCGCGGCAAAATTTTGCCCAGCATATCGACAGGCCAGGTCTCCAGCGCTTCGCTCATCAAAGTGTGGTTGGTATACGAGAAGACCTGGCAGCAGACCTCAAACGCATCGTCCCAGCTGAACTTATGCTCATCGATCAGCAAACGCATTAGCTCTGGGATCGACAGCACCGGATGGGTGTCGTTGAGGTGAATGGCAATTTTATCCGCCAGGTTGTCGTAGGTTTTGTGCAGCTGGTAATGACGGCTCAGAATGTCCTGCACCGTGGAGGAGACCAGGAAATACTCCTGGCGCAGCCGCAGTTCACGTCCTGAATAGGTGGAGTCGTCCGGGTACAGTACGCGGGAGACGTTCTCGGAGTGGTTTTTATCTTCCACCGCCGCAAAGTAGTCGCCCTGGTTAAATTTACCGAGATTAATCTCGCTACTGGCCTGGGCATTCCACAGACGCAGCGTGTTGGTGGCGTCGGTGTCGTAGCCGGGGATAATCTGGTCGTAGGCGACCGCGAGGATCTCTTCGGTTTCTATCCAGCGCGTTTTCTTACCTTCCTGCTGAATACGCCCGCCAAAACGCACTTTGTAGCGCGTGTTGTGGCGTTTGAATTCCCACGGGTTACCGTATTCCAGCCAGTAGTCCGGCGACTCTTTCTGGCGGCCATCAACAATGTTCTGCTTGAACATGCCGTAGTCATAACGAATACCGTAGCCGCGTCCCGGCAATCCCAGCGTTGCCAGAGAGTCCAGAAAGCAGGCCGCCAGGCGCCCGAGACCGCCATTGCCAAGACCCGGGTCGTTTTCTTCGTCGATCAGATCTTCAAGATCCAACCCCATTCCTTCCAGCGCATTTTTGACATCGTCATAAATGCCCAGCGATAACAGTGCATTGGAAAGCGTGCGGCCAATCAGAAACTCCATAGACAGGTAATAGACCTGACGAGTTTCCTGAGATAATTGCGCACGGTTAGAACGCAGCCAGCGCTCCACGAGACGGTCGCGCACCGCGAACAACGTGGCGTTCAGCCACTCATGTTTATTGGCAATGACCGGGTCCTTACCAATCGTGAACATCAGCTTATAGGCAATAGAATGCTTAAGTGCCTCTACGCTGAGTGTGGGCGATGCATAAGTAAATGGAGCATTCATATAGGTGATTCCTGGATATCTATTTCAAGCGATAGTAAAGCTCACGGTATGACTTCGCCGCGACTTGCCAGCTAAAATCCATGGTCATGGCCTGACGTTGTACAAACCGCCAAAGCGAAGGCCGGGACCACAATACGAAAGCACGCCGGATCGCGCGTAACAGCGACCAGGCATTACTATCTTCAAATACAAACCCACTGGCGATACCGTCCGCCAAGTTTTCCAGCGAACTGTCAGAGACTGTATCAGCCAGCCCACCGGTGCGCCGCACCAGCGGCAGCGTGCCGTACTTCAGTCCATACAACTGCGTTAAGCCACACGGCTCAAAACGGCTGGGAACCAATATCACATCGGCCCCACCCATGATGCGGTGCGAGAAGGCTTCGTGATAGCCGATCTGCACACCCACCTGTCCTGGATGTTCCGCCGCTGCGGCGAGGAATCCTTCCTGTAATACCGGATCGCCCGCGCCTAGCAATGCCAGCTGTCCACCCTGCTCTAACAACCCCGGCAGCGCTTCCAGCACCAGATCCAGCCCTTTTTGACTGGTCAGACGGCTCACCACAGCAAACAGCGGTACTTTATCGTTGACCTTAAGTCCCATCGCTATCTGAAGCTGACGTTTGTTTTCTGCCTTCTCCTCCAGCGTGTCGCGCGTATATCGCGATGCCAGCAGGAGATCGGTTTCCGGGCTCCAGATTTTTTCATCAACGCCGTTCAGCACGCCGGAAAGGCGCCCTTCGCGATGACGTTGCTGCAACAGACCTTCCATGCCGTAGGCAAACTGCGGCTCGGTAATTTCCCGCGCGTAGGTCGGACTGACCGCCGTAATGTGGTCGGCGTAGTACAACCCTGCCTTCAGAAACGAAATCTGCCCGTTAAACTCCAGTCCGTGCACATTAAAGAACGACCATGGCAATTGGATGTCATCCATATGCTTTGCATAAAACATGCCTTGATACGCCAGGTTGTGGACGGTGAACACCGATTTCGCCGGATGGCCGCGCGCCGCCAGATACGCCGGAGCCAGACCCGCATGCCAGTCGTGCGCATGCACCACATCCGGGCGCCAGAATGGGTCAAGGCCACAGGCCATTTCACAGCCAACCCAGCCCAGCAATGCAAAACGCTGCACGTTATCGGTATAAGCAAACAGGTTAGTGTCGTGATACGGACTACCGGGGCGGTCATAGAGATGCGGCGCGTCAATCAGGTAAATACCCACGCCGTTGAAATGCCCGAACAGCAGCGTGATACGTCCGGCGAAGGTATCCCGACGCGTCACTACCTGCGCATCGGGAATGCCGCGACGAATATCAGGAAACGCCGGGAGCAGCACGCGGGCATCCACGCCGTCCGCTATTTGCGCTGCGGGTAACGCCCCAATAACATCCGCCAGTCCCCCGGTTTTTAACAGGGGGAACATCTCTGAACAAACGTGTAAAACCTGCATTATCGCTCCTGTTTGATCTGCAGTTTGCGTAGCATTTCACGCGTGACCAGCACAATACCTTCCTCTGAACGGTAGAAACGACGCGCATCTTCTTCCGCGTTTTCACCAATCACCATGCCTTCGGGAATAACGCAGGCGCGGTCGATAATGCAACGACGTAAGCGGCACGAACGTCCCACCCACACTTCAGGTAACAACACTGCCGAATCAATGTTACAGAATGAATTCACCCGCACTCGCGGGAACAGAACGGACTGCACCACCACCGAACCTGAAATTATGCATCCGCCAGAAACCAGCGAGTTCAGCGTCATTCCGTGGCTGCCGGAACGGTCCTGAACAAATTTCGCCGGTGGCAGCGATTCCATGTGCGTACGGATTGGCCAGTCCTGGTCGTACATGTCCAGTTCAGGCGTCACCGAAGCCAGATCGAGGTTCGCCTTCCAGTAGGCCTCCAGCGTACCCACGTCACGCCAGTACGGCTCGGATTCCGGGTCAGACTGCACGCAGGACAACGGGAATGGATGTGCATACGCCATGCCAGCTTCGGTGATTTTCGGGATAATGTCTTTACCGAAATCGTGACTGGAGTTTTCATCAAGGTCATCTTCCGCCAGCAATTCATACAGATAATCGGCGTTGAAAACGTAGATCCCCATACTGGCAAGAGATTTGGTCGGGTCGCCAGGCATCGCTGGCGGGTTGGCGGGTTTTTCAACGAACTCGATAATTTTATCGGTGTCGTCCACGTCCATCACGCCAAACGCGCTGGCCTCTTCAATAGGCACTGGCATACAGGCCACGGTGCAACGCGCGCCTTTCTCGACGTGGTCGATCAGCATGCGTGAGTAGTCCTGCTTGTAGATATGATCGCCCGCGAGGATCACCACATATTCCGCTTTATAGCGTCGAATGATGTCCAGGTTTTGGGTCACCGCATCCGCCGTGCCGCGATACCAGTTTTCACCCTGCATTCTCTGCTGGGCAGGTAGCAGATCGACGAACTCGTTCATCTCTTCGCTAAAGAACGACCAGCCGCGCTGAATATGCTGCACCAGCGTGTGGGACTGGTACTGAGTGATCACGCCAATACGGCGGATCCCGGAGTTAATACAGTTGGATAAGGCAAAATCGATAATGCGGAACTTACCGCCAAAGTGCACAGCAGGTTTGGCACGTTTGTTGGTTAAATCTTTTAAGCGGGTACCGCGGCCACCGGCCAGGATCAGGGCAACAGATTTTAATGGCAGCTGGCGCGCCAACATTACACGATCGTTCTTCTCTAAACTCACCATGACTAACTCCTTTTTTATCTTCTCTGGAACACACACAGTCCGTGCGCAGGTCCCTGCCAGACAGCCGTAAGCACCGGATTATCCTCTCCGGCAAATGGGGGAACGGCGCACCATCCCCCTTCAGGTAAAACGATATCTGTCACCTCAAGCGTGGCATTTATTGCAATCAGAAAACGGTCTGAAAGCAGGATTTGCATCTGCCTCGGGCCGTTTTGCCACTCATCCGCACTTAAGGGTTGTGCGTACTTATTCAGCCAACGAACATTGCCATCGCCCTCTTCCCACCAGCGATCACCCGTTAATGCAGGAATTTGCTGACGAAGATGGATCAGGGCTGCGGTAAATGTGGTTAGTCCGCTGTTTGCCTGCTGCCAGTCCAGCCAGGTTAGGACGTTATCCTGGCAGTAAGCGTTATTGTTGCCGTGCTGGCTATGACCATGCTCATCGCCCGCCAGCAACATCGGCGTCCCCTGGGAGAGCAACAGCGTGGTTAACAGCGCATGAATGCTGTCGCGCCGCCGCTCAACCAGGTCCAGCGTGCCGCCTAATCCTTCTTTACCATGATTGTCGCTGTAGTTATTGCTAGTGCCGTCGCGATTTTCCTCACCATTCGCTTCATTGTGCTTATTTGTGAAGCACACACAGTCGCGTAGCGTAAAACCGTCGTGCGCAGTCACCAGATTGACCGTCGCGCTGGGTTTGCGACCATTGCGTTTAAACACGTCGCTTGATGCGGCAAAACGCCCGGCAAACTCACCCAACGAGAGATTACGCTGGAGCCAGAAGCGTCGGGTCGCATCGCGGAAATGGTCATTCCACTCGGCAAACGGCGGAGGGAAATTCCCCACCTGATAGCCGCCTTCACCAATATCCCACGGTTCCGCAATCAGCTTAACGCGTGAGAGCTGCGGACAGTTTTGGATCGCGGTAAACAGCGGCGCATCCTGACGAAACGCAGGTGTACGCCCCATGACGGAAGCCAAATCAAAACGAAAACCATCCACATGGCAGGTTTCAACCCAGTAGCGCAGGCATTCACATGCGTATTCCACAACGCCGGGATGGCTCAGATTGAGGGTGTTCCCACAACCGGTCCAGTTGTAGTAATCACCATCGTCCCTGATCCAATAATAGCTACGGTTATCAATTCCGCGCAGCGAGAAGACGGGGCCTTCGAGATCCAGCTCGGCGCTGTGGTTCAAAACGATATCGAGAATGACCTCAATCCCCGCTTTGTGCAGCGCTTTTACCGCGTCGCGAAACTCATCAAGCGCACTCTCCGGCGAACAGGCATAGGCCGGATGCAGCGCGAACATCGCTACCGGGTTGTAGCCCCAATAGTTCGACAGCCCCAGCCGTTGAAGCCGTGGTTCGCTGGCAAAATGCGCCACCGGCAGCAGCTCCAGCGCGGTAATGCCGAGGCGCTTGAAGTAATCGATCATCACTGGATGGCCCAGCGCTTTGTAGGTTCCGCGAATCTCTTCCGGCAGCTCAGGATGCAAATACGTCAACCCTTTGACATGCGCTTCGTAAATCACGGTATTGCCCCACGGCGTGCGCGGCGGGGCATCATCCTCCCAGTCATAATGATCGGACACCACCACGCCCTTCAGCGCGATGGTGGCATTATCATGATGATCCGGTTCATTTAGCCCACCGTGCAGCAGCGGGTTATCTTTTAACTCGCCATCCACCCGACGGGCGCAAGGGTCAAGCAGCAGCTTGGCCGGATTAAACCGGTGGCCCTGCTGCGGTTGCCATGGGCCATGAACACGATAGCCATAGCGCAGACCGGGCCGGGCGTTGGCCAGATAGCCATGCCAGACATCACCGCTACGCCCCGGCAGGTCATAGCGAAGTTCGCACCCTTGCTCATCGAATACGCATAATTCAACGCGTTCAGCGTGGGCCGAGAAGAGTGTGAAATTGACACCATGGCCGTCATACGTTGCACCATGGGGGGTGGCGTTGCCGGTTGCCAGTTGCGTCATTACCCCTCCCGGACCAGCCAAATCGTTGCCAACGGCGGTAACGTGAGGCTCAGTGAGTGCTGACGACCATGGCTGGCGATTTCATCGCTGTGCACCGCACCGCCGTTACCGGTATTGCTGCCGTGGTAATGCATCGAGTCGGTATTGAGGATCTCACGCCATTTGCCTGGCTGATTGATACCGAAGCGATAGCCGTGGCGGGGCACAGGCGTAAAGTTACTGACCACGATGATTTCATTGCCGACCTTGTCACGACGCACGAAAGCCAGCACCGAACGTTCATTGTCATCTACCACCAGCCACTCAAAGCCATAGGCGTCAAAGTCGAGCTCGTGCAGCGCTTTGTGATGACGGTAGGTGTGGTTCAGATCGCGCACCAGACGCTGTACGCCGTGGTGCCAGTTATCGCCACCTTCCAGCAGGTGCCAGTCGAGGCTGGCGTCATGGTTCCATTCACGTCCCTGCGCAAACTCGTTGCCCATAAACAGCAGTTTTTTGCCCGGGAAGGCCCACATCCAGCCGTAGTAGGCGCGCAGGTTGGCAAACTTCTGCCATGCGTCTCCCGGCATGCGATCGAGAATGGATTTTTTACCGTGTACCACTTCATCATGCGACAGCGGCAGGACAAAGTTTTCGGTGTAGTTGTACAGCATGCCGAAGGTCAGCTTGTCGTGATGGTACTGACGATGAATCGGGTCCAGCTTCATGTAGTCCAGCGTGTCGTGCATCCAGCCGAGGTTCCACTTATACCAGAACCCTAAACCGCCCATATCCTGTGGTCTTGAAACGCCGGCAAAGTCGGTGGACTCTTCCGCCATGCTCACCGCGCCCGGAACTTGCTCGCCAAGAATGCGGTTGGTATTGCGCAAAAACTCAATGGCTTCAAGGTTTTCACGACCACCAAATTCGTTTGGGATCCATTCCCCTTCTTTGCGGCTGTAGTCGCGATAAATCATCGACGCCACGGCATCCACGCGCAACGCGTCGATCCCAAAACGTTCAATCCAGTACAGAGCATTACCCACCAGGTAGTTGCTGACTTCACGGCGACCGTAGTTGTAGATCAGCGTGTTCCAGTCCTGGTGATACCCTTCGCGCGGGTCGCTGTGCTCATAAAGGTTAGTGCCATCAAACTCTGCCAGACCAAAGTCGTCCGATGGGAAATGGCCCGGCACCCAGTCGAGAATGACGTTCAGCCCCGCCTGATGCGCGGCATTCACGAAATAGCGGAAATCATCGCGAGTCCCGAAGCGACGGGTCGGCGCATACATGCCGGTGGGTTGGTAACCCCAGCTACCGTCGAACGGATGCTCGTTAATCGGCAACAGTTCGAGGTGGGTAAAGCCCATCCACTTGGCGTAAGGCACTAACTGATCCGCCAGCTCGCGGTAGCTCAGCCAGAAGTTGTTATCGGTATGACGACGCCATGAACCCAGATGTACTTCATAGATAGAGATCGGCGCATCAAACTGATTGGCTTTTTTACGCTCCTCGCTTTGCACCACTTTTTCCGGCAGACCGCAAATAAGTGACGCGGTTTCCGGGCGCATTTGCGCTTCAAACGCGTAAGGGTCGGCTTTAATCCGCAGCTTACCGTTGGCATCGATCATCTCGTATTTATACAGCTGACCATGCTGCGCACCGGGGATAAACAACTCCCAGATACCGCTTTCTTTACGCAGGCGCATCGGGTGGCGACGGCCATCCCAGTAGTTGAACTGACCAACCACCGAAACACGCTGGGCGTTGGGTGCCCAGACGGAGAAACGCGTACCGGTGACGCCATCCATGGTATCCGCATGCGCACCCAGCGTTTCGTAAGGTCGCAGATGCGTACCTTCAGATAACAGCCATGCATCCATATCCTGGATCAGCGGACCAAAACGATAAGGGTCATCAATCAGATTCTGCTGTCCATGCCAGACAACGGCCAGCTGATAGCGAAAGAAATTTTTACGGCGGGGAAGTACTGCACAGAAAAAACCGCGAGAGTCGAGGCAATCCAGCTTGCCGACTTTGCGTCCGGTTTTGGGTTCGATCACCCACACTTCGGTGGCGTCAGGTAATAGGGCGCGGACTTCGAGTCCAGCATCAGTTTGGTGCATACCGAGTACGGAAAAAGGATCCGCAAAATGGCCTGCAATTAGCGCATTAATCACGTCTCTATCGATACGAACGGACATGGTTGTCATCCTGTTTTATGGTGTCACCCCTTCCAACTGATTTTCGACATCAGGTAGTGACACTTTTTTTGACCTGAACGGCGCAGCACAATTGTGCATCCTCTCTGCGTCGTCCCACCTTCAGGCAACAACTTAATACCTCCGGTACTAAGTCACCCTTAAAGAATAGCCAATGCTTTATCTTACTCCTGGTAAAAAATGAAACATCTGCGCTTACTCCTGTATTACGCAAAAAAAGGGGTGATTCCTCACCCCTTGATCGTTAACAAACTATTACGCCAATTGGCGCAGCATACGGCGCAATGGCTCCGCAGCACCCCACAGCAACTGGTCGCCCACGGTAAAGGCTGACAGGAACTCCGGTCCCATGTTCAGCTTACGCAGACGGCCTACTGGCGTGGTCAGCGTGCCGGTGACGGCCGCCGGGGTTAGCTCACGCATGGTGATATCCCGATCGTTTGGTACAACTTTGGCCCACGGATTGTGCGCCGCCAGCAGTTCTTCCACGGTCGGAATAGACACATCTTTTTTCAGTTTAATGGTGAACGCCTGGCTGTGGCAGCGCAGCGCGCCGACGCGCACGCACAGACCATCAACCGGGATCACGGAAGACGTGTTGAGAATTTTGTTGGTTTCCGCCTGTCCCTTCCACTCTTCGCGGCTCTGACCGTTATCGAGCTGTTTGTCGATCCACGGAATCAGGCTACCGGCCAGCGGTACGCCAAAGTTATCAACCGGCAGTTCGCCGCTGCGGGACAGGGTCGTCACTTTACGTTCGATGTCGAGAATAGCAGAGGAAGGGGTCGCCAGTTCCTCGGCCACATGGCCATACAGATGACCCATCTGAGACAGCAGCTCACGCATATGGCGCGCGCCGCCGCCGGAAGCCGCCTGATAGGTTGCCACGGAAACCCAGTCAACCAGGTCATTGGCAAACAGGCCACCGAGAGACATCAGCATCAGGCTAACGGTACAGTTGCCGCCGACAAAGGTCTTAATACCTTTATTCAGGCCGTCGGTGATGACATCCTGGTTAACCGGATCGAGAATAATGATGGCATCGTCTTTCATCCGCAGCGAAGAGGCTGCGTCAATCCAGTAACCTTGCCAACCGCTTTCACGAAGCTTTGGATAGATTTCGTTGGTATAATCGCCGCCCTGACAGGTCACGATGATATCGAGCGCCTTCAGCGCATCCAGATCAAAAGCGTCCTGAAGTGTGCCGGTCGCGGTGCCACCGAACGTCGGTGCCGCCTGCCCAAGCTGGGAAGTAGAAAAGAAAACAGGGCGAATGGCGTCGAAGTCACGCTCCTCAACCATGCGTTGCATGAGAACAGAGCCGACCATACCGCGCCAGCCGATAAAACCAACATTTTTCATAGCGTTTTTTCCTGCAGAGATGTGTGCTGTGTATGCTAACCAGTATCCTACTGGCCTATCCTTCACCATACAAAAAGCAGCCAAAGTCGCAAGTGAAATTAATCAATGATAGCGAAGCCATCAGTAATGCGACTTATCCCGCTGCGCAAGCAAGCAGAAAGTCCGCGGTAATTATCAGGGAATTTGAGTTATGAATGAAATCATTTCAGCGGCAGTTTTATTGATCCTGATTATGGATCCGCTCGGAAATCTGCCCATTTTCATGTCCGTATTGAAACATACCGAACCAAAACGTCGCCGCGCGATTATGATTCGCGAGCTGTTTATTGCGCTGTTGGTGATGCTGATATTCCTGTTTGCGGGCGAGAAAATTCTGGCATTTCTTAACCTGCGTGCAGAAACCGTATCGATCTCCGGGGGCATCATTCTGTTCCTGATCGCCATTAAGATGATTTTCCCCAGCGCCACCGGGAATAGCACCGGGCTTCCGGCTGGTGAAGAGCCGTTTATCGTACCGCTGGCGATTCCGCTGGTAGCCGGGCCGACAATCCTGGCCTCATTAATGTTGTTGTCGCATCAGTATCCAAACCAGATGGGGCACCTGGTGATTGCGCTGCTGATCGCCTGGGGCGGCACATTCGTGATTTTGCTGCAGTCTTCGCTATTTTTACGCCTGCTGGGAGAGAAAGGGGTTAACGCGCTGGAGCGCCTGATGGGGCTGATTCTGGTGATGATGGCAACCCAGATGTTCCTCGACGGTGTAAGGATGTGGATGAAGGGGTAAAAGTTCCCTTCTCGTGACTATTACAATTAGATTTTTTCCAAGTTTTGAAGATAAAACCTACTGTTCAAAAGCTGTCCGTTCTAGTTAAGCTGTTGCAGTTGATTACCACTTTAAAAGTAAGGATACATAATGTCTGGTTTTCAGGGTTGGCTCCTCGATAAAGCAAACGAGAATTATTTTATTTTTATCAAACGCCTTTCAGCAAACGATACAGGAGCGACAGGAGGCCATCAGGTTGGCCTATACATTCCCTCAGAGATTGTAGAAGAGCTTTTTCCATCGATTAATCACAGAACGGAGCGAAATCCTTCTGCATTGATTCAGGCAAGCTACTCCTCGCATGCCTGCGCTGATACTGAAGCAAGAGCAATCTATTACAACAATAAATTTTTCGGGGGTACAAGGAACGAGAAGCGTATCACTCGCTGGGGTCCAGGTAGTCCTCTTCAGAATCCAGAAAATACAGGTGCACTTACTATTCTAGTTTTTGAACATGAACCTAAGTGCGATAGTAAAGGCGTTGATATATGGGTATGCAATGGACCTGAGGAGGAAGATATTGTCGAATCAGCTCTTGGGGAAATCATTCCCGGAACATGGCTATTTGGACCCGCTTACGAAATTTTAGGTGGTTTAGCGCCACAGCCGAGAGCAAAACAAAAAGAGTATACAATACCAAAACAATGGGAGCAGGATTTCCCATCAGGAAATGAAATAATAAAATATTCAGCAATATATTACACAGCAGAATCCAAGTGCCCAGATGAGCAACTTATAAAACGCCGTCAAATTGAGTACGATATCTTCCTTATGGTCGAGGAGATACATGTACTCGATATCATCCGTAAAGGATTCGGATCTGTTAATGATTTTATCGCAATGGCAAACTCTGTTAGTA
The DNA here is from genome assembly GCF_030332565.1 of Citrobacter sp. Cpo109. Taxonomy (NCBI): domain Bacteria; kingdom Pseudomonadati; phylum Pseudomonadota; class Gammaproteobacteria; order Enterobacterales; family Enterobacteriaceae; genus Citrobacter; species Citrobacter sp. Cpo109. The sequence continues at coordinate 95,487 of NZ_JAOWHQ010000062.1, forward strand.
ACAGGCGTAAGTCTCGAGCTGGGAAATCACTCGAACTTCATCTCGAACAACTTTTCCTTGAACATGGTCTCAAGCATTTTACAACCCAGAGCGTAACTGAGGGAAACAAAAAGCCTGATTTCATTTTCCCTTCCTCCGAAGCCTATCATAACGAGCTTTTTCCCAATGAAAAACTTCGTATGCTGGCTGTCAAAACAACATGTAAAGACAGATGGAGGCAAGTTCTAAATGAAGCTGATAAAATAAATAAAATCCATCTATTCACACTTCAAGAAGGTGTTTCACTTACCCAGTTTAGAGAAATGCAGAGTGCAGGTGTCAAACTAGTTGTACCTTTACCATTACATAAAAAATACCCAGAGAATATTCGGAAAGAATTAATATCTTTAGGCTCATTTATTTCCGAGCTGATAGATCTTTATAGTGAACAACCATAAATACGTCTCCGGCGAAAAGCCGGAGATTATTAGCCACTATTTCTCACTCTTGCATGCTTGTACTGATACTGCCTTAGTAATATAGGATTCAAGCAAACGTGCAACAGCTTCAAATACCGGAACAACGACAGAATTACCAAACTGTCGATAAGACTGTGTATCCGAGACTGGTATCCTGAAAGGCTTTCCACCGGGTCTTTCAAACCCCATTAACCTTGCACACTCATGTGGTGTAAGTCTTCTAGGACGGTTAGCTTGGTTATTCTCATTACTGAAGTCAGCTTCACCTAATGCTTTATCCCAACCACGATCAATCAAAATTTCAGATCCATCTTTATGGTAGCGAGCAGACAACGTACGGGCAACACTATCAGGTTTTTTAGGGTCTACAAGACCAAATCCAAACCCATTTCCTTTGGCTGCGTGTTTTTTGGCATAGTTATAAAGATACTCCCATAGCTTTGGCGTTAATATATATTTGCTATCCACTACTGGATCAAGCAACTCACCAAACGTAGGTCTTTTCTCAGGATAAAATCGGCTAATATCCCTTAACGTAAACCCTTCATGAATGTTAAGGTCTCGCCGGAAACCAACTAAAACAATACGTTCTCGATGCTGAGGAAGGAAATGCTTCCCATCAATTATTTTGGGGTCATCTGAGCCAGAAACAGCAGAATCTGCGACCTCATATCCTAATTCATCAAGCGTATCCATGATGACTTTGAAAGTTTTACCTTTATCATGGCTTTTAAGGTTTTTAACATTTTCAAGCACAAAGATTGCTGGTTTTTTTGATTTAATGATACGAGCGACATCGAAAAACAACGTCCCTTGAGCTTCGCATTCAAACCCATGCGCTCTCCCGAGCGAGTTTTTTTTACTAACACCAGCCAAACTGAAGGGTTGGCAAGGGAAACCAGCTAAAAGCACATCATGATCTGGAATGTGTTCATTTATATGCTTATAAGCATCAATTTCTGCTATATCATCCCTATCACTTAACGTGACTTCTCGGATATCGAGATTGAACTGATGTTCATCCTCATCATTAAACCAATTAGCTTTGTAAGTTCGAACTGCTTCTTTATTCCATTCACTAGTAAATACACACTGGCCACCGATGGACTCAAACCCTTTACGAATACCACCAATGCCTGCAAACAAGTCAATAAACCGAAAGGCATAGTTAGGATGATGCTTCGGAGGTTCAGGGAGCATTTTTTTGAGTAAAATCTCCTCTGCAGAGGTCAACGATTTAGGGCTGCATTTGCCATTAATCCAGCGATTAAGAGTCTCTCTGCTCCATTCATTTTTACCTACTTTCCTCAATAACTCAGCAACATATTTCTGATCGTAGATTTCCAAGACCTTTTTAATCAGCTCTTTATCATTATCTTGCCGCTGTTTTTCTTCTTCTTCAGATTTCAGTAAAAGATTCTGGGCAAGTAATTCAAATTCAGACATAGCACCTCCAATGGGTCTCATTGGTGATAGTCTATCACTCATTTGACCCAGATTAAATTTATTTATCTGGTTATTTACACAGTACTAGTAGAGCTAGTCTATCTATTTTCATTTCTGCGAAGCGCCTTCCGGAATGCCCTCTTGTCAGCATCGCGGATTAGCATTATCTTCTCGCTGCACCTGCAAAACCAGGTGCCGGGATTGGTCCCCTGATTACCTCATTCGCGATAAAATCACTTTTGTCGTGCGACCAGTTACACCTCTATGGTGGGCTGGACGGTGGCGTCGTAAGACGCGCCGGTATCCAATGAGGCCGGTAGGACCAACTCCGTTCAGCCCGCCACCAAAAGGTTGGTCCCTTCGGTGGTGGTAAATTTCACTCATTGGAGGCTGCCCTATGGCGACTACCCCTCTCTTTTCACACTCTTTATTTACCCTGCCCTTTAGCCATGCCACGGACTTCACCGAGTTGGCGGATAACTGTGAGCGTTTTGTCGAAGGGCTTGTTGAATGTCATGACCCGGTTGAAAAACTGGCGATGTGCGCGCGCCTGTCGGCCTGTCTGGCACTATTGCAACCAACCTTAACGGAGCCTGTACCGCAGCATCTACAGGCCAGCCTGACGGTAGAAACCTTACCGACCCGCTCTCCCCTCTTTGAACCCGAACCAGATCAGATGGGGCGTTACTGCCAGCTTTTGACGCATTTACTGATGAGTAAAACGCTGTCTGACGAGATGGAACGCGTGGCGGGTGATTTACTGCAGGATTTAGTGGGCTATTTCGCCGATACGCTAAAAGCGCCGCGTTGGTTGAAAACCGAGGATGGGGTGATGGTGCTGTAAAAAAGCCGGGTGGCGGCTTCGCCTTACCCGGCCTACGGTGTCGATATGTGCTCGTTTCCAGGCCCGGTAAGCGCAAGCGCCACCGGGCAATGCCATCAGCTCAACAGCTGGAAAGCAATCATACCGACAATCGCGCCAACCGTACCGAGGATGGTTTCCATCATCGTCCAGGTCTTCAGCGTTTGCGCTTCAGTCGCGCCGGTAAATTTACCGAACAACCAGAAACCAGCGTCGTTAACATGGCTGACCACGATAGAGCCGCCCGCGATACAGATAGACAGCGCCGCCATCTGAGCACCGGAGTAGTTCAGTTGCTCAATCACTGGCATCACCAGACCGACCGCCGTTAAGCAGGCCACTGTCGCGGACCCCTGAATGATACGCACCGCCGCCGCCAGCACGAAGCAGGTGATAGCGATCGGCAAGCCCATACCGGTTAACGCTTCGCCCAGTGCAGGACCAACACCGGAATCTACCAGCACCTGTTTGAACACGCCGCCCGCGCCAATCACCAGCAGAATAATCCCCGCTGGCTGCAGCGCATGGCCGCAGATCTCCATCACGCGGTCTTTTGGCATGCCCTGGCGCACCGCCAGACCATAAATCGCCACCAGACAGGCAACCAGAATCGCGGTAAACGGATGACCGATAAACTCGAACCATTCGTAGGTTGAAGAACCGACCGGAACAAAGCGTGCGGCGATGGTTTTCAGACCAACCAGCACCAGCGGCAGCAGGATAAGCGATAAGCTGAAGCCAAAGGAGGGCATTTTGCCTTCGCCCAGATGCGGCTCGGTAATGTCTTCCGGTACGTGCAGCTCAACGTAACGGCTGATGAAATTACCCCACAGCGGCCCGGCGATAATCATGCCCGGAATCGCGGCGCACAGGCCAATCAGGATCATCCAGCCAAAGTCGGCGTGCATCTGAGAGGCCAGCAGCATCGGCGCAGGCCCCGGCAGCAGGAACGCTGCGGCAGCCGCCACGCCCGCAAACAGCGGAATGACCAGCTTAACCAGGTTAGTACCGGTGTGGCGTGCCATTGAAAACGCTACGCTAATCAGTAGCACAATCGCCACCTCAAAGAACAGCGGCAGCGCGCAAATCAGACCGGCCAGGCCAATCGCGTAATGTGCGCGGCTGTGACCGAAGGATTTCAGCATTTTGACGGCAATCTGATCGACCGCGCCGGTCTCATGCAAAATCTTGCCGAACATCGCCCCCAGCGCCACCACAATCGCCAGGAAACCGAGCGTGCCTCCCATCCCTTTTTCCATGGTCGCCGCGATTTTATCGAGCGGCATACCGGAAAAGAGACCTGCACCAATGGATACCACCATCAAAGCAACGAAGGCGTGCATACGCGCCTTCATCACTAAAAACAGCAGTAATAAAACGGACCCTACTGCTGTTAAAACAAGCGTTAATGTGCTCACTACTTACTGCCTTGGTTAATAACCTCAATGGTGCTGGCGACCACACCGTCCAGTGGTTGATCGATATCGACCACCAGTACATCGTTTTCATTCGCACCCGGTTCTTCCAGCGCTTCAAACTGGGTAACCAGCATCTGTGTTTTGAAGAAGTGGCCTTTACGCGCCTTCAGACGGCTTTCGATAACGTCAAAATCCCCTTTCAGATAAATGAAAGAGAGGTTCGGGTTACCGTCGCGCAACTGGTCGCGGTAGACTTTTTTCAAGGCAGAACAGACGATCAGCGAAACCTTGTTGGTACGCTGCATCGCAAAAGCGGCGTCATTCAGCGCCTGTAGCCACGGTTTACGGTCGTCATCGTTGAGTGGCTCACCGGAAGCCATTTTCATGATGTTGCTGCGCGGATGGAGAAAATCGCCATCAAGAAACGCGGCCTGCAGTTGATGCGCCACTTCGCTGGCGACAGCAGATTTACCGCTGCCCGATACGCCCATCAGAACGTAAACGTGGTGATCATGATTAGTCGTGCTCAAAGCGTTGCCCCCACTGGTACAAGAATCAGGAAATTGTTACGGGTAACTGTTATCGGTAACATTGTCCAGCCGGATAAATAGAGAAGCAATATCCATTCGTGCTTGAAGTGTATAAGTGTGAGCTACTTCAAAGTTGTTGGCTTAAATAGATCCGCCCGGTGACAAGGTGAAACCTAAATCTAACATTTTAGGCGTGACTGCTTCACCACGAATGCGCGCCAGCAGGCGTTCTGCGCCAATGCTTCCCATCCGTTCACGCGGCGTGAGCACACTCGCCAGACGCGGCTCCATCACCTGCCCGATGTCGTGACCGTGGAATCCGGCAATCGCCATGTCATCCGGGATTTTCAGCCCTAAACGCTGGCATTCGAAGGCCGCCCCTACCGCCAGGTCATCGTTGGTACAGAAAATGCCGTCGAGCTGCGGGTATTCGCGCCGCGCCTGACGGATGAGTTCAATACCGGAGGAGTAGGAAGAAGACTGTTCCACCATCACGCTGTACGGCACCAGGTTGGCATCGCGCATTGCCTGTTCGTAGCCTCTCTGTTTGATGATAGTACGCTCATCAAGACGTGCGCCAAGATAGGCTACATGACGGTGCCCGCGGGCGATAATAGCGGCAGTCATCTGACGCGCGGCTTCGAAGTTGTCGAAACCGACGGCGATATCCAGACACGGAGACTGGCTGTCCATCAATTCAACCACCGGGATACCGGCAACTTCAATCATTTTCAGCGTACGGGGCGTATGGCTACGTTCGGTGAGGATCAGGCCATCGATATTCCACGACAGCATCGATTCCAGGCGCTCTTGTTCCATCTCAGGCTTATAGCCGTAGTGCGCGAGCATGGTTTGATAACCATGGGCGTCGGTGACGGCCTCAATGCCGCGTAGCACTTCAGCAAAAACCTGGTTAGTGAGAGACGGTAACAGCACGCCGATAGCGCGGCTGGTGGCGTTAGAAAGGATATCAGGAGCGCGATTGGGAATATAACCCAGCTCATCAAGTGCAGCGGCAATTTTGCCCCGCAGCGCCACGGAGACCTGCTCCGGGTTACGCAAAAAGCGACTGACCGTCATTTTGGTCACGCCCACGCGGTCGGCTACATCCTGAAGTACGGGTCTTTTCTTTTTCATCGTCCTGAAGCGTTAAAAAGGGATAGATTCCCCCAGTTTACCACGGACGTGCGTGAACCTTTGCAGAGAAAAAAAGGAGTTTTTATTGTGATAAATACACAAAATCATTCGAGTTGCATCAAGGCGGCGACGCAGTGAATCCCCGGGAGCGTACATTAAGTACGCAACCGGGGTGAGCGAGGAAAGCCAACACAGATGCGGCTTGAAGGATGACGTGTATTTTTATACTGGCGGCAGGTCAAACAGTAACACTTCACTGTCGCTGTCGGCATGAATAGAAATTGCCTGTTCATCCCAGATTGCCAGACCGTCGCTGGTGGTCGCTTTGGTCCCGTTAATCGTCACGTTACCTTTTACCACCTGGATCCAGACGCGGCGTTCGGCAGCAATTTGATGCACTGACTGCTCATCTTTGACCAGCGCCCAACGGTACAGCTCCATATCCTGGTACACTTTCAGTGAACCATCACGGGCATCCGGCGACAGCACCAGTTGTTTACCCTGAGCGGCATCAAAACGACGCTGTTCATAACGCGGAGTAATACCGTTCTCCTGCGGCATGATCCAGATCTGATACAGATGCAGCTTCTCAGTATTGCTCGGGTTGTACTCCGAGTGACGGATCCCCGTCCCGGCGCTCATAATCTGAAACTCACCGGCCGGAACCTGCTCTTTATTGCCCATGCTGTCCTGATGCTCTACCGCGCCTTCCAGCACGTAGGTCAGGATTTCCATGTCTTTATGGGGGTGAGTACCAAATCCCTGACCTGCATCGATCACGTCATCGTTAATCACGCGCAGTGCCGAGAACCCCATAAAGTTCGGGTCATAGTAGTTGGCAAAAGAGAAGGTATGCCAGGAATCAAGCCAGCCATGATTAGCGTGGCCACGGTCGTTAGCTTTGCGTAAGTAGATCATTGTGTTCACCCCCAGATGTTTTCGATGGAGTAAGTGTGGACTCAATCCGTCTGGGATCATAGAGGGTGAAAATTGACCCCTCTGTTCAAAAAATATGAACAAGACCAGAGGAGTCTGTGCAGGCTATTTGGCGAGGGTTATCGTGGCAGGCGTTGCCTGTTCAAAGGCGCGTTCGAGGATCTCCAGGTTGGTAAGAACTTCAGATTCCTTGACGTAATTAGGCGTACCGGCGGTCAGCGTCTGGTACAGCGAATCATAGACGCGACCGTAATCGCCCACTTCCGGCTTCACCTCTTCTTTCACCGTGATGCCGTCATCGTTGACATATTCCAGCATTCCAATGGAATCATCGGCAGCGAAACCTGGCTCACCCGGCATGATATTAGCCTTCAGGCTGGTTTCCTGCTGGTCGATACCGTACTTCACAAACGAGCCTTTGGTGCCATGCACGATAAACTTCGGATAGTCGATTTTCACCAGATGGCTGGTTTTAACAATGGCTTTCAGGTCGCCGTAAAACAGCTGCGCTTCAAAGGTATCGTCCGGGTTCGCTTTGTTGCGCAGGCTGCGGATGTCGTAGGCCACATGATCGGGGCGTCCGAACAACGAGATAATCTGATCCATGGTGTGTACGCCCAGACCATAAAACGCGCCGTCCTGCGGCAGTCCCGGCTTGGTTTCTACTTCAGGACGGTAGTAATCGAAATGGCTTTCAACCTCAACAATCTTGCCGAGCTTGCCGCTCTCAATCGCTTTTTTAGCGGTGAGGAAACAGGAGTCAAAACGACGATTCTGATACGGCGTAACGGTCAGCCCTTTGCTTTGCGCTAGCTCAAACAACTCTTTTGCTTGCGCAAGCGTTGGGGTGAAGGGTTTCTCAACCAGCACATTTTTACCCGCTTCCAGCGCGCGTTTGGCGTATTCAAAATGGCTGTCAGCATGGGTACAGACGATCACCAGCTTCACCTGCGGATCGTTTAAGATCTCGTCGAGGTCGCTGGTGAAGTGAATATGTGAATACTGCGGCGCCTGCTCTTCCGGCCTGGCGTTGCGGCGGAAAATGTGCGCGACGTGCCAGCTATTTTTGCGGTTGAGGACGTACGGCAAATGGTAGCGGGTGGTGCTTTTACCAAAACCAATAAATGCGCAGTGTAAGGTCATGAGACGATCCTTTTGAAGGTGATTGTCTACACCATAGCGCAAAGCGGCTGGAGACTGAATCCATCCTGTCATCGTGCCGGATGCGGCGTTGCCTTATCCGGCCTACCGCATTATACAGCCAAAAGATCGGGCGTAAGTGGCGTAGGCAGATTATTCACGGCCTGCGCGCAGCAACCGGAGCGTACACAGAGTACGTGAGGATTGCGAGCACAGCCCGGGATTAAGCTGGCAAGCAAACTAGCCCGAAACCCAGCCAAAAAAAAAGCCAGCAAAAGCTGGCTAAAGTAATACTGGAAGCAATGTGAGCAATGTCGTGCTTTCAGGTTCTCCGTAGGGGTTCCCCTGAACGCAGAGCAATAATAATCATTCTCATTCGCACTTGTCTACTTCTTTTTGCAAAAAAATGCAGTTGACGGATTTTTCTTTCTCAGCGAGTGTAAATGCACAATTAACCCTGCAGGAGATAAGGAATGAGTGAGATAGTGATACGCCACGCTGAACCGAAAGATTACGACGCAATTCGTCAGATCCACGCCCAGCCGGAGGTGTACCACAACACGCTACAGGTTCCTCATCCTTCCCTCGAAATGTGGCAAGCACGGCTAACCGAGCAAGCCGGTGTCAAACAACTGGTTGCCTGCATTGACGGTATCGTCGTGGGGCATCTCTGTATTGAGGTCGCGCAGCGCCCGCGCCGCAGCCACGTGGCCGATTTTGGTATCTGCGTGGATGCCAGGTGGCACAATCGTGGCGTTGCCAGCGCGCTGATTCGTACGATGATCGACATGTGCGACAACTGGCTGCGCGTCGAGCGCATTGAGCTGACGGTATTTGTTGATAATGAGCCTGCTGTAGCAGTCTATAAGAAGTACGGCTTTGAAATCGAAGGCACCGGTAAGAAATACGGCCTGCGCAACGGTGAGTATGTTGATGCCTACTTTATGGCGCGCGTGAAATAAATTTAAGGGCGAGTCATATCGCCCTGCTTATTGAAAGGACGCAATAGTGAAAAAGTTTCTTCCCCTGGTGTTGCTGGCCTTGCTCTCCCCTGCTTTTGCCACTACCGTACAAAATCTCGATTCTGTACCCAGTGCCATCCAACATCCGGAAGGTAAACAGATTTTCGCTGAACAAATGGCGGGAGCAACACCCGCGAAAGGATTTGGTGAGCTTCCTCAGGGCTTATCTGAAAAGCAGTGGATTGCCTGGGTTGCACCGAATGAAGATCCTGACAACCTGATCCTGACTGGTGCTAAATCTTGGGGAAAAGACGGTAAATATATTGGCATTGCTTGTTTTGCCGATAATAAGGCTGACGCCGAGCAAGCAAAAAAATACGCGGATAACACCTGCCCGGAAAACTACAGCAACGGGCGCGCTAATAAATTATATCTCGGCGTGTTTTCCTGGCAGAATCCACAGCTAACGCCGATTGCACGCTCGGAAAAACCGTTAAACCAGCTCTCAGAATGGAATAAAGCCGCTGAAAAAGAGAGCGATGATGAGTCCGTCAGACCGCTGGCTTATTATACAAAGCTGGATCTGGCACCGTACCGGATAGCACCCGATACCCTGGCATTCGGGGTGCGGGGTGGATACTCTGATGCGTATTCCGGCGGCGGCGCATTTTATGAAGTGCTGGAACTCTACACCATCAAAGACAGCAAGATAATCAACGTGTTTTCTGACCTTGTTTATTACTATTCAGACATCGCCGGAGACTGGAATAAAGACGGCACAAGGCAGCACAACATCAGCGAAAGTAAGTACATTCTCAAAATGCGATCGGCAAAGACGCACGGGTTTTATGACTTAGAGCGCGTTAACCTACAGGATAAAAGCAGCCAAATATTCCGCTGGTCCGAATCACTGCAGCGATATGCGCCATAACCTACCAGTCAGGCCTACATCGTTCAAAACGCTGTAGGCCATTCTTTTTATATCCCACCGAAAAATTCAAGAACGGAAGCGCCATCCAGTCCTGACATAGAGTTGTTGATTACAGCCTATCGCCTTCCCCCACCGTCATGTTCAGGCTTAACAACCACCTGAATTATATGGTGATTCAGCTTTCTATCTTCATCGCTATTTTTCGTAACTTTAATAATATTAATATTACATTTTTGTTTTTTTTTGGTTTCTGCCATCACTTTATGGTGACAATCACAACAATATACTTCCCCTGGGACTAACTTAACCACGGTGAGGTAAAAAATGAAATTTGAACGCCATCATAGAATATTGAAAGAAATCAGTATTTCGGGAGTTGTAAAAGTTTCAAATCTGGCGAAAAGTCTCAAGGTAACAAAGGAAACTATTCGCTCAGATCTCAATGAACTTGCCGGGCAGGGATATCTCACTCGCTGTCATGGTGGTGCATTTATTACCCTTGACTCTCTTGATAACGTTGCAAAAAACGAAATTGCTTATGTGCTGGAAAAATATGAATCAGCGCAGAAAATAAAAAAAGGTCTCTCTGCCATGAAGAATAATGTATGTGTTATTGGCTCGTTCAATGTTGATATTATCAGTTACCTACCGAGGCTACCCTCGACAGGCGAATCATTGCTTGCCGATAAATTTATTTTTTCGCCCGGTGGTAAAGGATGCAATCAGGCATTAGCGGCAAGCTATGCCGATTCTGATGTGCATTTTATTACTAAAGTAGGGTCAGACCATTTCAGTGATTACGCCATTAATTTTATAAACTCATCAAAAATCCATAAAAGCGTTATCTATCAGACCAAAGAAACACAGACAGGTACAGCGACTATTATGGTGAATGGAGATACCGGGGATAACGTCATCGCTATCTATCCAGGTGCTAACATGACAATTTCACCTGATGAAATCACCATACAAAAAGAAGCCATCGTTCATTCAGATATTGTTCTCGTACAACTGGAGACAAATTACGAGGCACTTCAACAAACCATTCGTCTCGCACAGAAAAATGATATCCCGGTCATTATTAACCCAGCGCCATATAATGAAATGGTTAATACCATCATTGATGACATCGATTATATCACGCCAAATGAAACCGAAGCTGGTCTGCTGGCAAACATGTCCGTCAACGATATTGAATCAGCCAAATGTGCAGCAAAGATTATTCATCAAAAAGGTGTCAAAAATACCATTATCACATTGGGTAGCAAAGGTTCTCTCGCTTATGACGGAACGCAATTCATCTATTCTCCGGCATTTCCGGCCGTTGTAAAAAATACGGCTGGCGCTGGCGATGCCTTCAATGGCGCACTCGCGTCTGGCCTTGCTAAAGGAAAATCACTGGCATCTGCATTGTGCTACGCGAGCGCATTCGCCTCGCTTGCTGTTGAAACACCCAATGCCTCTGACATGCCAGAAAACGAATCCGTTCTTCATCGCATTCAGGGCTCACATTACAAACAAACTATCTCTACTCACTAAATCAAGGAGCAGACTATGAACAATACGCAGAAAAAACTAAAGGTGCTCTTTATTGGAGAATCCTGGCATATTCATATGATTCATTCAAAAGGCTATGACAGTTTTACCTCCAGTAAATATGAAGAAGGTGCTACATGGTTGCTTGAATGCTTAAAGAAAGGTGGTGTAGAAATTGATTATATGCCGGCTCACACCGTGCAAATTGCATTTCCAGAAAGCATTGATGAACTAAACCGTTATGATGTCATTGTTATTAGCGATATCGGCAGCAATACGTTCCTGTTGCAAAACGAGACGTTCTATCAGCTAAAAATAAAGCCAAATGCTCTGGAATCAATTAAAGAGTATGTCAGAAATGGTGGTGGTCTGCTCATGATTGGCGGCTATCTGTCATTTATGGGCATTGAGGCCAAGGCTAATTACAAGAACACCATTCTTGCCGAGGTTTTGCCAGTTATTATGCTTGACGGCGATGACCGGGTAGAAAAACCAGAGGGTATCTGCGCTGAGGCTATCTCCCCGGAACATCCTGTCGTTAACGGATTCTCAGACTACCCGGTATTTCTTGGATATAACCAGGTTGTCGCCAGAGAAGATGCCGATGTTGTTTTAACAATAAATAATGACCCGCTGTTAGTGTTCGGTGAATACCAACAGGGTAAAACCGCCTGCTTCATGAGCGACTGTTCTCCACACTGGGGAACACAGCAATTTATGTCCTGGCCGTTTTATACCGACCTGTGGGTTAACACGCTTCAATTCATCGCCAGAAAATAAAAAACAATGGAGTAACGAAAGTTACTCCTTTTATAAAATACAAGGATTGATGTATGAACAAAAATAAGTACTCAACTCCCTTACTGATGCTTGCAACCATCTTAGCCGGTATGCTTTCCCCAATGCAGTCTGCCGTTAATGGGCAATTGGGACACTGGTTGCAAGATGGTAATGCTTGTGCAGTAATCTCGTTCGCCAGCGGTCTGGTCGTCATGTTTTTCATTATTATTGCGCGTAAAGAAACACGCCAGCAATTCGCATCGATCCCGACGCTGATTAAAAAGAGAAAAATCCCGCTGTGGAATTGGTTTGCCGGATTATGTGGAGCGATGGTTGTATTTTCGGAAGGGGCATCAGCCAGCGCGTTGGGCGTTGCCACGTTTCAAACTGCATTAATTTCCGCCCTGCTCCTTTCCGGCCTACTGTGCGACCGTTTTGGTGTCGGTGTGGATGAGAAGAAATATTTCACCCCATGGCGCGTTGCTGGCGCATTGTTCGCGGTTATTGCCACGATTTTTGTCGTGTCGCCACAGTGGCATTCAACCTCCTTTATCCTGCTCGCTATCCTTCCTTTTTTGGCAGGATTACTCGCTGGCTGGCAGCCTGCTGGAAATGCCAAAGTTGCCGAGGCCACGGGCTCTATGCTGGTTTCCATTACCTGGAACTTCATTGTCGGCTTTTGTGTGCTGGGCGCTGCACTGGCGATACGTGTCGCATTAGGCCATGTCACCGTCCAGTTACCCGATACGTGGTGGATGTATCTCGGTGGCCCGCTGGGTCTGCTGTCCATCGGGCTGATGGCGATTCTGGTCAGAGGCTTAGGTCTGCTAATGCTGGGTGTAGCATCTACCGCAGGCCAGTTGCTTGGGTCGGTATTGATTGATGAATTGATCCCATCCTTAGGCAATACGGTCTATCTGGTCACCATCATCGGCACGTTGTTCGCGTTAGTGGGCGCAATTGTTACCACCATTCCTGAATACAAAGCATCCAAAATGGCGCAAAAAATGGAGGTGTCAGGATGAAAGGTTTCCTGCAAACCGTGACAGGCCCAGTGGCGCACACTGATATGGGGCTAACGCTCCCGCATGAGCATCTGTTTAACGATCTGTCATCCGTTGTTGATGAACCACATTATGCTTTTTCACAGCAACTGGTAGGAAAAAAAGTCAGTGCTGACCTACAGTGGGGACTGAAACACGACCCATACTGCTGCGCCGATAACATGGACAGAAAAGAGATTGATGATGTCATCTTTGAAATCAATAATTTTATGTCACTAGGAGGCAGGACGATTGTCGACGCGACGGGTTCTGAGTCTATCGGTCGGGACGCTTCATCGTTACGGGAAGTGGCAATAAAAACCGGTTTGAATATCGTTGCTTCATCAGGACCTTATCTGGAGAAGTTTGAAAGCACCAGGATCCATAAACCTGTCGATTCATTAGCCGCACTGATTGATAAGGAACTGAATCAGGGGATTGGCGAGACGGATATTCGCGCCGGTATGATCGGTGAAATTGGCGTGTCACCCGCATTTACCCAAGCGGAACGTAACAGTCTGCGGGCGGCGTCTCTGGCACAACGTAATAATCCCCATACGGCGATGAATATCCATATGCCAGGGTGGCTGCGGCTGGGTGATGAGGTACTAGATATTGTCCTTGAAGAGATGAACGTCTCTCCGGCAAAAGTTTCGCTGGCACACTCGGACCCGTCAGGAAAAGATGTTGCCTATCAACGTAAAATGCTCGACCGCGGCGTGTGGCTTGAATTTGACATGATTGGTCTGGACATTACCTTCCCTAAAGAAGGTATCGCCCCAGGCGTTCAGGAGACCGCAGATGCGGTAGCTCATCTGATTGAACTGGGTTACGCCGATCAGATAGTTTTAAGCCATGATGTTTTTCTCAAACAGATGTGGGCAAAAAATGGGGGGAACGGTTGGGGGTTTGTCCCGAATGTTTTCCTCGCCTATCTGGCTGCCCGTGGAGTAGACAACGATACTCTTCGCAAGCTCTGTATTGATAATCCAGCGCGGTTACTCACGGCATAGCCAACAAAACGCCCGGTGCCTGACACCGGGCTATTAATCAAAAATCAGTATCCCGCCGTTAAATCATCCACGGAACGCGGGTCAGAAGCACCATACAGTGCGCCATCCGGTCCAACCATGATGCTCTGCGTGCTGCCCATCGCCTCTTTCAGCGCCACTTTCTGTCCTTTTTGCTCCAGCAGCTTGATTGTATCCGGGCTGAAGCCCTTCTCGATGCGCAGTTCATCCGGCAACCACTGATGATGGAAACGTGGCGCGTTGGTCGCTTCGGCGACGTTCATCCCGAAATCAATGCTGTTGACCACCATTTGCAGCACAGTAGTGATGATTCGGCTTCCACCTGGGCTGCCGGTCACCAGCCAGGTTTTCCCGTCTTTTACCACGATAGTCGGCGACATCGATGACAGCGGACGCTTCTTCGGCCCAACCGCGTTAGCATCACCGCCCACCAGTCCATAAACGTTCGGCACGCCTGGCTTAGCGGAGAAGTCGTCCATTTCGTTATTCAGCAGAATGCCGGTGTTACCCGCCACGATGCCGGTCCCGAAGGTGGTATTCAGGGTATACGTTACCGCCACGGCATTGCCGTCTTTATCCACTACCGAGAAGTGCGTAGTCTGGTTGCTTTCATACGGGGCGAGTTTGCCAGGTTTGATCTGGCTGGAAGGCTTAGCCTTGTTGATATCAATCTGATCGGCAAGCGTTTTAGCATAGGCTTTGTTGGTCAGCGCTTGCCACGGCACTTTCACAAAATCCGGGTCGCCCAGATACTCTGAACGGTCGGCGTAAGCATATTTCTCCGCTTCAGCCATAACCTGCATAGCATCGGCGCTGCCAAATCCGTACTTCTTCATATCGAAGTTTTCGAGAATATTGAGGATCTGCACAATGTGAATACCGCCAGAGGACGGCGGTGGCATGGAGAAGACCTGATACCCGCGATAGTCACCGCTTATCGGCGTGCGCTCCACGGCTTTATAGCTGGCTAAATCCTCTTTGGTCATCAACCCGCCGTTCTTTTGCATTTCCCCGGCTATCTGATCGGCAATCGCCCCTTTATAAAACGCATCCGGGCCATTCTCGGCAATCATTTCCAGGCTTTTCGCCAGATTCTTTTGCACCAGCTTGTCGCCCTTTTTCAGCGGCTCGCCGTCCTTCCAGAAAATGGCTTTGCTGTTCTCGTGATTAGGGAGCACTTCGCTGCCATAGGTTTTCAGATCGTCGGCCAGCGCGTCATTAACCACAAAGCCCTCTTCCGCTAGCTTCATCGCCGGGCGCACCACTTTGTTCAGCGGCATCGTGCCGTATTTCTCCAGCGCCAGCGAGAAACCCGCCACGGTACCCGGCGTACCGGATGCCAGATGCGACGTCAGCGACTTTTTCGCATCGGCGTTGCCCTGCTCATCGAGGAACATGTCACGGGTCGCGCCAGCAGGCGCCATTTCACGAAAATCTATCGCTGTGGTGTTACCGTCTTTGGTACGCAGCAGCATAAAACCACCGCCGCCCAGATTGCCCGCCTGGGGATGCGTCACCGCCAGCGCATAGCCAACGGCCACGGCGGCATCGACGGCATTCCCACCCTGTTTAAGAATGTCCACACCAACCTGGGTAGCTAAAGCATCCACAGAGGCCACCATCCCTTGCTTAGCACGTACGGGATGGAACACATCTTCCTCGACTCCGTAAGATACCGGTGGTGGTGCAGCCGGCGCGGCAGCAACGCTAAAACAACTTCCTGAGAGCAGAGCAGCAATGGCTACCCGGCGTAAAAACGTCGGTTTTATCATCGTTATTCTCCAGATGTATGGGGGTCGGCCCCCACTAAGCCTGGTGCATAACTCTGAAATAATCATCGTAACGGCGAGAAAGGAGTAAACTTAAGAGATCCCCGAGAGGAGAAAAGCGATGAAACGACTCTTACTTTTAGCCATGCTGTTGCCGTTTGCAGGCTTTGCACAGCCCATCAACACCATGAATAACCCGAACCAACCCGGTTATCAGATCCCGAGTCAGCAGCGTATGCAAACCCAAATGCAAACGCAGCAAATTCAGCAGAAAGGGATGCTCAACCAGCAGTTGCAAACGCAGACGCGTATGCAGCAACAGCATCTGGAAAACCAAATTAACACCAACTCCCAGCGGGTCCTTCAGTCTCAGCCAGGCGAGCTAAATTCCGGTCAGCAGCAAATGCTGCCCAACAGCAACGGTGGGATGTTGAGTGGAACCCGTAACCCGGACAGCTCTCTGAATAAGCAACATATGCTGTCAGAGAAAAAGAACGGCGACATGCTGAAGCCCTCCAGCACGCCGCAGCCTAACGTTCCGTTAAAAACGATTGGGCCTTAAAAAGGTTGGAAATCCGGACCAATCGTATCAATGGCATCGGTACAGATGCAGTCCACGCCCCAGCGCAGCAGTTCCGCCGCGCGCTGGGGTCGGTTGACGGTATATACCAGAATACGTAGCCCCGCATCGCGCAGCGCATCCACACGCGCTTCATCCAGCAGTTTGTGATTAAGATGAATAGAGACGCATCCAAGCCGTGTGGTCAGCTCGCGCCAGTCCTCGCGCCATTCATCAAGCAGCAAGCCTCTCGGCAGTTCAGGTACCGCCTGCTGCGCCGCTTCAAGTGCATCAATTTCAAAGGATGACAACAGTGGCGGCGTCATTCCCGCCCACAGTTCCCGCGCGGCCAGCGCCACGACTTTGCCGGTTAGCGTTCCGGTACCGGTTGTGGGTTTAATTTCAATATTTGCCATCATTCCATGCTGACGGCAGCGCTCGGCCACTTGCGAGAGCAGCGGCAGCGGTTCACCTTTAAACTCACCGCTAAACCAGCCGCCGGCGTCCACGCGCAATAAATCCTGCCAGTTCAGCTCGCCTGCCACGCCCCAGCCGTTGCTGGTTCGCTCCAGGTTGTCGTCATGCAGTAAGAAGATCTCACCGTCTTTCGACAATTTAGCGTCAAACTCGATCATGGTATGCCCGTATCGCGCCCCCACGTCGATCGCCGCCAGGGTGTTTTCCGGGGCCAGCTTACCGCCGCCACGATGGGCGACAATATGGGGGTAAGGCCAGTTACTCATACGCGTTGTCCTGTTTCGCCATCAAAAAGATGCAGATGATTTTCTGGCAGATGCAGCCACAGCGTGCTGCCTGCCGTCGGGCGATGCTGATGCGCCAGTCGCACCACCAGCTTTTGCTCGCCCCAGCGTCCGTGTGCCAGGTTATCTGCGCCCAGCATTTCCAGTGTATCAACAACCAACGGCACGCCGCCTTCGGCCTGCGAGCTTAGCGCAATATGCTCCGGGCGGATACCCAACGTCATTTTACGCCCAATAGACTCTCTCGCGCTTCTGCCGATGGGTAGCGTCATGCCGCCCTCCAGTTGAAAATGGGTGCCCGCGGCGCTGATGCGCCCGTCCAGCAGATTCATTGCCGGGCTGCCGATAAAACTCGCCACAAAGCGGCTGGCAGGTTTTTCATACACTTCAACCGGCGTACCTACCTGCTCGGCAATGCCTTTGTTCATCACCATCACTCGTTGGGCGAGGGTCATCGCTTCAACCTGGTCGTGCGTCACGTATAGCGAAGTGGTTTTCAGGCGGCGATGCAGATGTTGTAACTCCAGACGCATCTGTACTCGCAGCTTGGCATCAAGATTAGAAAGCGGCTCATCGAACAGGAATACCGCCGGGTCGCGCACAATCGCTCGTCCCATCGCTACGCGCTGGCGCTGACCGCCAGAAAGTTCGCGCGGACGACGTTTGAGCAGCTCACCCAGCTCGAGAATACGCGCCGCCTCATTTACCCGCTCAGCAATGTGTTCCTTACCCATCCCGCGGATTTTCAGTCCCCAGGCCATGTTTTCTTCCACGCTCATATGCGGGTAGAGCGCGTAGTTTTGAAAGACCATCGCTATGCCGCGATCCTTCGGCTCCATCTCGGTGACGCGTTTATTATCAATCCAGATATCGCCACCGCTCACCCGCTCCAGCCCAGCCACCATCCGCAGCAGCGTAGACTTTCCGCAGCCGGATGGGCCAACCATCACGATAAATTCCCCGTCCGCGACGTCCAGCGTCAGCGGTTTAATCACCTGGGTTTTGCCGTCCCAGCTTTTGGTTACTGCCTGTAGTTTTAAACCAGCCATTTTTATTTCTCACTATCGACCAGACCGCGTACGAAGGCACGCTGCATGGCTAACACGATGATTACCGGAGGGATAAGCGTCAGCAGCATGGCTGCCATTACCTGATTCCATTGGGTGGTGCCTTCACCAGTGGCAATCATGCCTTTGATACCCGCCACCGCAGTACCCAAATTGACGTCGGTAATAATTAACAACGGCCACAAATACTGGTTCCAGCCGTAGATAAAGGTAATAACGAACAGCGCCGCCAGATTGGTTTTTGACAGTGGTAGTACGATATCGCGGAAAAAACGCATCGGTGACGCACCGTCAATTCGCGCCGCCTCAACCAGCTCATCCGGCAGGGTCATAAAGAACTGACGGAACAGGAAGGTCGCAGTAGCCGATGCCATCAACGGCAGCGTCAGACCCGCATAGCTGTCGAGCATTTTCAGGTTGGCGATAACCTCCACGGTGGGGAAGATTCGCACCTCAACCGGCAGCATCAGGGTGATAAAAATCATCCAGAAGAACAGGTTGCGCAGCGGAAAGCGGAACCAGACGATGGCAAATGCGGAAAGTATGGAGACGGTGATTTTCCCTACCGTAATACTGAATGCCATGATGAAGCTGTTAAGCATCATCAACCAGAACGGCGCGCTGTTGACGCCCACGCCGTTGACCCAGATGTATTTCATGTTCTCCAGCAACTGCGTGCCGGGAACCAGCGTCATCGGCGTTTCAAACACCGCTTTGTTGTCCAGCGTCGCCGCGACAAACGCGACGTACAGCGGAAACAGGATCACCATGATCCCCATAATCAACATGGCATGGCTGAATATTGTCAGCCCACGACGGTTCTCAATCATTGGTAACGCACCTTACTTTCCACATAGCGGAACTGCACCACCGTCAAAATAATGACCAGCAACATCAGCACCACCGATTGCGCGGCGGAAGAAGCCAGATCCAACCCGACAAACCCTTCACGGTAGATCTTATAAATCAACGTCGTGGTCGCCTGTACCGGTCCACCCGCCGTGGCGGCATCGATCACCGGGAAGGTATCAAAGAAGGCGTAAACCAGATTCACCACCAGCAGAAAGAAGCTGACCGGGGCTATCAGCGGCAGCGCCAGCTTAAAGAAGCGGCGAACCGGCCCTGCGCCATCAATCGCGGCGGCTTCGATCAGCGACCGCGGGATAGACTGTAGTGCGGCAAAGAAGAACAGGAAGTTGTAACTAATCTGCTTCCAGACCGACGCGAACACCACCAGAAACATTGCCTGACCGCTGTTTTGCGCATGGTTCCAGTCATAGCCAAACTCACCGAGAAAATGGGTAATCAGCCCGCGACCTGGGTTAAACAGGAAGATCCACAATACGGCGGCGACGGCAGGCGCGACGGCATAGGGCAAGAGCATCAGCGTCTGGTAAAAACGACTGCCACGTACCACGTAATTCACCAGCGCCGCAAAAAATAACGACACCAGCAGACCACTTACCGTGACTAACGTACTAAACTTAATGGTGGTCCAGAATGAGTCGAGGTAGTACGGGTCATGAAACAGCGCGACAAAGTTTTCCAGTCCGACAAACTGGCTGGAAAGACCAAACGGATCAACGGATTGTAGCGAGTACCACAGCGCTTCACCGGCGGGCCAGATAAAGAAAATAACGGTGATAACCAGCTGCGGAGCCACCAACAAATAGGGAAGCCAACGCGAGCGGAATACCGGACGGGATGAAGACATGTAGGTTCTTTTCCTGGAAGGTGCCGGATGGCGGTGCAAGCACCTCATCAGGCCTACAAACTACGAACTTGTAGGCCTGATAAGCGCAGCGCCATCCGGCACTTATACACTTAAGACTTGGTCGATTGCTCAAAGCGGCGCAGTAACTGATTGCCACGCTCAACGGCGGCATCCAGTGCCTGCTGCGGGGTTTTCTTCCCGGTCCAGACGCTTTCCAGCTCTTCATCCACAATAGTGCGGATCTGCGGCATATTGCCCAGACGCAGTCCTTTGGTGAATGGCAACGGCGGCTTGTTCAGCATCTGGCGGGTGGCGATATCAGCCCCAGGGTTCTTCTCATAGAAGCCCTGTTCACGGGTCAGGTCGTAGGCAGCGGTGGTGATCGGCAGATAGCCGGTCTTCTGGTGCCATTCGGCAGCAATTTCAGGCTTCGCCAGGAAGTTGAGGAACTGCGCCACGCCTTCGTAGGTTGCTTTATCTTTACCCTGCATCACCCACAGGCTGGCCCCACCGATAATCGCATTCTGCGGCGCGCCCTTCACATCGGCATCGTACGGCATCATCCCGACGCCATAATTGAATTTAGCGTAGTGGCGGATGTCGGCCAGCGAACCGGAAGAGGCGGTGGTAATGGCACAATCCCCGTTGTAGAACTTCTCAGTGGATTCGTCCTTACGCCCGAAGTAGCTGAAATCACCTTTTTTGTTCAGCTCTTCCAGCAGAGCGATGTGTTTCACCTGTTCCGGTTTATTGAACTCCAGCACCGCGTCAGTACCGTCAAAGCCATTGTTTTTGGTTGCTACCGGCAGACCGTTCCAGGCGCTGAAGTTTTCAATCTGAATCCATCCCTGCCAGCCGCTGGCGTAACCGCACTTCATGCCTGCGGCTTTCAGCTTCGCGGTGTACTCCGCCAGATCCTGCCAGGTTTTCGGCGGCTGCTCCGGGTCTAAACCGGCTTTTTTGAAGGCATCTTTGTTGTAGTACAGCACCGGAGTGGAGCTGTTAAACGGCTGGGAGAGCAAGTGTCCGCTTTTAGAGTCGGTGTAGTAACCGGAAACGGTCGGTACGAACTGAGACTCATCGAAGTTAATGCCAGCCTCTTTGAATACTTCATAGACCGGTTTAATGGCTTTTGAGGCCATCATGGTTGCCGTGCCCACTTCATAAACCTGCAGCAGCGCAGGCGCGTTTCCGGTACGGAAAGCAGCAATTCCTGCACTCAGGCTCTGCTCATAGTTGCCTTTGTACTGCGGAACAATTTTGTAGTCGGGATTGGCTGCATTAAAACGTTGCGCCAGTGAATCAACTTCTTTACCCAGTTCGCCTTCCATTGAGTGCCAGAACGGGATAGTGGTGACCGCCAGTGCCTGACCTGCAAATGCCAGGCTAAGTGCCAGTCCTAAAGCTGTATGTCGTAACGATATCATCGGTTATCTCTCTTGTTGTGCCGGATGCGCGATATCACGCGTTTTATGCTCGCGGGGGTAACATGACATGCTCGAATGACAGAAAAATAACTTTTTTATTACAAAAAAAGATAGTAAGGCGACAAACAGATGGCAAGGCGGTGAAAGCGTAGTGACAGGAAAATGCGGGGTGGTGCACAACAAAGCCGGATATCGCTATACCTTCTCCGGCCTGGATGGCGTTATCTGCTGCTCCAGCAAGGAAGATTAATCCCGACGCCAGCGTCGTTCATATTCATTCTGTAAACGCTGCTGCTCTCGCCGCTCACGTTCACGTTGGATATCCGATTTATCATCATCCCAGCCTGGGCATACCGAGCTGGTAAACACTTCGCAGGGCGAGTCGGATTGCGCTAACGGGTTGTCCGGTTTCTCTTCCCAGATAGAGGGATCGCGCGGGTCAAACGCTGGCGGTGTTGAGGCCTGGGTGGTTAGTGAAAGCGTCAAAAACAAACTGCCAATCATCATGCAGGTACCTGAACGAATCATCCTTTCTCCATGTTCATTTTTATTATTGATAACTATTCTCAATAATAACATAGAGCAATAAAAAGGGGCCACAGCAGGCCCCTTGTCTATTCAGAGAATGATTAACCGCCCAGATACGCGCTTCGCACCGCTTCGTTAGCCAGTAGCGCATCACCGGTGTCTTCCAGCACCACATGACCGTTTTCCAGCACGTAGCCGCGATCGGCGAGCTTCAGCGCCTGGTTAGCGTTCTGTTCGACAAGGAAGATGGTCATCCCCTGTTCGCGCAGCTGTTCGATGGTGTTAAAAATCTGCTGGATGATAATCGGCGCCAGACCCAGCGACGGTTCATCAAGCAGCAGCAGCCTCGGCTGGCTCATCAGCGCACGGCCTATCGCCAGCATCTGCTGTTCACCGCCGGACATCGTTCCCGCACGTTGAATACGACGTTCATGCAGACGGGGAAACAGGTCATACACCCATTTGATGCGTTCCTGAAACTGGTCCTTTTCGGCAAAGAAGCCGCCCATCGCCAGGTTCTCTTCCACCGTCATACGGGAAAACACGCGACGCCCTTCCGGCACAATCGCTACCGCTTCGCGCATGATTTTCGCCGTCTGCCAGTCGGTAATGTCTTTACCATCAAAGACGATTCGCCCACTGGTCGCTCGCGGGTCGCCACACAATGTGCCGAGCAGCGTGGTTTTTCCCGCACCGTTGGCACCAATCAGAGTAACGATTTCACCCTGGTTGATATACAAGCTGACGTCGTGCAGCGCCTGTATTTTGCCGTAGTGGGCGTTGACTTTGTCGAACGATAACATCGCTTTATCCATATTAAGCCTCGCCCCCATTATGCTTCACCTAAATAGGCGCGGATAACATCCGGGTTATTACGAATCTGTTCCGGCGTCCCATTCGCCAGCGGCGTGCCCTGGTTCACCACGTAAATACGGTCAGAAATCCCCATCACCAGCTTCATGTCGTGCTCAATCAACAAAATGGTGGTGTTGTGATGGTTACGCAGTTCAGCAATCAGCTCGTCCAGCTCTTTGGTCTCTTTCGGGTTGAGTCCAGCAGCGGGTTCGTCGAGCATCAGGATTTCCGGCTGGGTCACCATGCAGCGGGCAATTTCCAGACGACGCTGATCGCCATAGGCCAGGTTACTGGCCTGACGGTTAGCATGCTCCAGCAAGCCAATACGCGCAAGCCAGGTGGCGGCGCGATCCAACGCTTCACTCTGCGCGCGACGGAACGACGGGGTTTTCAACAGGCCGGAGAAGACGCCGGTTTTCAGTTGCTGATGTTGCGCCACCAGCAGGTTTTCAATCACCGTCATTTCGCGAAACAGACGCACGTGCTGGAAAGTACGTACCACCCCCATACGCGCGATTTGCTGACCCGGCAGCCCTTCCAGGTGCTGGTCGCGCAGCTTAATCGTCCCGCCGGTCGGCTTATAAAAACCAGTCAGACAGTTAAAGACCGTGGTTTTCCCCGCACCGTTCGGGCCGATTAACGAAACGATCTCCTGCGGTCGCAGTTCCAGTTCAACGTTGTTTACCGCCAGCAGACCGCCGAAGCGCATCATCAGGCCGTTAACGGATAATAATGGCTGACTCATGCCTGCTCTCCTTTTGCTTCCCCGTTTTTCAGCTTCAACTGTGGACGGGTCATCGGCAACAAGCCCTGCGGACGCCAGATCATCATCAGTACCATTAAACCACCCAGCATTAACATGCTGTATTCGTTGAAATCACGCATCAGTTCGCGTGACACCACCAGCAGGATAGCTGCGAGGATGACCGCAAACTGCGAGCCCATTCCGCCCAGTACCACAATCGCCAGCACAAAGGCCGACTCGGCAAAGGTGAAGGATTCCGGGCTGACGAAGCCCTGGCGCGCGGCAAACAGCGTACCGGCAAAACCGGCAAACGCGGCGCTGATGGTAAAGGCTGTCAGCTTGATACGCGTAGGGTTTAAGCCCAGAGAACGACAGGCAATTTCATCTTCACGCAGCGCTTCCCACGCACGACCCAGCGGCATACGCAGCAAACGGTTGATAACAAACAGCGAGAAGACCACCAGCAGCAGCGCCACCAGATAGAGGAAAATGACGCGGTCAGACGGATCGTACTTGACGTTAAAGAAGTTGCTGAAGGTATCCCAGCCGCCTTCACGGGCGGTACGGCTGAACTCCAGACCGAAAAAGGTCGGTTTCGGGATCTGGCTAATACCGTTTGGACCGCCGGTTACTTCGGTGTTGTTGAGCAGCAGGATGCGGACGATTTCGCCGAAGCCTAAGGTCACAATCGCCAGATAATCACCGCGCAGGCGCAGTACCGGGAAGCCGAGCAGGAAGCCCGCAGCAGCGGAAACCAGTCCCGCCAGCGGCAGACAGGTCCAGAAGCCGAGTCCATAATAGTGGTTCAGCAGCGCGAAGGTGTAAGCGCCGATGGCATAGAAGCCGCCGTAGCCCAGCACCAGCAGGCCGGAAAGCCCCACCACCACGTTTAAGCCGAGGCCGAGGATGATATAAATCATCGTCAGCGTGGCGATATCCACCGTACCGCGTGACACCATAAACGGCCACGCCACGGCAATCACCAGCAGCGCCACCAGGAACAGTTTCTGTTTAACGGTGGAGCCGTCAATCGCCGGCAGAATAAATTTCGGTCCGGAGACGCTCTTCAGGCCTTTCTGGAAGGCTGGACGCAGCAGTTGGAAAAGAAAGACCACGCCAGTGCCGATAAATACCCACTGCCAGCGGATATCCGCGGCGGTATCGACCACCAGCTTGGTACCGTCCAGCTCTAACTGAACGCCCATAAAGACGCCCGCCAGGACGAAGAACATAGCGGCAGAGAGCAGCGCCATTGCAAAATGCATCGGTTTCATACTTTCTCTACCTCCGGGCGACCCAGAATACCGGTCGGCATCACCAGCAGCACCAGAATCAGCAGCGCGAATGAAACGACGTCTTTGTATTCAGTACTCAGATAAGCAGAGGAGAGCGCTTCCGCAACGCCCAGAATCAGGCCGCCGATCATCGCGCCAGGAATACTGCCAATACCGCCCAGTACCGCCGCGGTAAAGGCTTTCATCCCGGCCATAAAGCCGATGTAAGGGTTAATTACGCCATAGAACTGACCGAGCAGCACGCCCGCTACCGCCGCCATTGCCGCGCCAATCACAAAGGTCAGCGCAATCACGCGATCGGTGTTAATGCCGAGCAGGCTGGCCATCTTCAGGTCTTCGGCACAGGCACGGCAGGCGCGGCCCATACGGGAGTAACGGATAAACAGCGTCAGCGCCAGCATCGCCAGGAAGGTTACGATCCAGATAACCAACTGCATGGTGGTGATGGAAGCAGAGAAGTTATCGCTACTGCCGACAGTCCACTGGCCATTAAACAGGCTGGGCAGCGCCACGTCGCGCGAACCTTCCGTCAGGCTGACGTAGTTTTGCAGGAAGATGGACATCCCGATAGCGGAAATCAGCGCGATCAGGCGCTTGGAGCTGCGCACGGGCCGATACGCCACGCGTTCAATGCTCCAGCCATAGGCGCTGGCAATCACAATCGCGCCGACGAAGCCCGCCGCGACCAGTAGCCAGCTGGAATCGATGCCCATCATCATTAGCGCTGCGATGATCATAAAGGAGACATAGCTGCCGATCATATATACCTCGCCGTGGGCGAAGTTGATCATGCCGATAATGCCGTACACCATCGTGTAACCGATGGCGATCAGCGCGTAGGTGCTTCCCAGCGTGACGCCGTTAAACATCTGCTGCAAGAAATAGAGGAACTGCTCGGACATAAGGTAACCTTTTTAAACCCGCCCGTTTTGCACGGGCGGTGGGATAACTCGTCTTCAGGTATTACTTCGCGACGGTCGAAGAACCGTCTGCATGCCACTGGAAGACACCAAACTCAAATCCCTTCAAATCGCCTTTTTCGTCCCATTTCAGCGGCCCAATCACGGTATCAGCCCCGTGTGCTTTCAGATCTTTCACCAGGTCCAGCGGCTCTTTGCTACCGCTTCGATCCATTGCTGTCGCCAATGACTGGACGGCTGCATAAGTGATCCACACGTATGGTCCGGTTGGATCTTTCTTGTCAGCTTTGAGCGCATCGACGATAGCTTTATTCGCCGGATCCTGGTCATAGCGTTTTGGCATGGTTACCAGCATGCCTTCAGCAGCATCACCGGCGATATTAGACAGCGACGCATTGCCGACGCCCTCAGGTCCCATAAACTGGGTTTTCAGCCCGACGGAACGCGCCTGACGCAGCATTTGCCCCATTTCCGGGTAGTAGCCACCGTAATAAACAAAGTCGATATTTTCTTTTTTCAGGCGAGCGATCAGCGCAGAAAAATCTTTTTCCCCGGCGGTGATACCGTCAAAGAAAACGATGTTGGCTTTGCCCGCTTTCAGGCTGTCCTGCACCGAACGCGCCAGACCTTCACCGTATTGCTGTTTATCGTGAATGATGGCGATACGCTGTGGCTTCACCTTCTCCAGAATGTATTTCGCGGCAGTCGGCCCCTGAGAGGAGTCCAGACCCGCTGTACGCATAATGTGAGCGTAACCGCGCTGGGTCAGTTCCGGGTTTGTGGCACCCGGAGAAATCATCAGAATGCCTTCATCTTCATAGATATCTGATGCGGGCTGCGTGGAAGATGAGCACAGATGTCCAATAACGTACTGAATACCGTCATTGACGATTTTGTTCGCGACCGCAACGGCCTGTTTCGGATCGCAGGCGTCGTCATATTCCACAGCGACCAGTTTGTCGCCTTTGACCCCGCCTTTAGCATTGATATCTTTAATGGCCTGACGTGCGCCATTAAATTCCATATCGCCCCACTGCGCGACCGGACCTGACATCGCGCCGACAACAGCGACCTTGATATCTTCCGCCATGACCGCGTGTGACATTGCCAGTGCTATCACCCCTGCGATGATTGTTTTCGCATTCCGTTTCATTACCTGAATCCCCATTCGTGACGTAATTAATATTTTGTATTTATGTGGTTAAAAAGCAGTCTGTGCTTTTTTTGAACTACACTATTTTTACCAGTCTCATTAATGGCTTAGCGCAGTTTTTTAAGCAAAATCAGGCTAAAATCTCTATTTTTCAGTCGATTAAGAAAAGATAATATTCTGCTTTTCACTATAGATAAACAAAAAAAAGCACGTTTGTCAGCATAAAATAACGGTACAAAGAGCCGAATAAAATGCTGCATTCCAGGGTATTATTCTGCCTGTTTTTCAATCTCTACGGTTTCAAACTGTCATTACCGTTGTTACAAAATTATTAATCTGGTTATTCACATAAAAAAGAGAAAGCATCCGGGCGAATTATTTCGGTACACTCATTCCATCTTTTGTGATTTGGACATGCTGTTAATGAAGCTGACCATCGTTCGTTTAGATAACTTTAGCGACCAGGACCAGATTGATCTGGGCAAAATCTGGCCGGAATATTCCGCCTCATCGTTAAGCGTAGATGAAACGCACCGGATCTACGCCGCACGCTTTAACGAGCGTCTGTTAGGCGCAGTTCGCGTAACCCTGAGCGGCACGCAAGGTGCATTAGATTCATTGCGCGTACGCGATATCACCCGCCGTCGCGGCGTCGGGCAGTATTTGATCGAAGAAGTCATCCGGGAAAACCCTGACGTGAGTTCATGGTGGATGGCCGACGTCGGCGTCGAAGACCGCAGCGTGATGGCCGCGTTTATGCAGGCGTTAGGGTTTACAGCCCAGGAGAATGGCTGGGAAAAAAGATAAAAAAGCCGGATGGCGCTGACGCTTATCCGGCCTACATGCTGGGAGCAAAAAATAAAAAACCACCTCGCAATTTTCCAAGAATTTCACGTTGCAGGAAGGCGGCAAGTTATGAAGTCCCCGGGAGCTTACATAAGTAAGTGACCGGGGTTGAATAACGTAGCCAACGCATCTGCAGCGCGAAAGGCACCTGGAAAATTATTTGGCGTCGGTCGCCGTCCCGTTTGCATGCCAGTCAAACACACCGAATTCGAAGCCTTTCAGATCGCCCTTCGCATCCCATGACAGCGGCCCCATTACGGTTTCCACTGAGTTTGCTTTCAGGTATTTGGCAATTTCAGCCGGGTCGTCAGACTGGTTCAGACCGGCCTGCAAGGATTGCAGCGCGGCATAAGTGGTCCATACGAATGCACCGCTCGGATCCTGTTTCTTGGCTTTGATCGCGTCCACAATCGGTTTGTTCGCCGGAACCTGATCGTAGTTCTTCGGTTTCGTTACCAGTAAGCCTTCTGCAGACTCACCCGCGATGTTAGACAGCGACACGTTCGCTACCCCTTCTGGTCCCATAAACTGGGTTTTCAGACCCGCAGCGCGTGCCTGGCGCAGAATCTGCCCCATTTCCGGGTGGTAACCACCGTAGTAAACGAAATCGATATTCTCTTTCTTCAGGCGCGCTACCAGCGTCGAGAAGTCTTTTTCACCGGCGGTGATCCCGTCGAAGAACACCACGTCAGCGTTGGCTTTCTTGAGGTTGTCCTGCACGGAACGCGCCAGGCCTTCACCGTACTGTTGTTTGTCGTGAACGATCGCAATGCGCTTCGGCTTCACTTTTTCAACGATATATTTGGCAGCGGTTGGTCCCTGATCGGAATCCAGACCGGTGGTACGCATCACCAGGTTATAACCGCGCGCGGTCAGCTCCGGCGCCGTTGCCGCTGGGGTGATCATCAGAATGCCTTCGTCTTCATAGATATCTGACGCAGGCTGAGTGGAAGACGAGCACAGGTGGCCGATAACATATTTAATCCCGTCGTTGACCACTTTGTTAGCTACCGCTACCGCTTGTTTCGGGTCACAGGCATCGTCATATTTCACCATGACCAGTTTGTCGCCTTTCACGCCGCCTTTGGCGTTGATATCTGCAATCGCCTGCTCTGCGCCAGTAAATTCCTGATCGCCATACTGCGCTACCGGACCGGACATCGCGCCGACGACGGCAACTTTAATATCCTTAGCAAACGCCATATTGCTCAAAGACAGGGCGATACATCCTGCCAAAAACGCTTTACCCTTCATATTCATCCTGACAATCCCCATTATTGTGGTTATTACGTGTGTTGTGATGTTGTTGTTCAGCACTTTATTTCGATTATTGGATAGCCACCCGTGCTTTAGCAGCATACTCTGCTAAAACATACCCGATTTTTATTATTTTGGAATAGCTAAATTTGACATGCAGATAACAACTTGATGACAAAAAGCTTAAACGTCAGGAGAGAGGGGAAGAGATAAAAACAAAAAACCCCGGATTTTCATCCAGGGTTTATCAGCATTTCCAGTTCGGCTGGAAGATTACGCTTCGATCGCCGCGCGCAGTTTTTTCATGGCGTTCTTTTCAAGCTGACGAACACGTTCAGCGGAAACGCCGTAGCGATCGGCCAGTTCCTGCAACGTCGACTTGTTGTCTTCGTCCAGCCAACGGGCACGAATGATGTCCTGGCTACGCTCGTCCAGACCTTCCATTGCGTGAGTCAGTTTGTTCGCGGCCTGATCTTCCCAATTATCTTCTTCAATGCCGTCGGCAAAGTTAGAAGATTTATCCTGCAGATACAGCACCGGGGCCATCGGCTGGCTGTCAGACTCGTCGTCTGAAGACATGTCAAACGTCATGTCCTGCGCCGCCATACGGGATTCCATTTCGCGCACGTCTTTGCTGGAAACACCCAGCTCGCGAGCAACCATTTCAACTTCGTCCTGGTTAAACCAGCCCAAACGCTGCTTGGTTTTACGCAGGTTAAAGAACAGCTTACGCTGTGCTTTGGTGGTCGCAACTTTAACGATACGCCAGTTACGCAGAACGTATTCGTGGATCTCAGCTTTGATCCAATGCACGGCGAAGGAAACCAGGCGCACACCCACTTCCGGGTTGAAACGGCGCACGGCTTTCATCAGGCCGATATTACCTTCCTGAATCAGATCCGCCTGCGGCAGGCCATAACCCGCATAATTACGAGCAACATGAACAACAAAGCGCAGGTGAGACAGGATCAGCGTTTTAGCTGCTTCCAGATCGCCCTGGTAATGCAGCTTTTCAGCCAGTGCCCGCTCCTCGTCAGCCGACAACATCGGCCACGCGTTCGCAGCCCGGATGTAAGATTCCAGGTTACCAACAGGGGCTAAAGCTAAATTTTGCATTTCTTTGGTCATTCAAATCCTCTCAATCTTTTCATCTGGCGCATTGGCTAAAAACTAATTAACAAAAACCAGTAGCAACAACCATGCCAGAGCTTATGAGCAACGAGAATATCATTCAATCTTTTATCAGACAGTGATTTTATCCACAAGTTCCATGTCGTAATGTGTATAGATTACGCACAAAATGTGACATCACAATGAATACGCCGGGAAGAGATCACAGGGACTCTTTCCCTGCAGAGCGAACTACTCAGTGCAGGGAAAGATTATACCAGAGATTTTTTAATCGGGGGTAAAGTGGCGTAAATGTTGAACCGTGGCAAGCCAGGCTGCCACCCAGCCAATCATTGAGCACACCAGCAGCAATAACAGGCACTCATCGAATGATAAGCCATTGATATCAAACTTGGTTCCAAATACCTGTGCCACCTCAGTCACCGCTGACGACAGACGCATCACCAAAATTTCTGACAAAATCAGTGAAAGAAATGCACCGGAAAAACCGAGCAGTGCACCGCCGTAGAGGAACGGACGCAGGATAAATCCATCCGTCGCGCCAATCAGTTTTTGCACGTTAATGGTATCGCGACGCGCAAAAATACTCAGCCGCACGCTGTTACCGATGACGAGGAAGACCGCCGCCACCATCAGCACGCCAATCATCGCGGAAACGCGTCCGACAAGGCCCGTCAGCGCCGCCAGGCGAGCGAACCAGCTGTCATCCATTCGCACTTCATCAATACCGTTGATTTGTGCGATGCGGTCACGCAGCGTGTTCAGCGACTCCGTACCCTGAAAGTCCAGTTTCGGGATAACAACCGCCACGGCCGGAAGCGGGTTCTCTTCCAGCATATCCAGCGCGCCGCCAAAGCCAGACCAGTTGCGGAATTCACCCAGCGCGTCGTCACGAGAAAGATAATTCACTTTCTCCACGCCCTGCTCGGCCTGCAACTGACCAACCACCCGCGCCGCCGCATCATCATCCAGCGTTTTTTGCAGGTAAACGGTGATCTGCGGAGACGGATAATACTGGCTTGCCGCATGGTTTACGTTCTTATAAACCATGTAGCATACGCTTGGCAGCGTCAGGGAGATGGCAATGACCATCACCGTCAGAAACGTCGCCAGCGGCTTGCTTTTCAGGTCCTGTAACGCGCCCTGAAACGCATAACGTACCTGCTCGTTAAAGACATTGGTTTTACGCGAATTCGGCTTTGGCGCGGCTTTCGCACGCTTTGGCGCGTTGCGACCGCCGTCACCCGGCGCACCGCCCGATTTACGAAAGCGATCCAGTCGGCCACCGAACTGTTTGATTTGGTTAATAGCGTCACGTCTATTCATGCGCCAGGCCTCCATGCAGATGTCCATCGCTCAGAACCATTTGGCGATAGGAGCGACGGGAGATCAGGCCAATATCGTGCGTGGCCATTAATACCGTGACCCCGACGCGGTTAAACTCTTCGAACAGGCGAAGGATCCCTTCTGACAGCGCGTCATCCAGGTTCCCCGTTGGTTCATCCGCCAGCAGCACCGCAGGTTTGTTCACCACCGCACGGGCGATGCCGACGCGTTGTTGTTCACCGCCGGAGAGCTGAATCGGGAAGTTTTTCGCTTTGTCCAACAGCCCGACCTTATCCAGCGCCGCTGACACGCGACGACGAATATCGTCCCCGCTGGCACCCGCGATGATTAGCGGGATTGCCACGTTGTCAAACACGGTTCTGTCCATCAACAGGTGGTGATCCTGAAAAATCATGCCAATCTGACGACGCAGAAACGGCACTTCACGGTTTTTCAAACGGCTGATGTCATGCCCGCTAAAGTAGATTTTCCCGGCGCTGGGCCGTTCAATTCCACAAATCAGCTTCAGCAGGGTACTTTTCCCCGCGCCGGAGTGGCCGGTCAGAAACGCCATCTCGCCAGGCTGCATATGGAAGGTCACTCCCTGCAGCGCTTGTCTCCCACCGAGATAGGCCTTGCTGACATGTTCAAAGCGAATCATTGTTAATCCTCTCGGGCAAAAAGTGCCTCTATAAAATCGTCCGCTTTAAACGGACGTAAATCCTCGATACGTTCGCCCACACCGATATAGCGGATAGGGATGCCAAACTGATCGGCTACCGAGAAGATAACCCCGCCCTTCGCCGTACCATCCAGCTTGGTCAGGGTGATACCGGTTAAGCCCACCGCTTCATGGAACAGTTTGGCCTGGCTTATCGCATTCTGCCCGGTGCTGGCGTCGATAGTCAGCATAACTTCATGCGGCGCATCTTCGTCCAGCTTCTTCATGACGCGAACGATTTTTTTCAATTCTTCCATCAGGTGCGATTTATTCTGCAAACGCCCTGCGGTATCAGCGATCAGCACGTCTACGTTACGCGCCTTCGCCGCCTGGATGGCATCAAAGATAACGGACGCGGAATCCGCGCCAGTATGCTGAGCAATCACCGGGATGTTGTTACGCTGACCCCAAACCTGCAGCTGTTCTACTGCCGCCGCACGGAAAGTATCACCTGCCGCCAGCATTACCGATTTACCCTGCTGCTCAAACTGACGCGCCAGCTTACCAATAGTGGTGGTTTTGCCCACGCCGTTGACGCCAACCATTAAGATAACAAATGGTGTTTTGCCATCAACATTCAGCGGTTCGTCAACCTTCGCCAGAATCTCGCCCATCTCTTCTTTCAACAGACCGTACAGCGCTTCCGCATCTTTAAGCTGCTTGCGGCTGGCGCCTTCCGTCAGATTCGCAATGATTTTGCGGGTCGTTTCTACACCCACATCAGCGATCAGCAGTTGCTCTTCCAGCTCTTCAAACAGATCATCGTCGATCTTTTTACCACGGAACAGACTGATAAATCCGGAACCGAGGTTTTCTTTTGTTTTCAGCAGGCTGCGTTTCAGGCGCGCAAAGAAACCTTCTTTGGTTGGTTTTTCCTGCTCCTGGACCACCTCTTCTTCTACCGGTTCTTCTACAGCAGGTTCTTCTACCGGCACCACCATAACTGCTTCTTCAGCAGCCTCAGCGGCCAGCGCCTGTGCTTCCAGATCTTCGTCGGTCAGCTGCGGTTCGTTTTCAGCTTCTTCTTCAGCCGCCTCAACGATTTCCACGGTTTCCGCTTCGGCCTGCCACTCTTCGGCAGAAACTTCTTCAGTTTTCACCTCTTCCGGCAGCGGCAATTCTTCGCGTTCGATAACCACCGCTGCTGGCGTTTCCACTACAGTTTCAGCAACGGGTTCAGCAACCGGCTCAATCTCCGGCTGCACTTGTTCGCCGACAGGTTCTTCTTCCGGCTGCAGTTTTTCGATTTCCGCAACCTGTTCAGTTACTTCAACGACTTCAGCTGCAAAGGCTTGCGTTTCAGCCTCGCTACGGGTTTCCTCGACGTGCGGTTGTTCGTCAACGACGGTAGTTTCTTCAGCAACCGGTTGTTGTTCTTCGTTTTTTACTTCTGTCTCGTTTTCCGGTGCCTGCTCTTTTTGACCAAAGCCCAGCCAGGAAAAAAAGCCACGTTTTTTCTCTTTCGCCATTTGCGACTACACTCCCCCGCTGTTGCTTCATGGCACAGCGTCAACGCTATGTACATAGCAGCTAAAAAAATGATGAAATAGTCTATCACTTAACTTAACTCACATCACCGCCTGGAATGACATGCTATAGGCGGATTGAGCAATAATAGAAATGAAAAAACCGAATCACTCTGGTAGCGGCCAGATCCGCATTATTGGCGGGCAATGGCGTGGCCGTAAACTCCCGGTTCCGGACAGTCCCGGCCTGCGTCCGACCACTGACCGTGTGCGCGAAACGTTGTTTAACTGGCTGGCCCCGGTAATGGTCGATGCTCACTGTCTGGACTGCTTCGCCGGCAGCGGCGCGCTGGGGCTGGAAGCCCTCTCTCGCTATGCGGCAAATGCGACGCTTCTGGAGATGGATCGCGCGGTATCTCAGCAGCTACAAAAGAATCTCGCCACGCTAAAAGCCTCCCATGCCCGCGTCGTCAATACCAATACGCTGACATTTTTGGCTCAGGCAGGTACGCCGCATAACGTGGTATTTGTTGACCCGCCGTTTCGCAAAGGATTACTGGAAGAAACATTAACTCTTCTGGAAACTCATGGCTGGCTGGCAAATGAAGCGTATATTTACGTTGAAAGCGAAGTAGAAAACGGCTTACCGCCGGTTCCGGTGAACTGGTCGCTATACCGTGAGAAAGTCGCCGGACAGGTCGCCTATCGCCTGTACCAACGTGAAGCACGAGGAGAGCACGATGCTGATTAACCTGGGACGCCTGCTGATGCTGTGCGTCTGGGCATTTTTACTACTGAATATTTTCCAACCCTTTCCACGCCCGCTTAACATCTTCGTTAACGTCGCACTGATATTTATGGTGCTGATGCATGGCATGCAGCTGGCGCTGCTAAAAAGCACCATGCCTAAAGATGGCCCGCAGATGACCAACGGAGAGAAAATCCGTATTTTTCTGTTCGGCGTCTTTGAGCTACTGGTGTGGCAGAAGAAGATTAAAGATCAGTTGAAGAAGTAGCTGTGATCTTTTCGCCCGGCGGCACGTTGCGGGCCGGGGCGAAAAATCTGTAGGCCGGATAAGGCGTAAGCCGCCATCCGGCATCATTCAGATGACACCTTAGCGTTCAAGCGTAAAATCAACAAATCGCGAACCTTTGTAACTCAGCGTGCCTTTATCCCCGACCGTTAACGCGTGGTACTGCTGCGCATCAAGACGAAACGTCTGCTCCATCCCCCCGTTTTGTGGCTTAAAGCTGGCTTCATAGCGCATGCTGGTTCCTGCCGGGCTCACTTCCTGCTGGCGGGATCGCCGATCGTTTAGAGGTTTTTCCCGTTTATTACTTACCACCACCTGCTTTTGCACCAGCGGCGCCGCATCATTATCGGCTTTTTCTCGCCGCTGCTGAACAAAGCGAAACGACGCAGCGACAACGATTAAGACAATGATAACAATGAAAAAAAGTGGTGGTTTGCTCATATTATTAACCCATCAGAAAATGCGGAAATAAGCATACATCGCCTGTTATGGTGTTGTCATCTGGCTGTGTCGACCTCTACACTGGACAGTAGAGCCGTGAGCACCCCGCTTACGAAAAAATAACGAATTCAAGGAACTAAGATGCTTTGGTCGTTTATCGCTGTCTGTCTTTCCGCATGGTTGTTCGTGGATGCTTCCTATCGTGGACCTGCCTGGCAACGCTGGGTCTTTAAGCCCCTGACGTTACTCCTGCTGGCGCTGCTGGCCTGGCAGGCGCCAATGTTTAACGCTATCAGCTATCTGGTGCTGGCTGGCCTGCTTGCCTCGCTGCTGGGCGATGCGCTGACGCTGTTACCGCGCCAACGCCTGCTGTACGCCGTGGGGGCATTCTTCCTGTCGCATCTGCTTTATACCATTTACTTCGCCAGCCAAATGACGCTGTCGTTCTTCTGGCCTTTGCCGTTGGTGCTGGTAGTGCTGGGGGCGTTGCTGATCGCCGTGATCTGGACGCGTCTGGAAGAGCTGCGTGTCGCTATCTGCACCTTTATCGGCATCACGCTGATGATGGTCTGGATGGCCGGTGAGCTGTGGTTCTTCCGCCCGACCGCCCCGGCGCTGTCGGCATTTATGGGCGCATCCCTCCTGTTCATCGGCAACATTGTCTGGCTGGGTAGCCATTACCGTCGCCGCTTCCGCGCCGATAACGCCATTGCCGCCGCCTGCTACTTCGCCGGACATTTCCTGATTGTTCGTTCGTTGTATCTTTAAAACGCTTGACTCTGGAGTCGACTCCAGAGTGTATCCTCCGGTTAATACGAAATGATTATCAACCGGAGGATGCCATGTCGACACCCGATACCCGTGGCAAAAAAGTCCCACAATTCTCTTCTTTCAAGCCAGCGCCTGCACCACAAAAGGCGGATGACTGCTGCTGCGAAGGAAGCTGCTCCACTACACCAACCGTATCCGATACCGTAATAGGTACCCGCTATTCCTGGAAAGTGGCAGGCATGGACTGCGCAGCTTGCGCCCGCAAAGTAGAGAATGCGGTCCGCCAGGTCAGCGGCGTCAACCAGGTCCAGGTTCTGTTCGCCACTGAAAAACTGGTGGTCGATGCCGGTTCCGATATCCGCCAGCAAGTTGAAAACGCGGTGCAAAAAGCAGGCTATACCCTGCGCGATGAGCACACGACGGACGCCGCCCCCGAGTCACGTTTTAAAGAAAACCTGCCGCTGATTTCGCTGATTATTATGATGGCGATTAGCTGGGGGCTGGAGCAGTTCAATCATCCTTTCGGTCAGATAGCGTTTATCGCCACCACGCTGGTCGGACTGTATCCCATTGCCCGTCAGGCCCTGCGTCTGATGAAAACCGGCAGCTACTTTGCCATTGAAACGCTGATGAGCGTCGCCGCCATTGGTGCACTGTTTATCGGCGCGACGGCGGAAGCCGCTATGGTGCTGCTACTGTTTTTAATTGGCGAGCGTCTGGAAGGATGGGCCGCCAGCCGCGCCCGTAAAGGGGTCAGCGCTCTGATGGCGCTCAAACCGGAAACCGCCACACGCCTGCGTAACGGCGAACGCGAAGAGGTGGCTATCAATACCCTCCGGCCTGGCGATGTTATTGAAGTTGCCGCGGGTGGGCGTTTACCTGCCGACGGCAAACTGGTCTCCGGCTTTGCCAGCTTTGATGAGAGCGCCCTGACCGGCGAATCGATCCCGGTTGAACGCGCCACCGGCGAGAAAGTCCCAGCGGGTGCCACCAGCGTGGATCGTCTGGTAACGCTGGAAGTGCTCTCAGAACCGGGTGCCAGCGCCATTGACCGTATTCTGAAACTGATTGAAGAAGCGGAAGAACGCCGCGCCCCCATTGAGCGCTTCATTGACCGTTTCAGCCGAATTTATACCCCAGCTATTATGGCGGTTGCGCTGCTGGTCACCCTCGTACCGCCACTGCTGTTTGCCGCATCCTGGCAGGAGTGGATTTACAAAGGGCTGACGCTGTTGCTGATTGGCTGTCCTTGCGCTCTGGTGATTTCAACCCCCGCAGCCATTACTTCTGGTCTTGCCGCCGCGGCACGTCGTGGCGCGTTAATCAAAGGCGGGGCCGCGCTGGAACAGTTGGGTAGAGTCACTCAGGTGGCGTTTGATAAAACCGGCACCCTGACCGTCGGTAAACCACGCGTCACGGCGATTCATCCGGCAAGCGGTATTGGTGAGGCTGAATTGCTGGCACTGGCGGCAGCGGTAGAGCAAGGCGCGACGCACCCGCTGGCACAAGCAATTGTTCGGGAAGCACAAACGCGCGAGCTGTCTATTCCTGTCGCAAAAGAGCAACGGGCGCTGGTTGGCTCTGGAATTGAAGCGCTGGTCAACGGCGAACGCGTACTGATTTGCGCCGCCGGTAAGCAGCCTGCCGATGCCTTTGCCGGGCAGATTAGCGAGCTGGAAAGCGCGGGCCAAACGGTGGTGTTGGTGCTGCGTAACGATACCGTTCTCGGCGTACTGGCCTTACAGGACACGCTGCGCGATGACGCTCGCAGCGCCATCAGCGAGCTTAATCAGATTGGCGTGAAAGGGGTGATCCTGACCGGTGATAACCCGCGTGCGGCCGCCGCCATTGCCGGTGAACTGGGCCTCGAATTCAAAGCAGGACTCTTGCCAGAAGATAAGGTGCAGGCCGTTACCCATCTTAACCAACAGTCGCCGCTGGCGATGGTCGGCGACGGCATCAACGACGCTCCGGCAATGAAAGCGGCCACAATTGGTATTGCGATGGGAAGCGGGACCGACGTCGCGCTGGAGACCGCCGATGCCGCTCTGACCCACAACCGTCTGCGTGGTCTGGTGCAAATGATTCAGCTGGCGCGGGCTACCCACGCCAATATTCGCCAGAACATTGCGATTGCGCTGGGCCTGAAGGGGATTTTCCTCGTCACCACGCTGCTCGGGATAACCGGACTGTGGCTGGCGGTGCTGGCGGATACGGGGGCGACGGTGCTGGTGACCGCGAACGCGCTGCGGTTGTTGCGTAAAGGGTAGTGCCTGTTTCTCGCCTGATGGCGCTTCGCTTATCAGGCCTACAGGTTACTCAGTCTTTATAGGCCGGAGAAGCGTTAGCGCCATCCGGCATGACAAGATTACTGCCCTTTGCGCACTAAATAACGGTACGGCAGCGAGTCGGTCTCTTTGGCCACCAGCTCATGTTCCATAAAGGTACAGAAGCCAGGAATATCGCGGGTTGTT
The DNA here is from genome assembly GCF_030332565.1 of Citrobacter sp. Cpo109. Lineage (NCBI taxonomy): Bacteria > Pseudomonadati > Pseudomonadota > Gammaproteobacteria > Enterobacterales > Enterobacteriaceae > Citrobacter > Citrobacter sp. Cpo109. Next base: position 133,957 of record NZ_JAOWHQ010000062.1, read on the forward strand.
GCCGGATCGTCGGCGACAATCAGCAGCGTTTCACCGGCCTGCATGCCGCGTACGGTTTTACGCACCATCATTACCGGTTCCGGGCAGCGCAGCCCCTGGGCATCAAGAGTATGGTCGGGGGAAGTAAACAGGTCGCTCATCGTCGTCTCATTTATACAAAAACGGCGTTATTTTACGCTCTGTTGTGGCGTAAGCCAATCAGGTTAACGATTGCGTGAAAAACAACCATTGCAATGTGCTCTTAAAGCAGTATCATGCGACGGTTTTTTATTGGGTTCCCTCACCCCATCCAACAAAAAGGTCACAATATGACTCCGTTTACACAAACTCAGCGCGTAAAAGCGTTGTTCTGGCTATCGCTATTTCATCTGCTGGTGATCACCTCCAGCAACTATCTGGTGCAGCTTCCAATCTCCATTTTTGGTTTCCATACCACATGGGGCGCGTTTAGCTTTCCGTTTATTTTCCTCGCGACCGACCTGACCGTGCGTATTTTTGGCGCGCCGCTGGCTCGACGTATCATCTTTGCGGTTATGATCCCCGCGCTGCTGATCTCCTATGTCGTTTCATCACTGTTCTATATGGGATCGTGGCAAGGATTCGGCGCACTGCTGCACTTTAACCTGTTTGTCGCCCGTATCGCCGCCGCCAGCTTTATGGCCTACGCGCTGGGACAAATTCTGGATGTGCATGTCTTTAACCGCCTGCGTCAGAACCGTCGCTGGTGGCTGGCACCGACGGCGTCCACGCTGTTTGGCAATATCAGCGATACGTTGGCCTTCTTCTTTATCGCTTTCTGGCGTAGCCCGGATGCCTTTATGGCCGAGCACTGGATGGAAATCGCACTGGTCGATTACTGCTTCAAAGTGCTGATCAGCATTATTTTCTTCCTGCCAATGTATGGCGTGCTGCTGAATATGTTACTGAAAAGGCTGGCAGATAAATCTGAAATCTCTGCATTGCAGACGAGTTAAAGGTTCATTTTCCGAGTTGTGATAAGATGGACGAATGAGCCGTTATGGCCGTTTATCGAAAGGAAGAAGTCAATGCGCAATCTGGTTAAATATGTCGGTATTGGCCTGCTGGTTATGGGGCTTGCGGCCTGTGATAATAGCGATACAAAAGCGCCAGCCGAGGGTGCTGCCGCAGAAAGTAACGCCACCGGACAACCGGTCAGCCTGCTGGACGGCAAACTCAGTTTTTCCCTGCCAGCTGATATGACCGATCAGAGCGGCAAGCTGGGCACCCAGGCGAACAATATGCACGTATATTCTGACGCAACCGGCCAGAAAGCGGTGATTGTGATTGTTGGCGACAACACCAACGAAGATCTGGCTGTGCTGGCAAAACGTCTGGAAGATCAGCAGCGTAGCCGTGACCCGCAGCTGCAGGTCGTCACCAATAAATCTATTGAGCTGAAAGGCCACACGTTGCAGCAGTTAGACAGCATCATCTCGGCCAAAGGCCAGACCGCATACTCTTCAGTGGTGTTGGGTAAAGTGGACAACCAACTGCTGACGCTGCAAATCACGCTGCCTGCTGACGATCAGCAAAAAGCGCAGACTACTGCAGAAAACATCATTAACACGCTGGTTATCCAGTAACGGTTAAGACGATGACGCGGCCTCCGGTGACACCACCTGAGGCCGTTTTTTTAACCGCCAGGTCAGCAATAACGCCACCGCTACCAGCCCTGCCGCCGCCAGATAGATAACGGGCACACCCGCCCACGTCATGACCAGCCCGGCCAGCGGCCCGGTAACCCCCAGCGATAAATCCATAAACACCGTGTAGGTCGCCAGCGCAGCGCCCTGATTTTGCTGAGGAACGGCTTTTACCGCCACCACGCCCAGCGCCGGGAAAACCAGTGAGAACCCAGCCCCGGCCAGCAGAACGCCGATTTTCGCCATCCACGGCATCGAAGCCATCCCGACCAGTAACAGCCCGACAATCTCGACGCTAAAGCAGATCATCGCCACATTCAGCCCGCCTAAACGGTTGATACCATTTGGGAACAACAAACGAGTACCGACAAAAGTGCAGCTAAAAAGCGTCAGCGCGAATGCGGCGCCATCCCAGCCTTTGGCATCATAGAACAAGGTAATGAAGGTAGCGATTACCCCAAATCCAGCGGAGGCCAGGGCCAGCGCCATGCCATACAACCAGACGCGCCCAAGCACCGCGCGAAATGGCAACGGTTTGCCTTTGCTGGCCTTAACCGCCGGACGAGGGAGCGCCAGCAGGATTGCCAACAGTGCCACGCCCATCACGGTCAGCGCCAGCCCCTGTAAGCCACCCCAGGCATAAAACAGAACACCCAGCGGCGCGCCTATCGCCATCGCGCCATAGGTCACGATGCCATTCCAGGAAATCACCCGTCCGATGTGCATTGAGCCAACCACCCCCACGCCCCACAGCGTAGAGCCGGTCCCGGCAAAGCTTTGCCCGATCCCGAGAATCACGCGCCCCAGACATAGCAGCAGCAGACTGGCCAACGGCCAGCCGTTCGTTGATCCCGCCAGTAAATAGCCCAGGCCACTTAAAAAGCAGCCGCACAGCCCAAATACCACAATTTTCTTTGGCCCCAGCAGATCGGCATAGCGACCGGCATGCGGACGGCTCAGCAGCGTAGCGAAATATTGCAGGCTGATGACCAGCCCAGCCCAGAAAGCGCTAAATCCCATTACATCATGGACGTAGCCAGGCAACACCGCGAGCGGCAGGCCGATGGTCAGGTAGCTGGCGAAGTTAAACATCACCACAGAAACAATACGCAGGTTCAGGCGTAAACCGCTAAGCGTCGGTTCAGCGACGGGTTCGGGCATGGAGGGTCACCACGTTTTCACAACAGTGTTTCATTTCTACCATGTTGCAGAGCAGAAAGCAGTAGCCAGTTTAGGAATATCAGTCGCAAGCCAGCCGCTACACTTAATGCAAAAACGCAAACAGGAAGAAGACATGATAACCACCCAGCCCGATAAAACGGGTTTGCACATTTTGCTCAAACTGGCCGCTCTGGTGGTGATCCTCGCAGGTATCCATGCTGCGGCGGATATCATTGTGCAGCTGCTGCTGGCCCTCTTTTTTGCCATTGTATTGAATCCACTTGTCACCTGGTTTATCCGCCGGGGAGTCGGTCGCCCAATCGCTATTACCTTAGTCGTGGTGGTGATGCTGATCGTTCTTACGGCGTTGGTTGGCGTGCTGGCGTCATCAATCACTGAATTCATGGACCTGCTGCCAAAATACAATAAGGAGCTAACGCGCAAGGTTCTGTATTTGCAAGAGATGGTGCCTTTTCTGAATCTGCATATGTCCCCGGAGCGCATGCTGCAACGCATGGACTCTGACAAGCTGATGACCTTCACAACCACGCTGATGACGAGTCTTTCTGGTGCCATGGCTAGCGTCTTTCTGCTGGTGATGACGGTAGTTTTTATGCTGTTTGAGGTGCGTCATGTCCCCTATAAGATGCGTTTTGCGTTGAATAATCCGCAAATCCACATTGCGGGGCTACATCGGGCGCTGAAGGGCGTGTCACACTATCTGGCGCTGAAAACGCTGCTCAGCTTATGGACCGGTGCCATAATCTGGCTGGGACTGGCACTGATGGGGATTCAGTTTGCTCTGATGTGGGGTGTACTGGCATTCCTGTTGAACTACGTGCCCAACATTGGCTCGGTCATTTCCGCCGTCCCGCCCATGATCCAGGCACTGCTATTTAATGGCATTTACGAATGCGTGCTGGTTGGCGCACTGTTTCTGGTGGTGCATATGGTGATTGGCAACATTCTCGAACCCCGAATGATGGGGCATCGGCTGGGATTATCGACGCTAATCGTCTTCCTCTCTCTGTTGGTATGGGGATGGCTGCTCGGTCCGGTCGGCATGTTGCTCTCCGTGCCGTTAACCAGCGTATGTAAAATCTGGATGGAAACGACCACAGGCGGCAGCAAACTGGCCATTTTGCTGGGGCCAGGCAGGCCCAAAAGTCGGCTTCCCTGAAAAACTACCAACCGAGGTAGTTTTTATATTTTTATATGACCGTTAAAATGACGCCAACGTAGTTATATATAGAAGCTTATCTTAAATAAAGAGTGAAAGGGATTTCATTCTTTATAAAGAAAATACATAAGCCAAGATGATGGTTTCTTTGCCAAAACGCATAAAAAAAATGAATCCCCCCAAAGCATTTAACGTAAACTATCTACTTATCTTTAAAGGTTATTTTATTTGATACATTTTCTCTAAAAATCTATACTTCTCGCCAATGATGATGCTGAAAAATTTCCGTTGAAGAAAGTCCTGGGGTATTACTATCCGGTCATCTCATTACCTTGCTACCAATCATATGAAATAAAATGCTAATTTAGCTTAAATATAATCATAGGCAATACAAGGTGCCCATGATTTCGGAGTTTATTATTTAACACGTATAAACGGTACTTTGATAGGGAGCTTTAATGAAACAGTATATTAAGTGGTTTGCGGCCATTGCCGTTGTCGGTGCTCTGGCGGGTTGCGCACGTACTGCGCCGATTGATCAAGTTCATACCAGTGTGAGCGCGGGACATACTCAGGACCAGGTTAAAACCGCGATCCTTAAAGCCGGTATTCAACGCCAATGGGTCATGTCTGAAGCCGGACCAGGTGTTATTAAAGCTCGCCAACAAACCCGCGATCATGTGGCTGAAGTCCGTATCACTTATACCGCCACCAGCTATGACATCAAATACGACAGCAGCCTCAACCTGCAGGCCTCTGGTGGAAAAATTCACAAAAACTATAACCGCTGGGTACGCAATCTGGATAAAGACATCCAGCTTAATCTGTCAGCCGGTGCCAATCTGTAATTATGCCTAAAGTCGGGCCGAAAAGGCCCGATACTCTTATTATCTGCCATTTAACAGGTTGTCCCCACATGTACGAACAGGATTCGCTTAGCGCACTGGATGCCATTACTGAAGCACAACGTATCGCCTTTGCCCCTATGCTTTTTCAAACCGCGTTGTGTCTGCGAAATGCGGGAGTACTCACCTGGCTAGACAAGCAAGGTAAACGCGGCGCCACGCTCGACGAAATTACCGAAAACAGCACCATCAACGAATATGCCGCCAGCATCCTGTTGGATATGGGGTTAAGTGGGCGAATCATTACCCACAAAGAAGGATATTATTACCTCGCTAAAGTCGGTCATTTTCTTTTACATGACACGATGACGCGCGTGAATATGGACTTCACTCAGGATGTTTGCTACCAAGGATTGTTCTATCTTGAAAATGCGTTGAAAGATGGAAAACCCGCGGGACTAAAAATTTTTGGCGACTGGCCAACAATCTATCCTGCGCTATCACAATTACCGCTGGCTGCGCGTGAAAGTTGGTTTGCTTTTGATCATTACTATTCAGATGGCGCATTTGATGCCGCATTGCCATATGTATTCGCCAGCGCCCCTGCAACCCTGTACGATGTCGGCGGAAATACCGGAAAATGGGCATTACGTTGTTGTCAGCATGATGACAATATTACAGTCACCCTCTTAGATTTGCCGCAACAAATTGCACTTGCCCGCGAAAATATAGAAAATGCAGGATTATCTCATCGCATAAATTTCCATGCTGTGGATATGCTTAGCGACTCGCCTTTACCTGACGGCGCTGATATCTGGTGGATGAGTCAATTCCTGGACTGTTTTTCCCCGGAACAAATTATCGCTATGCTAAGCAACGTTGCTCGGGTGATGAAGCCAGGCGCGAAGCTGTGCATTATGGAGCTGTTTTGGGATGCCCAAAAATTTGAGGCTGCCTCATTTAGCCTGAATGCGTCTTCGCTTTATTTTACCTGTATGGCGAATGGCAACAGCCGTTTCTACAGCGTAGAGAAGTTTTATCACTATCTGAATCAGGCAGGTTTTCAGGTAGATGAACGCCACGATAACTTAGGTGTTGGGCATACTTTATTGATATGTCAGAAGAAAAAATAAGAAACAATCGGAACAACCGATTTACCGCGGATACGCGTTGATGAAATTTGCTTTCAATATTATCGACTGGCAGGCCAGGGCGCCTGGGTTAAGCGAAACAGAACAGTGGCATGAATGGTCACGGCTTTCGCACGCCATCGATCCCACCGCGCCGTTGGCTAAGCTCAATGAGTTACCGATGATGACAGCTCGCCGCCTCAGTTCCGGCAGCAAACTGGCCGTCGATTGCGGTCTGGCGATGTTACGTCGTCATGATATCAATGCCGTTTTGTATACCAGCCGCCATGGTGAACTGGAGCGTAACTACAGGATCCTGCACGCTCTCGCGACTGAGCAGGCGCTCTCACCGACCGATTTCGCCCTCTCTGTCCATAACTCTGCTGTGGGTAACCTGACCATCGCCGCGAAAAAACCGATTGTCTCCTCCTCGCTTTCTGCTGGCAGGGATACATTCCAGCAGGGGTTATGCGAAGTCATCGGGCTGTTGCAGGCGGGATATCAGCGCGTATTGATGGTCGATTTCGACGGTTTTCTGCCCGAGTTTTATCACCCACAGTTACCACCAGACATGCCAACATGGCCGTTTGCCGTCGCGCTGGTTATTGAATCCGGTGATAGCTGGCAATGTGAAACCCGTCCACACAGCGCACAGAGCGAGACAACATTGCCGCAAAGCCTGTTGTTTTTACAACATTACTTACAAGATGCCAGGGCGTTTACCCTGCCTGGCGAACGCGTACAGTGGCAGTGGAGTCAGGGATGAGCACGATGATCCTGCGGCTTAACCGGGTATGGCGACTGGTGATGACCGGTTTTTGCTTTGCCCTGTTTGGCCTCGGCGGGCTCCTCCTGTCTACGATTTGGTTTAACGTCCTGCTGATCGCGGTATGGGATAAAGCCCGACGTCGGCGTATCGCCAGACGCAGTATCGCTGCCAGTTTTCGTCTCTTCTTAACCGTGGCGAAGCGGCTAGGCGTGCTGGATTACCAAATTGAAGGACGAGACATTTTACGCAACGAACAAGGGTGTCTTGTCGTCGCCAACCACCCGACGCTCATCGACTATGTCCTACTGGCCTCGGTCATGCCAGAAACCGACTGTCTGGTGAAAAGTGCACTACTAAAAAATCCTTTTCTCGGCGGCGTAGTCCGGGCCGCAGATTATCTGATTAACAGCCAGGCTGATGCGCTATTGCCCGCTTGCCAGCAACGTCTTGAGCAAGGCGATACCATTTTAATTTTCCCCGAGGGAACCCGTACACGCCCCGGAGAAGCAATGACGTTACAGCGTGGTGCAGCAAATATCGCCGTGCGCTGCAGCAGTGATTTACGCATAGTGACTATTAACTGCAGCGAACAAATGCTGGATAAAGAAAGCCAATGGTACAACGTCCCATCTGTAAAACCGATGTTTACCATTTCAGTACACGAACGGGTTAAGATCGACCAATTTTACGACGCAAACTCACAAGAACCGGCGCTGGCCGCAAGGCAGTTGAACCGGCATCTTTTGCTTCAATTACAACCAGGTACTTTACCTCTTTCAGGAATTAATGATGCAAGCGCTTTATCTTGAAATCAAAAATCTCATTATAACGACATTGAATCTCGACGAACTGACAGCTGATGATATTGAAACCGAAGCGGCACTCTTTGGCGATGGCTTAGGCCTGGACTCAATCGATGCCCTGGAGCTGGGTCTGGCGGTGAAAAACGAGTATGGCGTGATCCTCTCAGCAGAGAGCGAAGAAATGCGTCAGCACTTCTTCTCCGTCGCCACGCTGGCATCTTTCATTCACGCGCAACGTGCCTGAGGATAGTCCGTTATGACCGAACAAAAAGCCATTTACGCTGAAGTTTCCTCGCTGCTGGTCAAGCTGTTTGAAGTTGATCCGCAAGATATCAAGCCTGAGGCGCGCCTGTACGAAGATTTGGAACTCGATAGCATCGATGCCGTCGACATGATCGTGCATCTGCAAAAGAAAACCGGTAAGAAAATCAAGCCGGAAGAGTTCAAAGCAGTACGCACCGTACAAGATGTCGTCGATGCGGTAGAACGCCTTCTCAAAGAAGCGTAATTCTCCGTGTCGGGCACACGCTCGTTGCCAGTCGTACAACTGCTGACAGGTCTACTGTTGCTGGCCTGGCCGTTTTTGATCTGGTTTGGCCTGGCGCATAACAGTCTGCACTGGTTGCTACCGTTGATGGCGCTACTCCTTTTTTTACGCTTTCGCCAGACCCGGCGACAGGCGGGGCCGCTGCGCGTCGTGACACAGGTAGTGGCGGTCGCGGGTATAACCTTGTGCATTGCCAGTTATCTGCTCAAAACGCACCAGCTGCTGCTGTTTTATCCGGTAGTGGTAAACGCCGTTATGCTGTCGGTTTTTGGTGGATCGTTATGGTCAGCAATGCCCATTGTTGAACGTCTGGCACGACTGCGCGACCCAAATCTGCCCGATGCGGGCGTGCGCTACACGCGCCGTGTGACACAAATCTGGTGCGCCTTTTTCATCATCAATGGCAGCGTTGCGCTCTTTACCGCACTGAATGGCGATATGACCCTGTGGACCACCTGGAACGGCATGGTTTCCTATCTGCTAATGGGAACATTGATGGTAGGCGAGTGGTTAATTCGCCAACTGGTGATAAAACGAGATACCCAATGAAGCAGCCCCTCACACTCGCTCAATGGCTCTGTGCCCCACGTCCGGACGACGTTCCTGTTGCGTGGCAGGAAGAGCATACCTGGACGCTTGGCCATCTGCGCCATGATGTGGCCCAGTTGCTAGCATATCTGCGACAGCAGGAAGGTGAACGCTGGGCATTGTGCTTCGAGAACAGCTATTTATTCATCGTCGCACTGCTGGCAACACTCCATGCCGGCAAAACACCGGTGATCCCAGGACATTGTCGCGTTTCGTTGTTAAACGAGCAGCACTTGCTGTTTGACGGCGTACTGAGCGATAAAGCGATGGACTGGCAGGGAACGCTGCGGGTGGTCAGCTCCGCCATGACATCCGTGGCTCACGACATCACGTTCCCGGCAATACGCAGTGACGCCTTTGTGGAGCTATTCACTTCCGGTTCGACCGGCCAGCCGAAACGCGTGATCAAACCGATCGCTCGTCTGGATAGCGAAGCGGCATTGCTCGCTACACGCTTTGCCGATCGTCTGGCAGGTTGCCGGGTGGTCGCGTCAGTGGTACCGCAACACCTGTATGGCCTGACGTTCCGTATATTTTTGCCGATGGCCTTAGGCCTGCCGCTGCACGCGGCGATGCTTTGGTATGCCGAACAACTGGCGGCACTGAGCGCTGAGCATCGGTATGCGTTTATCAGCAGCCCGGCGTTTCTGAAACGCCTCGACCACAACCTGACACCGCCGCCGGTAGAACTGATTCTGTCTGCGGGTGGTATGCTGCCCTGGCAGGACGTCACGCAGGCTGCTGACTGGCTTAATGTCTGGCCCGATGAGATCTACGGCAGCACTGAAACCGGGATCCTTGCGTGGCGCTATCGCCACCAGGATGATGTGGCATGGCTGCCTTTTCCCGGCGTCAGATTCCAGCCAGAAGACGACGCATTTCGTGTGTTTTCACCGCTAATTAACGCTGATGATGGCCTGTTACTCGATGATGTTCTGCAGTTTATCGAAAACGGACAGTTCCGCCTGATGGGCAGACGCGGGCGGGTGGTCAAAATTGAAGAGAAACGCATTTCACTCAGCGAAGTGGAGCAACGTTTACTGGCACTGGATGGTATCTGTGAAGTCGCGGCATTGCCGGTCTCACGTGGAGGACGTCAGGGCGTTGGCGTCCTGCTGGTACTGAATGACGAAGCCCGGCAACGCTGGCTTGAGTGCGGTGGTAAACCGCAAGAACTGACCTGGCGACGATCGCTGCTGCCCTGGCTGGAGCCTGTCGCGGTTCCCCGCTACTGGCGGGTGATTGATGAGATTCCGGTCAACAGTATGAACAAGCGTGTCTATGCGCAATTACAGGAGTTATTTCATGAAACCCCATGAAATCGAGCGCCATCAGGCACTGCCTCATCAGGCTGAGATTGTTTTACAACTCGACCCGTCTCTGTTTTGGTTCAGCGGGCATTTTAGCGTGCAGCCACTGCTGCCGGGCGTTGCACAGCTGAACTGGGCGATGGATTACGCCACCACGCTGCTGGTCCCAGGCTGGCGTTTTCACAGTATTCAAAACGTGAAGTTCCAGTCACCGCTATTGCCAGAGGCCACCGTCACCCTGAGTCTGAGCTGGCAGGAAGCGCGTCAGATGCTCTCTTTTAGCTACCAGCGCCACGACGGTGACGTGCGCCATACCGCCAGCAGCGGGAAGATTCGGTTATGCCGCTGACCTTTTCCCCGTGCGTGTTGATTCCCTGCTACAACCACGGCGCGATGATGTCAGACGTGTTGGATCGTCTTCGGCCGTTCAATCTCCCCTGCATTGTGGTGGACGATGGCAGCGACGAGACTACACGAGATGAACTGGCACGCCTGGCGGCAGAATACAGCAATCTGACGTTAATTCGCCTGCCCATCAACGCAGGCAAAGGCGCAGCGGTTATTCGCGGAATGCAGACGGCGGCAGATGCCGGGTTCAGTCATGCCGTGCAGGTCGATGCCGACGGGCAACATGCCATTGAAGATATTCCCAGGCTGCTTGCATTGGCAAAAGAACATCCGACAGCACTGATTTCCGGACAACCGATTTACGATGATTCGGTTCCTCGCTCGCGCCTGTACGGTCGTTGGGTAACCCATATCTGGGTGTGGATAGAAACGCTCTCGTTGCAACTCAAAGACAGTATGTGCGGCTTTCGGGTATATCCGGTGGCCCCTACGCTGCAACTGGCACAGCGCGTAACGCTCGGCAAACGGATGGATTTTGATACTGAAGTGATGGTGCGCCTCTACTGGCAAGGCAACACCAGCTATTTTATCCCCACGCGAGTCACCTATCCGCAGGACGGGCTATCCCATTTCGACGCGCTTAAAGACAATTTGCACATTTCATTGATGCACACTCGCCTGTTCTTTGGCATGTTGCCACGCATCCCCTCCCTGCTTTGTCGTCGTTCATCGACACACTGGGCGCAGCAACAGGAAGTCAAAGGGTTGTGGGGAATGCGCCTGATGCTACTGGTCTGGCGTGTACTGGGTCGCAAAGCCTTCTCCCTGCTGCTGTATCCTGTCGTCGGCGTATACTGGCTCAGCGCTTCAACTGCCCGAAAAGCCTCTCAACGCTGGATTAGCCGCGTAAGGGCGCAACTGATCACACGGAGGATGTCAGTACCGCCAAACCTGACCAGTTATCAGCATTTCCTGCGTTTTGGCGGCGCGATGCTGGATAAGATTGCCAGCTGGCGCGGTGAGCTGCACTTCGGTCGCGATGTGATTTTTGCACCAGGTGCAGAAACGACGCTGAATATCAGCGATCCTCGGGGAAAACTGCTACTGGCTTCACATCTTGGCGATGTCGAGGCCTGTCGGGCACTGGCCCAGCTACAGGGCAGTAAAACAATCAATGCGCTGGTATTTAGCGATAACGCCCAACGCTTTAAACAAATCATGCAAGAGATGGCCCCGCAGGCTGGATTAAATCTGCTCCCGGTGAACAGTATTGGTCCAGATACTGCCATTCTGCTCAAAGAGAAACTGGAGCGCGGTGAATGGGTAGCCATCGTAGGCGATCGCATCGCAGTCAATCCCCAACGCGGCGGCGAGTGGCGCGTGTGCTGGAGCCGCTTTATGGGGCAAAACGCGCCATTCCCTCAGGGCCCGTTTATTCTCGCGTCTATTTTACGCTGCCCTGTAGATCTGATTTTTGCCCTGCGCCAGCAGGAGAAACTCCACATCTACTGCGAACCGTTTGCCGACCCACTGCTCTTACCGCGCGCCACACGACAACAGGCATTACAGAATACTGTCGATCGCTACGCCGAACGCCTTGAGCACTATGCGCTTCAGTCGCCCCTCGACTGGTTTAACTTTTTCGATTTCTGGCAACTGCCGGATACCAATGACAAGGAGTAAAGGGTGCTTAACGATCCCCGCTTTACGGCTGAAGTCGAGCTAACTATTCCGTTTCACGACGTCGATATGATGGGCGTAGCGTGGCATGGTAACTACTTCCGTTACTTCGAGATTGCCCGTGAGGCACTGCTGAACCAATTCGATTATGGCTATCGGCAGATGAAAGAATCTGGCTATCTGTGGCCCGTGGTCGACACTCGGGTGAAGTATCGCAATGCGCTGACTTTCGAGCAGCGTATCCGTGTACGCGCCCAAATTAAAGAGTACGAAAATCGCCTGCGTATCGGCTACGAAATTTTTGATGCCGAAACAGGTAAACGCGCCACAACAGGCTACACCATCCAGGTCGCCGTCGACGAAAAAAGCCGTGAACTGTGCTTTGTCAGCCCGGATATTCTGTTTGAACGGATGGGAGTGACACCATGAAATTATGGCCATTGCTCGTGCTGCTCGTCAGCCCTTTCGTCAGTGCCCTGACGCTCGACTCCCTACAACAGCGTTTTACCGAACAACCGGTGGTTCGCGCCCACTTCGATCAAACCCGGACGATAAAGGATCTGCCGCAGCCGCTGCGATCTCAGGGCAAGATGTTGATCGCCCGCGACCAGGGGTTGCTGTGGGATCAAACCTCCCCGTTCCCGATGCAGCTGCTGCTGGACGACAAACGGATGGTTCAGGCAATTAACGGTCAACCACCGCAGACCATTACCGCTGAGAATAACCCGCAAATGTTCCAGTTTAATCATCTGCTACGGGCGTTATTCCAGGCGGATCGTAAAGTGCTGGAACAAAACTTCCGCGTGGAGTTTGCAGACTTAGGAGAAGGTCGCTGGACGCTACGCCTGACGCCAATCACCACACCGCTGGATAAGATTTTTGCGACGATTGATTTAGCCGGAAAGACTTACCTGGAGAGCATTCATCTCAACGATAAGCAGGGGGATCGCACCGATATCGCGCTTTCCCAACACCAACTAACGCCAGCGCAACTGACCGATGACGAACGCCAACGCTTTGCCGCCCAGTAAACGCCCCGCGCTGTTATGGGGAGTCGTCTGCCTGCTTCTGCTGGGCATCTTTCTGACGTTGCTACCTCAGGCCCGCCTTAACAGCAGCGTGCTGGCCATGTTGCCAAAGCAGACGCTGGGCGCTATACCTCCGGATCTGAACGAGGGATTTATGCAGCGCCTTGACCGTCAGGTGGTCTGGCTGGTGAGTCCCGGTAAGCAACCGGACCCAGCGATAGCCCGGGACTGGCTGGCTTTACTGCAAAAATCGCACGCGCTAGCCCAGGTAAAAGGTCCAATGGATGCCGACAGCCAGCAGGCCTGGGGGGCATTCTTCTGGCAACATCGTAACGGACTGATAGATAACGAGACCCGCGCCCGGCTGCAAAACGGCGGCGAAGCGCAGGGCCAGTGGATCCTGTCCCAACTTTACTCCGCATTCTCCGGCGTCAGTGGCAAAGAGCTACAAAACGATCCCTTCATGCTGATGCGAGGCTCGCAGCTGGCCATGGCCAAAACCGGGCAGCGTCTGCGCCTGATGGACGGCTGGCTTGTCACCCAGGATGAGCAAGGCAACTATTGGTATCTGTTACATGGCGAGTTGACCGGCTCATCGTTTGATATGCAACAGACGCATCAATTGGTCACCACGCTGAATACGCTGGAAAGTGAGCTCAAAGCCCACTATCCACAGGCTCAACTGCTGTCTCGCGGGACGCTGTTCTATAGCGATTACGCCAGCCAGCAGGCGAAACAAGATATCTCTACCCTCGGCATAGCCACTGTGCTCGGGGTGATCCTGCTCATCGTGGCTGTATTTCGTTCGCTGCGTCCGCTGCTGCTGTGCCTGATTTCGATTGGCATTGGTGCGCTGGCGGGGACCGTCGTCACGCTGCTGATTTTTGGCGAGCTCCATCTGATGACGCTGGTGATGAGCATGAGCATCATCGGTATTTCCGCCGACTATACGCTCTACTATTTGACTGAACGGATGGTGCACGGTGCGGAAACATCGCCATGGCAAAGCCTTGCCAAAGTGCGCAATGCCCTGCTCCTGGCTCTACTCACCACCGTAGCGGCTTATCTGATTATGATGCTGGCCCCCTTCCCCGGTATTCGCCAGATGGCGGTATTCGCGGCGGTAGGTCTGAGCGCCTCCTGCCTGACGGTCATTTTCTGGCACCCGTGGTTGTGTCGTCGGTTGCCGGTACGCCCAGTGCCGGCAATGGTACTCATGCTACGCTGGCTTGCTGCATGGCGGCGGAATAAGAAATTATCCGTTGGCCTGCCGGTGGCGCTGGCGTTGTTCTCGTTGGCAGGTATGGCGACGCTACGCGTAGACGATGATATCTCCCAGTTACAGGCGCTGCCGCAGGAAATTCTTGCTCAGGAAAAAGCGATTACCGCCCTGACCGGGCAAAGCGTCGACCAGAAGTGGTTTGTGGTGTACGGCAAATCCGCTCAGCAAACGCTGGAGCGGCTGGAAACCTTTATCCCCGCGCTGGAACAGGCAAAAAAAGACGGGTTACTCAGCGGATATCGCACCATTCCGCTGAATTCACTCGCCCGGCAACAGCAGGATCTGTCTCTGCTAAAAGATGCCGCGCCCGCCATCACGAAAGCCTTAAACAACGCCGGTCTGGCAACGGTGAACCCCGATCTTAGCGCCATGCCCGTAACCGTCGATGCCTGGCTTGCCAGCCCGGCCAGTGAAGGCTGGCGCTTGCTATGGTTGTCTCTGGCTGATGGCGAAAGCAGCGTACTGGTTCCCGTTGAAGGGGTGAAACAAAGTGATGCTTTAAATACGCTCAGCGCGAAATATTCCGGCGTGGCGTGGGTGGATCGTAAGAGCAGCTTTGACAATCTGTTTGCCCTTTATCGCCATATTCTGACCGGTCTGCTGTGCATTGCGCTGGCGGTGATTGCCTGTGGCGCCGTCATTCGGCTTGGCTGGCGTAAGGGCTTAATTAGCCTGGTCCCCTCAGTGCTGTCTTTAGGTTGCGGTCTGGCGGTACTGGCCCTGAGCGGTCATGCGCTCAACCTGTTCTCGCTGCTGGCACTGGTGCTGGTACTGGGAATTGGCATTAACTACACGCTGTTTTTCAGTAATCCACGCGGTACGCCACTGACATCGCTGCTGGCTATCACGCTGGCGATGATGACCACGCTCCTGACGCTCGGCATGCTGGTCTTTAGCGCCACTCAGGCAATCAGCAGTTTTGGCATTGTGCTAGTGAGCGGTATTTTCACCGCCTTCCTGCTGTCACCGCTGGCTATGCCAGGAAAAAAAGAGAAAAAAAGAAGATGATTAAACAGACATTCTGGCGTACCGCTGCGCTCGTCGCCACGTTGCTGCTGGCCGGTTGCAGCCACTCGCAGCCGGAACAGAAAGGCCGCCCGCAAGCCTGGTTAGAGCCGGGGACTCGTGTAACGCTACCTGCCCCGGGGATTTCTCCCGCGGTGAATTCACAACAGCTACTAACCGGAAGTTTCAACGGCAAAACTCAGTCACTGTTGGTCATGCTCAATGCTGATGACAAGAAAATCACACTTGCCGGGCTGTCATCAGTCGGCATTCGCCTGTTCCTCGCGACTTACGATGAAAAAGGACTGCACACCGAGCAATCGATCATCGTTCCACAATTGCCGCCAGCCAGCCAGGTGCTGGCTGACGTGATGCTCAGTCACTGGCCGATTAGCGCCTGGCAACCGCAATTACCCACAGGCTGGACGCTCGTCGATACGGGTGACACGCGTGAGCTGCGCAATGCCCGCGGCAAAGTGGTCACGGAAATCACGTATCTGAATCGAAAAGGAAAACGCGAACCGATCAGCATTGAACAGCACGTTTTTAAATACCACATCACCATTCAATACCTGGGTGACTGAGATGATCTACATTTCTGCCGTTGGCATGATTAATGCGTTGGGCAATAACACTGATGAAATCGCAGCCAACCTCACTCGTGGCGTAGCGCCGGGAATGCGCCCGCGCACGGGCTGGCTGCAAGGACACCCATCCGCAGTGTTAGCAGGCGTTGACGGTGAGCTGCCCGCTATTCCTCAGCACTTTAGCGCTCATCGTTCGCGCAACAATCAGCTATTGCTGGCAGCACTGATGCAAATCCAGCCACAGGTGGACGACGCTATCGCCAGATTTGGTCGCGATCGTATTGCTATTGTTCTCGGCACCAGCACCTCCGGTCTGGATGAGGGTGACGTTCACGTAGATTTGATGCTCAACGGCAAAGAGAGCACTGACTGGCGCTATCCGCAACAGGAACTGGGCGATCCGTCGCGTTTTCTTAGCCACTGGCTGGCGCTGGATGGCCCGGCCTTTACGCTCTCAACCGCCTGCTCGTCCAGTGCAAGGGCTATCATGAGCGGACGTCGTTTGATCGAATCAGGTCTGGTCGATATCGCCATTGTCGGCGGTGCGGATACGCTAAGCCGAATGCCAATCAACGGATTCCACAGTCTGGAATCACTCTCCCCAACGCTGTGTCAGCCGTTTGGCCGCGACCGTTGTGGGATCACCATTGGCGAAGGCGCCGCATTGATGGTATTAACCCGCGAGCCACAGCCTATCGCGCTCCTTGGCGTCGGCGAATCCAGCGACGCGTACCATATTTCGGCTCCCCATCCACAGGGGGAAGGTGCCATTCGCGCCATCGGCCAGGCGCTTAACGACGCAGGAATGACGCCGGAACACGTGGGCTATATCAATCTGCACGGAACCGCCACACCGTTAAATGATCAGATTGAGTCCAACGTCGTGAGCGCGCTATTTGGCGAAACGGTCCCGTGCAGTTCAACCAAACATCTGACCGGGCACACGCTGGGCGCTGCGGGGATCACCGAAGCAGCGATCAGTATGCTGATTCTGCAACGCGAACTGCCGCTGCCACCGCAGGATTTTAGCCAATCGCCACGCGATGAAACATTGCCAGCCTGCGGCATCATTGAACAGCCGCAGTCGCTGACTCGCCCGGTTATCTTGTCTAATTCGTTTGCCTTCGGTGGCAATAATGCCAGCATCCTGCTCGGGAGAACCTCATGAGCCACTTTTTACCACCGGGTGACTATTTACCGCATGATGCGCCGATGCTGCTTCTTGAAGAGGTCGTCAGTGTGGCGGACGAAACCGCCACCTGCCACGTGACGGTATCAGCAAACAGCGTACTGGCCCCTTTTCTCGACCCTGATGGCAATCTGCCTGGCTGGTTCGCACTAGAACTGATGGCGCAGACCATTGGCGTCTGGTCTGGCTGGCACCGCCAGCAACAAGGTCAGGCGAGTATTACGTTAGGCATGGTACTGGGCGCACGTGAGTTAGTCTGTGCTACAGGTGTTCTGCCTGCCGGGAAGAAGCTGAGCATCCATGTCAAATTGCTGATGCAGGATGCACGATTCGGTAGCTTTGAATGTGCCATCCAGGCAGACAACGAGACGCTGGCAACCGGTCGAGTCAACACCTTCCAGCCGACATCAGAAGAAATTAACACGCTATTTCAACAAGGAGCGTCCACATGAGCCGTTCAGTTTTAGTTACGGGTGCCAGCAAAGGTATCGGTCGCGCCATCGCCAGACAACTGGCCGCGGACGGTTTTGTGGTCGGCGTACACTATCATCGCGATGTGCAAGGAGCACAAGAAACGCTGGATGCTATCCTCGCCGCTGGCGGCGTAGGGCGCCTGTTGACATTTGACGTTGCCAATCGCGAGCAGTGCCGTGAAATACTGTCGCAAGATATTGAGGCAAACGGCGCATGGTACGGCATTGTCAGCAACGCTGGAGTCACTCGGGATGCCGCTTTCCCTGCGCTCAGTGATAACGACTGGGATTCGGTGATCCATACCAACCTCGACAGCTTTTACAACGTCATTCATCCGTGCATTATGCCGATGATCAGCGCACGCCAGGGGGGCCGTATCATCACACTGTCTTCGGTTTCGGGCGTGATGGGCAACCGCGGTCAGGTCAATTACAGTGCGGCAAAAGCCGGAATTATTGGTGCCACCAAAGCGCTGGCTATCGAACTGGCAAAACGCAAAATTACCGTAAACTGCATTGCGCCGGGACTCATTGATACCGGGATGATCGAGATGGAAGAAGCCGCATTGAAAGAGGCGATGTCGATGATTCCCATGAAACGAATAGGTCAGGCTGAAGAAGTCGCCGGGCTTGCCAGTTATTTAATGTCGGATGTGGCGGGCTATGTAACTCGCCAGGTGATTTCCATCAATGGAGGGATGTTATGACACGTCGTGTCGTGATTACAGGCATGGGCGGCGTCACCGCCTTTGGGGAAAACTGGCAGGCTGTCTCCGCCAGGTTATTGGCATATGAAAATGCGGTACGCAAAATGCCGGAGTGGCAGGTTTATGACGGACTGCACACACTGCTGGGAGCGCCGATCGACGACTTCACTCTGCCGGAACACTATACCCGCAAGCGAATTCGCGCCATGGGGCGCGTATCGCTGATGTCCACCCGCGCAACAGAGCTGGCGCTTGAGCAGGCCGGGCTGATTGGCGATCGGGTACTGACTAACGGTGAAACCGGGATCGCTTATGGTTCATCAACCGGTAGTACCGGTCCAGTGAGCGAGTTCGCGACCATGCTGACCGAGAAACACACCAATAACATCACCGGCACGACCTACGTGCAAATGATGCCGCATACCACTGCCGTTAACACCGGATTGTTTTTCGGTCTGCGTGGGCGAGTCATCCCGACATCCAGCGCCTGCACATCCGGTAGCCAGGCAATTGGTTATGCATGGGAAGCCATTCGACACGGTTATCAAACGGTGATGGTCGCCGGCGGCGCAGAAGAACTGTGTCCTTCCGAAGCCGCCGTGTTTGATACGTTATTCGCAACCAGCCAGCGCAACGACGAGCCGAAAACCACCCCCTCCCCGTTCGATGAAAAACGCGATGGTCTGGTCATCGGAGAAGGTGCAGGTACGCTAGTGCTGGAAGAGCTGGAACACGCTAAAGCGCGCGGAGCAACGATTTATGGTGAAATCGTTGGCTTTGCCACTAACTGCGATGCTGCCCATATCACCCAGCCGCAGCGCGAAACAATGCAGATTTGCATGGAAAAATCACTGAATATGGCAGGTATTAGTGCCCGGGATATCGGCTATATTTCAGCGCACGGAACCGCAACCGATCGTGGTGATGTTGCAGAAAGTCAGGCAACCTCTGCAATTTATGGTGATAATGTTCCGCTATCCTCGCTTAAAAGCTATTTTGGACATACCCTTGGCGCTTGTGGCGCACTAGAGGCCTGGATGAGTCTGCAAATGATGCGTGAAGGCTGGTTTGCGCCTACGCTAAATTTGAGTCAGCCAGATGCCAATTGTGGCGCGCTGGATTACATTATGGGTGAAGCCCGCAAGATTGATTGCGAGTTTTTGCAGAGCAACAACTTTGCGTTTGGCGGCATAAATACTTCTATCATCATTAAACGTTGGCCGTGATATGTACCGGATCGTTCTTGGGAAAGTTTCTGTTTTAAGCGCTGGCGCACTGCCTGCCGCACTAAGTGAGCAAGCGCCGCAAGGTGCTCGCCGTGCGCGCTGGCTGGCAGGTCGCGTGCTGCTTTCCCATGCCCTTTCGCCATTACCGGACATCGTCTATGGCGAGCAAGGAAAACCGGCCTTTTCTGCTGACACGCCGCTGTGGTTCAATCTCAGCCACAGCGGTGATGATATCGCCCTGCTGCTCAGCGACGAAGGGGAAGTCGGCTGCGATATTGAAGTCGTTCGCCCGCGCGATAACTGGCAAACGCTGGCAAATACGGTATTCAGTCTTGGTGAACATGCCGAAGTCGAGGCCGAACGCCCGGAGCAACAGCTGGCGGCGTTCTGGCGCATCTGGACGCGTAAAGAAGCTATCGTGAAACAGCGCGGCGGTAGCGCCTGGCAAATCGTCAGCGTCGACAGTACCGCGCTAACTTCCTCACTCTCCGTCAGCCAGTGCCAGCTCGATACCCTGAGCCTGGCGGTGTGCACCCCCACGCCGTTTACCCTGACCGCAGACGCCGTGCAGCGCCTGGAAGCCTTAGCGTAAATTTTCCGGGAAGTTTTTCGGCAGCTCGCTCGCCGCACAGGCAATAACGTCATCGTTGTTCGCGCCGCAGTCACGTACGAAAGTGATGGTCGCGAACTCATCAATCACCTCGGTGGGATACGCCGGGCCGGCATCGCGGTACGACATCATCAGCGGAATATGGTCATTCTGGAAGCAGACCGTTTTTTCCGGATTATTGATCACCCAGCGAGGGAAAAAGATGGTGCCGTGAAAGAGTTTGTCACCCAGGTTTACGATCAGGCTGACGTCGGTCCCGGTCGGTTCGGTCCACGAAATTTTATAAACGCTCTCCCCGACCCGCACAATATAGGCCCGCTGATCTTTCACCCAACGATTTCCCACAATACCGCTGTGAATGCGGTAATCCAGCGTAGTGTCGTTTTTCACGTAGATCTCGTAATTCCAGCCATTATCGTAGGTATAGACCAGATGTTTGCCGACAAATCCCCTCAAATCATGTTTATCAAACGCGCTCATATTCGTTCTCCTCTTACTTGATGCGAGGATCTTAACGCTTCAAAAATTGGATGAATAACGCTATGTTTGCATCAAATTCATTCAATTATTAGATGAGTTATGCACAAAACAACCCTCGAGCAGTGGGCTCTATTGGAGAAAGTGGTGGAGCTGGGCAGCTTTGCTAAAGCGGCGGAAGAGACCAACCGTAGCCAGTCTTCGGTGAGCTACAATCTGGCACTGTTGCAGGAGCGGCTCGGCGTAACGCTGCTGACCCCGGAAGGTCGCAGGGCTGTCCTGACCCCGGCCGGAGAGCTATTGCTCAATCAGGTCAAACCGTTACTGAAGGCCTTTTTATGGGTGGAAACCCGGGCCGCAACGTTACAAAACGGTACGCGAACGCGGCTGGATTTGATGGTAGATAGCATCTTCCCACGCAAACGCCTGTTCGCTATTCTCAAACAGTTTCAGCAGGCCTGGCCGCAAACGCAGGTGCGTCTGACCGAAGCCCTGGAGAATGGTGATGCTCGACTGGCAGCACATGCCGATGCGGACGTAATGGTCCTGACCCGGCGTCAGGATGTCACCGGACGCGGCGAATGGCTGATGAATATTGACTTCGTGGCCGTGGCCCACCGCGATCACCCACTCTGCATGCTGGATGCGCCGCTGAATGAAGACGCATTACGCGCCTGGCCGCTGATTCGTATTGCCGATCGCGACAACCCACAACAACCGGCGCGTGATGCCTGGACCTTCTCGACCATTGATGCCGCGATTGATGCGGTGATGTATCAGGTCGGTTACGGCTGGCTGCCCGAAGAACGCATTCAGACGCAGCTTGACCAGGGACTTTTACGCCCACTACCGTTAAGCCATGGCGCTCGCCGCGCCACGCCTTTGCATCTGATCGTTAAAGATACGCTTGCCCCGCTGGATGAACAGGTCAGTACTCTGCTGCGTTTATTGCGAGAACATTAACCTTTTCCCCGGATGCCGGACGTGTGTTACAAAATACGCTATTCCCCTTACACCCTGTGCGCCAACGCGCCACATGAAAGGTTAACTGCAGATGCAACGAGTCACCATTACCCTCGATGACGATTTACTGGAAACGCTTGACGGCCTGAGTCAGCGCCGTGGCTACAACAACCGTTCCGAAGCGATCCGCGATATTCTGCGTGGCGCACTGGCGCAGGAAACTACCCTTGAACACGGCACTCAGGGCTTCGCGGTGCTCTCGTATGTTTATGAGCATGAGAAGCGTGATCTGGCCAGCCGTATTGTTTCTACCCAACACCACCATCACGATTTATCGGTCGCCACGCTGCACGTGCACATCAACCATGACGACTGCCTGGAAATCGCCGTGCTAAAAGGCGACATGGGCGATGTGCAGCATTTTGCCGATGACGTGATTTCCCAGCGCGGCGTGCGCCACGGCCATTTACAGTGCCTGCCGAAAGAAGAGTAATTGCCTGTTTCGTTGTGGGATGCCGGATGGCGGCTACGCCTTATCCGGCCTACGTCTGTTACCGTCTGTAGGCCAGGCAAGCGAAGCGCCCCCGGCAATAATGATTACGCCATCGTGCCAATCGTCTTTCTGAAACGCAGCAGTGCTATCAGGAAGAACGCGCTACCAATCGCCAGCAGCGTCAGAAACTGCGGCCAGACAATGTCAAACCCTGCGCCGCGGTAAAGTATCGCCTGCGCGAGGCTGACAAAATGGGTCGTTGGCATGGTCAGCATAATGTCCTGCACCGCCTGCGGCATGCTTTCACGCGGTGTAGAGCCACCTGAGAGCATCTGTAACGGCAGCAGCACCAGAATCATCAGCAGTCCCAACTGCGGCATGGAACGCGCCAGCGTGCCCATAAAAATGCCGATCGAGGTGGTGGCGAACAGGCTCAGCGCCACGCCCAGCATAAACAACGGAATTGAACCTTCAATCGGCACCCCGAGCACGCCTTTCACCATCAGCATCAGCGACAGACCGGAAACCACCAGCACCACCAGCCCCATCGACCAGATTTTTGCCATCATAATCTCAAACGGCGTCACCGGCATCACCAGCAGATGCTCAATAGTCCCGTGCTCGCGTTCGCGGATCAACGCCGAACCGGTCAGCACAATCGCCAGCATGGTGATGTTATTGATGATCGCCATCACCGCGCCAAAACGGGCGGGTTCCAGATTAGGGTTAAAGCGCATGCGCATTTCCAGTGCCACCGGCGGCTCATTGTTATCGCGGTAACGCGCCACAAAGCTGTTTACCTCGCCGCTGATGATATTCTGGATATAGCTGTTGCCGGTAAACGCCTGGCTCATCCGCGTGGCATCGACGTTAACCTGTATATCCGGTTGTCGTCCGGCCAGCACATCACGCTGAAAGTCAGGCGGAATGTTTACGGCGAAGGTATAGCGCCCGGCGTCCAGCCCGGCATCCATTTCATCGGCAGTGATCATCTCCGGCGGTAAAAACCACGGGCGATAAAAGCTATTCACAATCCGATTCGACAACTGCGACTGGTCCATATCGGCAATAGCAATCGGTGCCAGATGCAGCGAACCCGGCAGGACGGTCGCGGAAGAATAAACCGAAACCGTGAAGGCGAAGACGATCAGCGTCAGCATCGCTTTGTCACCCAGCAGGCTGCGCAACTCTTTGATGCCGAGGTTATAAATATTGCGTAATCGGCGCATCACCCCTCCTGTTTTTTCAGCAGTAATACGCTCAGACCAATCACCACCGGAATGGCTACCGCCAGCGGAATAAACAGCGGCCAGAGATCGGTCAGATCCAACGCTTTAGAGAACGTTCCACGCGCGATGGTCAGAAAATGGCTGGTCGGATAAATTTCACCAATCCAGCGACCCGGCCCTTCCAGCGAGGCAACTGGATCGATCATTCCGGAAAACTGCGTCGCCGGGATCAGCGTAATAATCGCCGTACCAAAAATGGCCGCGATCTGGCTTTTCATAAACGTGGAGATTAACAGCCCCAGCCCGGTGGCAATGGTGACGTACAGCAGCGCTGCCAGCGTCAGGGTCACAAAGCTCCCCTTATGCGGGACGCCGAACACAAACACCGACAGCGCGCACAACAGCAGGAAGTTCAGCATACCCAGCACGATGTACGGCAACTGTTTGCCGAGTAAAAACTCGCTGCGGGTCGTGGGCGTAACGTACAGGTTGATAATCGACCCCAGCTCTTTCTCACGCACTACGCTGAGGGCGCTGAGCATGGAAGGGATCATCATCAACAGCAGTGGGATCACCGCCGGAACAATCGCCGGCAGACTCTTCACATCCGGGTTGTAACGATAGCGAGTTTCAATGGTCATCAGCCCGTTTTGCCCGCTGGCATTGGGCTGACGCGCCATCACATCCTGCAGCCAGGTCTGGTGCATCGCCTGCACGTAACCCCTGACCGTTTCAGCACGGCTTGGCATTGCGCCATCGACCCAGACGCCAATCTTCACCGGCGTTCCACGCGCGATGTCGCGGCCAAAATTTGGCGGAATTTCAATTGCTACCGCAACTTCGCCTGAACGCATCCGTTTGTCCAGCTCGTCATAACTGCTGAGCGGCGGTTGCTCGATAAAATAGCGCGATCCCGCCAGATTCAGCGTCCACGCCTGGCTGCTGACGGTCTGGTCACGATCGAGCACCGAAAAACGCAGGTTTTCTACATCCATGCTGATGCCGTAGCCCATGATAAGCATCAGGATCACTGTGCCCATCAGCGCCAGCGTGGAGCGTACCGGGTCACGTCGTAGCTCCAGCGCCTCGCGGCGGCTGTAGCTGAACAAGCGTCGCAGGCTAAAGCCTTGCCGCGGCGGCTTACTGTTTTCATGCACTGTCGGGACATTGGCTGGCGCCAACTGAGTTTCCGGCGCCGGGCCTGCCGCTTCCTGCAACCAGGAGATAAACGCCTCTTCCAGACTGGCAGCTCCACGCTGTTTCACCAGCTCCTGCGGCGTACCGCTGGCCAGTACTTTTCCGGCGTGCATCAGCGACATGCGGTCGCAGCGCTCCGCTTCGTTCATAAAGTGGGTGGAGATAAAAATGGTCACTTTGTCCTGGCGCGACAGGTCGACCATCAGTTGCCAGAACATATCCCTCGCCACCGGATCGACCCCGGAGGTCGGTTCATCAAGAATGAGCATCTCCGGGCGATGGATCACCGCCACCGCCAGCGACAGGCGTTGACGGATCCCCAACGGCAGCGCACCGGGCAGCGCATCTTCGACATCGGTCAGCGAAAAGCGCTCACTCATCTCCTGCACCCGCCCAGGGATTTCTGCTTCGGGGATATGGAACAGCCGCGCATGTAGTTCGAGGTTTTGCCGGACGGTCAGCTCGTTGTAGAGCGAAAATGCCTGCGACATATAGCCTACCCGGCGGCGGGTATCGATATTCTTCGGATCAACCGCTTGTCCAAACAGCCACGCCTCGCCTTCGCTTGCGGGCAGCAGTCCGGTGAGCATTTTCATGGTGGTGGATTTACCGCAGCCGTTGGAGCCGAGAAAACCGAAGATTTCCCCGCGCGGAATGCGGAAGTTAACGTGGTCCACCGCCACAAATTTACCGAAGCGCATGGTCAGGTTTTTCGCCTCGATGGCAATCTCTTCCTGCTCAGCGTGATACGGCGGGATCACTACCGGTTTATGCGCCTGCCGCTGGGCTTCAGGTAACAGCGCGATAAACGCCTGCTCCAGCGTGTTGCTGTTGGTTTGCTCACGTAGCTGCTGCGCGCTCCCGGTGGCTAACACCTCCCCGGCGTTCATCGCCACCAGCCAGTCAAAGCGCTCAGCTTCTTCCATGTAAGCGGTCGCCACCAGCACGCTCATGTTGGTCTGCCGCTGGCGAATGCTGTTAATCAGATCCCAGAACTGGGCGCGGGACAGCGGGTCGACCCCGGTGGTGGGTTCATCGAGAATTAACAGTTCCGGGTCGTGGATTAACGCGCAGCACAACCCCAACTTTTGCTTCATCCCGCCCGAGAGTTTCCCGGCAGGACGGTCGCGAAACGGTGCCAGTCCGGTGCTATTCAGCAGCTCGGTAATCCGCGCCTCACGCTCCGCTTTGTCATGCCCAAACAGGCGGGCAAAGAAATCGACGTTCTCATATACCGACAGCGTGTGATACAGGTTTTTCCCCAGCCCTTGTGGCATCCAGGCAATGCGCGGGCAGACATCCCGGCGATGTTTTGGGTCGCGCATATCGCCACCCAACACCATCACGTTGCCGTGTTCAATGACCCGCGCGCCGGAGATGAGCGACAGCAGGCTCGATTTTCCGACGCCATCCGGGCCAATCAGCCCCACCATACAGCGGGCAGGGATATCCAGCGTGATATTGTTCAGCGCTACCGTTTTCCCGTAATGCTGACTCACGCCGTCAAGGTGCGCCACGGGAGGAACGGGAACCAGCGCCAGATGCGTCATTGCGGCAACCTCACCACCAGGTCGTCAGGCCAGGCGCGACTTTCATCAACACGCACCCACGCCATGCCCGGCAGACCGGTTTTCACGTACTCCAGATGCTGCTGCAACAGCTCTGGCGGGATACGCGCTTTGACGCGAAACATCAGTTTCAGCCGTTCATCGCTGGTTTCGACCGTTTTCGGCGTGAACTGCGCGACGCTAGCCACAAAGCTGATGGTCGCCGGAATACGCAGATCCGGCGCAGCATCCAGCACCAGCCGCGCTTCTCCGCCAATCTTCAGTAAACCAGCCTGTTCGGTTGGCAAGAAGAACGTCATGTAGACATCGCTGAGATCGACCATATTCAGCACGCGACCGCCTGCGGAAAGCACCTCGCCCGGTTCAGCTACGCGGTACTGTACGCGGCCATCGCGCGGGGCTTTCAACTCGCTGTCATCAATATCAGCCGCAATACGACGTTCGGTAGCCTGCGCGGCTTCTACGCGGGTTTGCGCCTGAATGATACTGGTGCGAGCGGCTTCAATGGCGGCTTTTGCCGCAGAGACCTGCGCCTTTGCGGATTCCAGTGCAGCGCGTGCGCTTTCTGCCGCAGCCCTGTCGTCATCCAGCTGTTGCTCAGACACAGCCCCACGCTGAGATAGCGAACGGGAGCGGACGTGGCGTTTAGAGACCGACTGCAGTTCCGCCTCACGCTGTTTTACCACCGACTGCGCGGCGCGCATTTCACTTTGCCGCTGCTCTAACAGCGCCCGCGCCGCCGCCACCGCACTTTCGGCCTCTTTGATTTGGGCTACCGCTTCCAGCCGCTGCTCCTGCAGCACGCGGGTATCCATTTTCGCCAGCACCTCACCCTGACGGACGAACTGCCCTTCCGACACGAGGATCGTGTCAATTCGCCCGGCAATCTTGGTGGCAATATCCACTTCAGTGGCTTCAATTCTGCCGTTGCTGGCTGCAAACCCCTCCGGTATTCCCGCAGGACGAAGCATCCACCATGCTATCGCGGCCACCACGACCAGGATGCCCGCCACCCACCACATCATATGACGTTTAAACTTATCCATATTCGACCCGCCGTAATCCCTGTTATCAAACTATGCGTGTCACAAAGCCCACTGAACAGCTATTCAGCGGGAGATTCCATCCGGGATAAGAAGGAATGAGAAACAATGGCCAGAGAGCAGACAGGCATGTAAGCAACCTGCGCCGCGAAGGAAGTGAATGATGAAAATGCTGTGAAATCGGGTAGTAATGTTGTCATCATCAGCGTTCCTGGCCGGAAATGAAACACGCATACTCATTACTGCTGTCTATTGAATACTACCACCTGGATTCAATATGTCTATTCGGTTGTAGCAGGTATGTTGCAGGCAGAAAATCGTGCCCGGCAATTCCTTCACCGGACACCTGTAGTGCTTAAAAAGCCTGCTGATAAAGTCGCAACGCATCGTCTTCAGTAAGCGTCACGGGATTGTTATCCAGTAAACGGGTCTGCTGCATAGCATCGTGGGCCAACAGCGGCAGGTCCTTTTCAGGTACATCGACGTCACGCAGCCTGTTCGGTGCGCCGGTTGCGGCAATAATCTTCACCATCCCGGCAATAAACGACCGGGCATCGTTTGCCACGTCCCCTGTCACCTTCACCCCAATGACGGCTGCCAGCTCACCATAAAGTGGAGCCGCCGCTGACGCGTTAAACTGCAGCACTGGAATCAACATCAGCGCATTCGACAACCCATGTGGAATATGGTGTCGTGCGCCCAAGGGATAAGCCAGCGCATGCACTGCCGCCACAGGGGAATTGGCAAAAGCCTGGCCTGCCAGCATCGCGCCCAGCAGAACATTTTCTCGTGCTTCACGGTTGTTCCCGTCACGACATGCGGTCACCAGATGGCGACTGATTAAACGTAACGCCTCTCGGGCCAACGCATCCGAAAGCGGGTTCTTCTTATGCTTGCCGGTATAGGCCTCTATCGCATGCACCATCGCATCTATCCCGGCGGCAGCGGTGTGGACCGGCGGTAACCCCAGCGTCAGTTGCGCATCCAGCAGCACCAAATCACCATACAGCTGCGGGGAGACAATGCCCATTTTGCTGTCATCATGCGTCGTTAAAATGGCAATATTGGTGACTTCAGACCCCGTACCTGCCGTAGTGGGAATATTTACCAGCGGCAAACGTTGGCCGATAACCTTGCCAATCCCGTAAAGCTCCGGCAGCTCTTGTTCAGAGTTGATTAACACAGCCACCAGCTTCGCGACATCCAGCGAGGAGCCGCCGCCCAGGCCAATAACCATGTCACAGTAGCTATCGCGTGCTACCTGTATGGCTTCGCGAACAAAGTGTTCATGCGGATCGGGTTGAACCCGATCATAAACCGTCACCTGAAATCCTGCGTCTTGCAGGCTATGCAGAACAGGCGGCAGAATCCCTGCTTTGACCAGTCCTGGGTCGGTTACCAGCAATACACGACGCGCGCTAAACCGCTGCTGAAGGATCTCTCCTAATCGTGCCGCACCCGCCCATTCGACGATGATCTCCGCTACCGTCGTAAACGAAAAATCCTTCATAACATGGTTCATTGATGTATTCCTTGTAGTAAGAAAGACAGCGTTTACCTACGCGGTTCATCGGGAGGAATGTGAAAGCTTTTCACCTCTTTACGCTCCAACAGCGGAGTAATAATTCCAATGCCAATGCGTTGAAAATGTTCCGTTTGTCGGTGAAGTTCAAGACCTTGTGCGCAACGATAAGTCTCAACAATCACAAAGCGATCGCCGTCTTCCGTGGAACGGAAAAACTCATAGGTGATATTTTCAGGCTCGCTACGCGTCGCCTCCGCCAGCATGCTGAGCGCATCGTTTACCTTGTCGCCCATCGTCGGTTGGGCAAAATAATGTGCGACAACAAACAGCTGCGTATTTTCCATTTTTGGCTCCCGGTGGTTAACGTAGAAGATTCACATCCCATAACGCACTGTCGCTGCTTGAGACGGCTATCGCGCCGTGCAACAGTGCTGTCTGAGCATGCTCCTCATTGCAGACAAACCCGGACGCCACAATCGGCGGCAACACATTACGATCGGCCTGCGGGAGCAACGGCAGCATCTGCGCGGGCATCAGTTGCACATAATCAGGTTCGCTTTGCTCCACCGCTTTCAGGCTGCGTAGCCAGGTGGAACGGTCAGTGACAAAGATTTTCTGCATGGTCACCAGCCCACATTTTTTCGCACGCTGTACGGTTTGCAAACGCGTAGAGAGCAGCCCCATCGCCCCTGTTTCAGCCACATAATCGATGCCACCTTTATCCTGCGACAGCCCATTACAACTGTCGATATTGACGATGACGTACTTTCCCGCCTTCGACAGCAGTTCGATCACTGGCTGGAGCTTAATCAGATCAATATTGGCAATAATGCAGACTTCAGCTTTGCTGGACAGCGCGGTTTTCAGTTGCTCAATGCCGTAAATCGCCATGATGATTGGATGGCGTGCCAGAAGCACGCCAAGGTTTTTGATCATGATTGACCTGCCCGATGTGAGTGAAGCTCAGCGCTTAACCCCAGTTTTCCCGGGTTCAGGATATTCTGCGGATCCAGCGCCTTTTTAATATCGGCCAAAACCGAAAGCGATTCGCCTAATGAGGCCTGCATATAGGGGGAACGAAGCAGCCCAACGCCATGGTGATGGCTGAGGGAGGCATTGTGTTTAATCAGCACCGCATTTGCCGCGTCCCATGCGGCACGATACCACGCCCCGCGTTGCTCAACGGCCACATCGCCACGCAGCGAAAAGTAAAGGCATGCGCCATCGACGTAGGCGTGAGACTGGTGCGCTGAACCAGCCAGCGTCCCCGGTACAGCGTTAATCGCAGCCACCACATCATCATATACCGCGCTGAGATCGCGCCAGCGTCCCACCATTTCCAGCGTGTCCGCCACCAGGCCGGGGCTTTTCTTAAAGCCTTCAGCGCTTTTGCCCGTCAGATACCGGGTATCCAGCCAGCGTTCAAAGATGGCCTCACCGTCAAGTTCCTCTCCGCTCTGCTTACAAACACGCTCACTGATAGCCAGCACCGCGTCGACCATGTCTGGCTGTCCTTCGTCCGCAATTAGCAGGACATTGGTCTCTGGCAGACCAAACTGCACGCCGCTTTCCAGATTATCGTACAAACGTAGTGCCGCCGGATTCGCGCCATGCTGTAAGATTTCGCGACATGCCTCCAGTCCACTGGCGAAACTGGAAAAACCCCAGGCGATGGCGCGGCCATAATCCGGCAGGCGATGCAGCTTCAAACGCACACGCACAATCACACCCAGCGTGCCTTCCGAACCAATGAACATTTGCTGTAAATCCGGTCCGATAGCGCTGCGTGCATAACCGCCCACGGTGATTAAGCGCCCATCGGCAAGTACCACATCCATCCCAAAAACCATATCTTCAATTTTGCCATAGCGGGTAGAAAGCTGCCCCGCACCACGACAGGCGACCCACCCACCCACGGTACTAATGCCAAACGAAGACGGCCAGTGGCCCATCGTCATACCGTACTCTTTTTGGATGGTTTGTTCGAAAACATCGCCAAACATGCCGGCTTCTACCTCAACAATCTGACTTTGCGGGTCAAAGTCGATAAGTTTATTGAGTTCGCAAACATCCAGCACGATCCCCCCACGCAACGGCAAGGCGGCTCCGGTAACGTTACTCCGCCCGGCAGAAACCGTGACCGGGATGGCGGATTCACTGGCAAGACGCATCACGTCCTGAATCTGTTCCACGGTGGAAACGCGCACAATCACCCCTTTTGAGGTGGCGGGGGCGCCCTGGGTTTCCGCAATCATCGAACCGGCCCACCAGTCACGGGTCCAGGAAATCACATCGGCCTCAGACGTCAGCACTTCATCGGCAATGACCCGCAGACGGTCAAACGTTGCTTCGCTTATTGCAACGGGATCAACCTGCATTCCTTTTGCGCCACCGCTGCGGGTGATATCCGTTGCCCATGCGGGACGAGTATGTGCGCCAACGGTATAATTTCCACGGTTGTAACCACGTTTAATCGCTTCTTTACTGATCATTCTGATGTCCCCATAAGCATTGATTTTTCATGTTTAATTGCGGCCTGATAGCTGGCGACCTGTTTAGCCACGTGCTCAGGATGTAATCGGAGTTCTTGTTGCAGTATTTCCCCAACGCGTTCAGCGGCAGCGGCTGATGCATCGCGCGCCATCAGGCGAGCACGAATTCGGCGCGACAGCACATCGTCAACAGTGCTGGCAAGCTCATGGCGCACGGCGTACACCACTTCCGCTTCGGTATAGGGAAGCCCTGCGACGATAGGCTTCATGAGCGACGGATCGGCCTGGATAATGTCACTGACAAAATGGGCTTCAGTACCGTAGCGCTCGCCCAGATGCGCAGACAGACCACCTGAGGCCAGAATGGCCTGCGGGTCATAACCCGCCGCGCCAAGCAAATACGCAGTTTTCGTTGAGCAGGCCTTCTTACGACCCAGTATTTTGCTGGCCGCGTCGATGGTTTCTTCCGCCATATGACGTGATGTCGTCAGTTTGCCGCCGACGATGGTAATGAGCCCGTCCGCTGAAACCCGGATCTCATGGTTACGCTTCATCTCAACGGTCTTTCCACCCGCCACGCCCACCAGAGGACGGCAACCGGCGATACTTCCCACCACATCTTCCGGGCGCAGATCCGTTTTCAGCGCCGAGTTGGCCCCTTCCAGCAGAAAGTCCAGCTCAGTGCGATTACAGTGAACATCGTTCAGATCGCCCTGATAGTCTTCATCCGTGGTGCCCAGATAGGAGACGTTACCCCAGCGCGTTATGGTCGCGCGTCGACTGCGTCCGGCAACCGGGATGGTCACGGTGCAATCATTGCGAATCTTCATCCATGGGATCGCGACGTGAACTCCCTTCGCCGGGCGAATATTCAGAGGGGACGCCTCCCCTTTTTTCAGCCCGTTCCAGTCACGCAGCCAGACGCCCGTCGCCATAATGACTACCCGCGCTTTGATCCGAATTTCTCGGGCATCGGCATACACAATGGCCCCATTGACTTTGCCGTGCTGGTCACGTGTGGTTTCAATGACTTCGGCATGGTTAGTCACCGTCGCCCCATGAAACGCCGCCGTGCGCACCAGGGCGAGCGTTAATCTGGCATCGTCAACACGGGCATCGAAATACATAAAACCACCGGAGAGTTGTTCCTCTTTCAGCGTTGGGCAGTGCGACAGTACTTCCGCCGGAGTCAATTTTTGGTGAAGGATACCTTCCCGCCATCCGCCGGCGAGATCGTAGGTCCAGAGCAGACTTTCAAACGCCGAAGACATGCGCTTATCAAACACGCCATTCTTATCAAGCACCGGAAATAAAAAAGGAAGCCGCTGCACCAGATGGCGAGCGTTCCGGCGCATACGCTGGCGTTCGAGCAAAGAGTGACGCACCAGCCCCAGGTTCCCCTGCTCGATATAACGCAGACCACCGTGCACCATTTTTGATGACTTGGATGACGTCCCCGAAGCGAAATCGCTTTTTTCAATCAGCGCGACCCGATAGCCACGCAGGCTGGCATCCAGCGCCGCATAGGCTCCTGTCACGCCGCCGCCGACAATCAGGATGTCGTAGGTTTCGCTTTCCAGTCGGTCCAGTTGCTCAGGTCGATGCAGACGCAACGGCTCTGCGCCGTACATTTCACTACGTGTTTTGTTAGGCTTTCGCGAGGGGAAAAACTTCATGAGTGGGTACGCTCCTGATTAGCTGAAGTGAAGCTGCTGGCGGCATCTATTTCGAGCGCAATACGCATCTCCCAGCGGTTTATTTTTTGTTCGCGAAGGTCATGACTGATTTTGGGTTCAAACAGGCGCGCTGTTTTGAGCGTGGCGCAGGCATCAGGCAACGAGTCCCACAGCAGCCCATCGGCCCCTGCCAGAAATGCCGCACCACGTAAGCTGGCCCGTGCTGTTTCGGCCATCCGCCGTACGGGGATCCCGCTAACATCAGCCTGGATTTGCAATAACGTATCGCTATTGGATAACCCGCCCCCAACCACCAGTTCTTGTGCGGGTATGCCGGTTGCCGCTTCATTCGCACGAATACAGGCAGCGACCGAATGCGCGATACCTTCCAGAATGGCGTAAGCCACCTGCGGGCGCGTGGTCGAGATTGAAATACCGTTAAGGGAGGCGCGGGCCTGCGGTTGCAGATGAGGAACACGCAGACCCGTCAATGCCGGAATGAAACTCACGCCGCCAGAATCACTGGCTTGCGCAGCCAACTCGCTAATTTGTTCGGGCGAGTCAAACCAGTGCAGCTTTTCGCACACCCAGTTCAAAGCCGAACCGGTAGTTGGAACGAAAGTTTCTACAGAGAAGTGTGAACGCCCTTTTTGGCGGCGAGCCGTCATTGTGAGCGTGCTTTCACAACTCTTATTCAGCGTCGGTACCGTCGGCCCCATCATCAAGTCGACAAAGCTGCCGGTCCCATGCATACAAAAAGCCTGTCCGCGTTCAGTACAGCCCAGGCCGATAGCCCCCGCAAACTGATCTCCGGCACAGGCCCGGATCGGGACGCTAATTCCGAGGATATCTTCACACGTAGTGCCAAAATCATCAGCATCATCATGTAATGATGGCAGCAATGATGCTGGGAAATTCAACGCCTGCAGCCAGGGCAAATGATACTGATGCTCGTTAAGGCAATACGCCCCAGCAGACGTGGCGTTAGTAGGGGTAGTGACACATTTTTTTTCTTGCGCCAGATGCCAGAGCAACCAGCTGTCAACGGTGCCAAATACCAGCGTTCCGGCCTGGTGCGCTTTCTTCACTGCCGATGTGTTGGTGATATGGTATGACGCCCAGAGGTAAGGAGAGCGTATCCCGACCGGCCGACCAATGAGCGGCAGCAGCTTCTCATCCCAGTAGGGGGCTAGTTGCGCCAGTTCATCCGTAAAACGTGCATCCTGCCAAACCATCGCAGGTGCCAGCGCCTTGCCAGTGCCTGCATCCCAGAGCACCGCCGTGGAGCGTTGCGTAGCAATCGCCAGCGCCACAATGCGCATCTTGCTACGCTGGGCGTTGGCAATCGCTGTGCGACACACGGCAATGGTGGCCTGTAATATTTCATCAGCATCTTGTTCAACAACGCCATGGCGCTGGCTACTGACCTGAAGCGGTTGGTATTCCAGGCAGTGGACCTGGCTATTTCGCGCCACCACTGCCGCGCGCGTACCAGATGTCCCTTCATCTATCGCCAGAATGACATCTTCATATTCAATCATTTCGTGCTCCTGTTTGACTCGGGGGCCATCGACTCGGGATAGGATGAATGGGGTGATTCGAACTGCGGAGCACCAGGCTCGTTATCCGGCTGGATGGTCGTGCGAGTGGGATCCCACGGGATCGCAAAACAGACGATGCTCGCAAATAGCGGAACAGCGGACATGATCAGGAAAGTTGTTTGCAGACCGTACAGATCGCGGAAGACGGGGAAAATAAACAACCCAAGCGCCGCACCGATTGCGCCAAGCGCCCCCACCACACCGTTGGCACCCGCCCGCAGTTCACTGCGAAAAGAGAGTGATGAAAGGCTTTTCCCATTTGCGCCAGGCCCGCCAGAGTGACAAAGAATAAACAGCGCAGGGACCAGCAAAGAGGCCCACAGCGGCATACTGTCGCTGAACAGTCCCAGCGTAAGCAGTACGAGAAAAGCCACGGCAAAACCGATCGCCGACGAACGGCGCAAGCCCAGACGGCGACCTATAGCGGGCGACAGGAAGCCGCCAACGATACCGAAAACGTTAAAAAACAGTGAGCACAATGTTGCATATACAAAGTTCTTACCAAACATCGCAGCGCTAATAACCGGTAAATACCAGCCGACACCAAAATATTGTATTGACTGGCAGATCTGAACCGTAGAAGCCAGAATCGTACGCGGTAAATAAACACTACGGAATATTAGCAGAACATTTTTTGCACCTTTTTCCGCTTGCCCAATGACCGGTTTTTGCTCCGTCTTTGGTGCCAGAATAAAATTCTCACCGTATATTTTATTCATAGCGATCACGGCCTCAGAAAGACGTGATTTTCTCGCCAGCCATACCGGACTTTCAACTAAATAACGAAACTGGAAGAACAGAACAATCAGTCCGCATAATGCTGTTACGGCAATAGAATAACGCCAGATAGCATCTCCAACATCCCAGGAATAAAACATCAACGCCAATGCCAGGTTTAAACACACAGCGACATACCACACCCCTTGCCAGGTGTTTAAACGGCTTTTTAGTTTCACCGGGGTGAACTCCGCTAACATCGCCATGGCCACGGCAAAATCCATTCCGTAAGAGACGCCAACGAAGAAGCGGCCTATGATAATAGTGCTGAAACTGGAGGACGACATCACCAGCAACGCACCGATCACCGCCATTATTTTGGCAATAATCAGCGGTGGAACACGCCCCCAGCGATCGGCAATCCAGCCGCCGATGGGGTTAAATAATATGGCAACCCACGATGAAAATGAGGTCAGCAGCGCAACTTCGGTCGCGCTCAGATTTAAATTGCGGGTCATTGGATTTAATCCAGCGCTGAGGGCTGAATTTGAAAAAGCGTCAAGAAACAGGCCACCTAGCGCTAACCACCAAATAACACCGGCTCTGCCATTGATTTTTCCGCGTGAGTCGATGCAATGAATAACATCATCAACACCACGGATTTTTATCGGATTCGAGAATGAGCATGCGGACATGGCTTTCCCCTTCATAATATTCGGAAGAAGGTCGCCATTAGCTAAAAAAATGCAATAAGAGACCATCTTAATTTCACAGATAGTCTCTTATCTAAAATCTGTATTTTTCCACTCTAGAAGGTAACGGAAAGCGTGTCAAAGCGACTTTACCGGTTGACTTTGATTTTGTGATATGTAGCACAATTGTTAACAAATGATTACATTAACAACGTTTGCCGTGGCATTTCTGGCTGATGCCTGCATGCCTCTATGCGATGGCTGGACATCCCCTCAGCGCTAATACCAGACCTATGCTGAACATACGTCGTTTCCTCGGCGCATCGTTAATGCAAACCCGCAATAAATAGACTTGAGTATACGATTAGATCTATCACAAATTACCAAGGTACAAATAAAGTCATTTAAATTCATTAGATTACGATTAACTCTCTTTACTTATCGTTATTTTCCACATTGATTTTCGTTATGTCGATCACATTCACATCAAAATGATGGTGATCTTAAAATAGGATTTAAATATTGTGGTCAGGCCGCTAGACCACAATAAGAGGATATATCATGAAAAGAAAAACAATGGGATGGCTTATCGTTTTTCTTCTATTTATAGTTTACATGCTTAACTATATGGATCGTTCAGCATTGTCGATCACCGCTCCACTCATTGAAAAGGAATTAGGATTTAATGCCGCTGAAATGGGTATGATTTTCAGCGCATTCTTTGTTGGCTACGCACTGTTTAACTTTATCGGTGGCTGGGCCAGCGACAAGTTTGGTCCTAAGACAGTATTTTTGGTCGCCGCATTACTTTGGTCAGTATTTTGTGGGATGACCAGTTTAGTTACCGGTTTATGGACTATGCTGGCCGTACGCGTATTATTTGGCATGGCCGAAGGACCAGTTAGCGCAGCCGGCAATAAAATCATCAATAACTGGATTTCGCGTAAAGAATCAGCCACTGCGATTGGTATTTTTAGCGCCGGTTCACCGTTAGGTGGTGCAATTTCTGGTCCGGTCGTTGGCCTGTTGGCACTTTCATTAGGCTGGCGTCCGGCATTTGGGATTATTTTCCTGTTTGGTTTAGCCTGGGTCATTCTCTGGTACTTCATTGCCAGTGATAAACCCTCCAAAAGTAAACACCTTGCCCCGGAAGAGCGTGTCGATTTTGAAAACCATGACGACATTATTTTAGCGGATGACGGTAAAGCAATGCCTTCTCTTGGCTACTACATGAAACAGCCGATGGTGTGGGCAACGACGCTGGCCTTCTTTAGCTATAACTACATACTCTTTTTCTTCCTGACATGGTTTCCAAGCTACCTGAATCACTCATTACATCTTGATATTAAAGAAATTAGTATTGCAACCGTGATCCCGTGGGTGATAGGCGCAATCGGTATGGTTCTGGGCGGCGTATGTTCTGATTATATCTATCGCGTTACAGGAAATGCCCTGCTTTCTCGACGTCTTATTCTCGGCGTGTGCCTGGCTGGTGCGGCGATTTGTGTTGGTGTTTCAGGCACAGTCACCACCATCAGCAGCGCCGTTGGACTGATGTCTGTCTCGCTCTTCCTGCTGTATCTGACCGGGCCAATTTACTGGGCTGTTATTCAGGATGTAGTGCATAAAGATAAAGTTGGTAGCGTCGGCGGAGCCATGCATGGGCTAGCGAATATTTCCGGGATCATTGGCCCGCTGGTCACCGGATTCATCGTTCAGTTCAGCGGTAAATATGATTACGCATTCTATCTTGCTGGTGCTATTGCGATTGTTTCCAGCTGCCTGGTATTCGTATTTGTCAAAAATAAAGGATTGAAAGAAAATGAAAGTCAAAGCTGTTTACATCAATAAACCCGGTGAAATTGAAACCCGCTGGGTTGATTATCCTGAAAAGAAAGATAATGAAGTGCTGATTAAAGTTGATGCTGCCGGAATATGTGGTTCTGATATTGGTGCATTTCGCGGAACTAATCCTTTAGTAACCTACCCACGTATTATTGGCCACGAAGTTACCGGCGTTGTTATTAAAGAAGGCAATGGTATGCCGGCCAACATAAAAGAAGGAGACCGCGTAATTGTTGACCCTTATATCTATTGTGGTCACTGTTATCCCTGCTCGGTAGGCAGAACAAATTGTTGTGAGAATCTAAAAGTAATTGGCGTACATATTGATGGTGCAATGCAGGAGGTGGTTGCTCACCCTGCGCATTTGATTCACAAAATCCCTGATGACGTAGCCTCCGAGATGGCTCCGCTGGCAGAACCGCTGACCATTGCGCTACATGCGCTACATCGGGCCAAACTCACCGCAGGGGAACATATCGCCATCATTGGGGCGGGTGCGATAGGTCTGATGGCGGCACTGAGCGCATTACGTTATGGCGCGACACCTATCCTGATCGATATCGTGGAAGAAAGACTCCAGTATGCCAAATCGCTAGGCGTCCCGTACGTTATCAATCCCTCGAATACGCAGGTTGTTGACGCGATAAAAGATATTACGCAGGGCACGATGGCCCAGGTCGTGGTTGAAGCCTCTGGCGCTAACAGCGCGATTCGCGAAACGCTGGATCTGGCCTCTTTTGCTGGTCGTATTGCCTTCACCGGCTGGCCAAAACAGGAAACATCGTTACCCACCAATCTGATCACGTTTAAGGAACTGGATCTTCGCGGATCCCGCACCAGCGCAGGCGAGTTTGAAGAAGCGTTACAGATGCTTGCAACGCTGAACATCAATCCTGCGGATGTTGTCAGCAAAGTAGTGAGTATTGATGAGGTTCCTGCCGCTGTAAAAGAACTCGATCAATACCCGGAACGCTATCTGAAGATCAATGCGACCTTTCATTAATTTTCCCAGGAGATAAAACAATGGAACAAACCTGGCGTTGGTATGGCCCGAACGATCCCGTGTCGTTGTCCGATGTTCGTCAGGCCGGAGCAACCGGCGTAGTAACAGCGCTTCATCATATTTCAAACGGTGAAATCTGGTCCGTAGAAGAAATTCTCAAACGCAAAGAGATCGTAGAGAAAGCCGGTCTGGTCTGGTCCGTCGTGGAAAGCGTGCCGATTCATGAAGATATCAAGACCCATACGGGGCAATACGATCTCTGGATTAGCAATTATCAGCAGACGCTGCGTAATCTTGCCCAATGTGGCATCTATACCGTGTGTTACAACTTCATGCCGGTTCTGGACTGGACGCGCACAGATCTGGAATATGAATTGCCCGATGGCTCAAAAGCCCTGCGCTTTGACCAGATTGAGTTTGCCGCCTTTGAGCTGCATATTCTCAAACGTCCGGGAGCCGAAGCAGATTACACCGCGGATGAGATAGCTCAAGTGGGTGAGCGTTTCGCCACCATGAGCGAAGAGGACAAGGCGCGGCTGACACGAAACATTATTGCCGGTCTGCCAGGCGCCGAAGAAGGTTACACGTTGGACCAATTCCGTAGCCACCTGGCGACTTATCAAAATATCGACAAAGCGGCCCTGCGCGAGCACTTTGCCTTTTTCCTGCGGGCTATCATCCCGGTTGCGGAAGAGGTTGGCGTACGCATGGCCGTGCACCCAGACGATCCGCCGCGCCCAATTCTTGGTCTGCCGCGTATTGTCTCCACCATCGAAGATATGCAGTGGATGGTGGAAACCGTCAACAGTATGGCGAATGGCTTCACAATGTGTACAGGCTCTTATGGGGTGCGCGCAGACAACGATCTGGTAGATATGATTAAACAGTTCGGCCCACGGATTTACTTTACCCATCTGCGCTCCACGCAACGCGAAGATAATCCCAAAACCTTCCATGAAGCGGCACATCTTTCCGGTGATGTCGATATGTACAACGTGGTGAAAGCGATAGTCGAAGAAGAAGAGCGCCGTAAAAATGATGGTAACGCCGTCTTGATCCCCATGCGACCAGACCATGGTCACCAGATGCTTGACGATCTGAAAAAGAAAACCAATCCCGGTTATTCCGCTATTGGGCGTCTGAAAGGTCTGGCTGAAGTACGTGGTGTTGAGCTGGCTATCCGGCGCGCCTTTTTCAGTTAATCAGATTATTGCCGCATGGTGTCCATCGCTATGCGGTTTTTCATTCCGTCAGGACCGGTCTTTGATAGCACATCATCAAAGAAGATCTTCAATGACAGGAGGTTGTCATGGAACAAAATCTCGCCAACGCTCAGATTTCCACCCCGCGCCCATGCTGGGATCGTTCACGCCTGGTTTCTCGAATCGTACATCTTGGCTGTGGGGCCTTTCACCGAGCCCACCAGGCACTTTATACCCATCATCTGCTGGAAAGCAGCGATAGCGACTGGGGTATCTGCGAGGTTAACCTGATGCCCGGAAACGATGCCACGCTAATTCAAAATCTAAAGGCGCAGGATCTGCTTTATACCGTTGCCGAGCGTGGGGCGCAAAATACAGAACTTAAAATCATCGGTTCGATGAACGAAGCTCTGCATCCAGAATTCGATGGCGGAGATGCAATTATCCGCGCAATGGCGCGCCCGGAAACCGCCATTGTTTCACTGACGATTACCGAGAAAGGTTATTGTACCGATCCCGCCAGCGGCGAACTGGATCTGAATCACCCGTTTATCCAGCATGACATTGTAAACCCGCAGTCACCAAAATCGGCGATTGGCTATATTGTCGAAGCTCTGGCATTGCGTCGCAAGCAGGGATTAAAGGCCTTTACCGTGCTTTCCTGCGACAACGTGCGAGAGAACGGCCATGTCGCGAAAGCAGCTGTCCTGGGGCTGGCAGCGACCCGCGACCCGCAACTGGCCGATTGGATAGCCGCGCATGTTACGTTTCCTTGTACGATGGTGGACCGCATTGTCCCAGCGGCAACGGATGAGGCATTAGCGCAAATCGCCGGGCAGCTTGGCGTGTACGATCCCTGTGCCATTGCCTGCGAGCCGTTCCGCCAGTGGGTTATCGAAGATAACTTTGTTAATGGTCGTCCGGACTGGGATCGGGTTGGCGCGCAGTTTGTGGAAGATGTAGTGCCGTTTGAAATGATGAAGCTGCGTATGCTCAACGGCAGTCACTCTTTCCTCGCATACCTTGGTTATCTGGGTGGCTACGAGACGATTGCCGATACGATGACAAACCCGGCGTATCGCAACGCTGCGCTGGCGTTAATGCTTGATGAACAGGCTCCAACGCTGTCGATGCCTGAAGGTACAGACCTGGCAGGTTATGCGGAGTTGCTGATCGCAAGGTTTAGCAATCCATCGTTGAAGCACCGAACCTGGCAAATTGCTATGGATGGCAGTCAGAAATTACCGCAACGCTTGCTGGACCCCATTCGGCTTCATCTTGAACAAGGAGACAACTACCGTCGCCTGGCTCTGGGCGTTGCAGGCTGGATACGCTACGTCAGTGGTATAGATGAAAAAGGCAATCCAATTGAAGTGGTCGATCCTTTGGCGGAACAGTTTAGGGCTATTTATCAGCACTATCCATCAACTGGGGAGCGTGTCAGGGCACTACTGGCAATTGACACCATCTTTGGGCGGGATCTGCGCGATAACACCGACTTTGTTGAGCATGTCACCGCTGCCTGTCAGCAATTGCACAGCTTAGGCGCGCGTGCAGCGGTAGCCGCTCTGAGTTATTAACGCTTATTGTTTCAAAGACCCACGATCTGCCTGACGTAAGCCAGATGTTCCAGAGATTTTTGATAAGCGCCGTCAGCATCCGCCTGGCGAATCGCATCCACAAT
This sequence comes from Citrobacter sp. Cpo109, assembly GCF_030332565.1. Classification (NCBI taxonomy): domain Bacteria; kingdom Pseudomonadati; phylum Pseudomonadota; class Gammaproteobacteria; order Enterobacterales; family Enterobacteriaceae; genus Citrobacter; species Citrobacter sp. Cpo109. The sequence continues at coordinate 175,496 of NZ_JAOWHQ010000062.1, forward strand.
TGCTTTATGTTGCTGATTCATACTGGTTAACACATCCCGGTTGCCGGAGCGTTTGTCCAGTCCGGCATACGGGATGTTAACGCGTTGCTCCCACAACATACGCGACATATCGAGCAAAACGCGGTTCTGACTGGCTTCAGATACCGTTAAATGGAATAGCTTATCGAGAGAGTAAAAACCGTGGACATTGTTTTCACTAATGGCTTTTTCCATGCTGAGGTGCAGCGCTTCAAGCTGGCTAATTAGCTCATCTTTCCCGGCCTGGGCAGCAAGACGCGCACAATGGCTGTCGACTAACTCACGTGAATAGAGGATTTCTTCAACCGTATAATCACTGGCAGAATGCTTTTTATCAGTAACAATCACGCCATTACCGGACTGGATGGTGATCCACCCTGAGATCTCAAGCACAATCAACGCTTCTCTGAGCGATGCCCGACTCACGCCAAGTTGCTTCGCCAGTTCACGTTCAGGGGGCAAGAAGCTTCCCGGCGGAAAAATACTATCGTTGATGAGCTTAATGATGAGATTGGCTATCTTTTGATAGAGCCGCTCCTGTTTTACCTCAGGAATAACCATGTGCATCCCGTTCCCTTCTGTGTACGATTTTTAACTGATTTATCTTATCATTCCCGGAGTTAAGAAACGCATGCCTGAGTCAGTTCCTTGTAACAGAGGTAAACAAATTCACTCACCAGATACCAAATCCTGTGCGCATGCCCAGGCACTCGACCACGCCCACTGGAAGTTATAGCCTCCCAACCAGCCGGTGACGTCCATCACTTCGCCGATAAAGTAGAGCCCTGGCACTTTGCGGGCTTCCATCGTGCGCGATGACAGCTCGTTGGTATCGACGCCGCCCAACGTGACTTCAGCGGTACGATACCCTTCCGTACCGTTCGGCTGTACCCGCCACTCGGTCAGCGTCTCAACCAGCGTTTGCTGATCGCGCATGTTAAGCTGCTTCAGCGAAACATCTGGGATTTGCCCTAACTGCTGTAAACATTCCACCAGGCGCTTTGGCAACTGCATCGCTAACGTGTTCTTTAAGCTCTGGTTAGGGTGTGCGCTACGTTGTTCGTCGAGGAAGCTTGCGAGGTCAACATCCGGCAACAAATTAATGCTGACAAATTCGCCTGGCTGCCAAAAACTGGAAATCTGCAAAACAGCTGGGCCCGAAAGTCCTCGGTGTGTAAAGAGCAGATTTTCACGAAATACGGTGCCGTCTTCGGCGGTGATAACGGAGGAGACCGACACGCCAGAGAGCACCTGAAGCTGCTCCAGCAGTGGCTTATGCAACGTAAAGGGCACCAGTCCCGCGCGCGTTGGCAACACCTTCAGACCAAACTGTTCGGCAATTTTATAACCAAACGGCGTTGCCCCCAGACCCGGCATGGAAAGCCCACCTGAAGCGATAACCAGTTTTTTCGTGCCGACCGTCATGCCATTCAGTTCGAGGGTGAAACCTTCATCATCCTGCACCACGCTCAGGACTTCGCTCCGTAACCGCATAGTTACGTTACCTTTTTCACACTCGTCTACCAGCATATCGACAATTTGCTGAGCGGAATCATCGCAGAACAGCTGACCCAGCGTTTTTTCATGCCAGGCAATACCGTGTTTGCCCACCAGGTCGATAAAATCCCACTGCGTGTAACGCGCAAGTGCCGATTTGCAAAAATGGGGGTTTTGGCTCAAATAGGCGGCCGGTTCGACATAAAGATTGGTAAAGTTGCAGCGTCCCCCGCCAGACATGAGAATCTTGCGCCCTGGCTTTTTACCATTATCAATCAGCAGTACTCGACTACCTGCTTGTCCTGCCTGCGCGGCACAAAACATACCCGCTGCGCCAGCGCCTATAATAACGGTATCAAACCTTTCCACGTTGCGATCCTCTCTAAAAAGCGGGTGTGAATTGTAAAGATTCCTCAGTGGTCGCACCAGCACCAAACTACCGATAAAGTGTATTTAACTGAAATATATAGGATAATTCTTTAGTGGTGTAAAACAAAGCAGGAGACAAATCAAAAAAACTCTATATTTCACTTTGCCCGCGCCGCCAAAGTCACTGATAATGCGCCGCGTTCATGTCCTCAAAATGGCGTAACGTCCTATGCTACATTTGTTTGCTGGCCTGGATTTACATACCGGGCTTTTACTATTGCTTGCTCTGGCTTTTGTGCTGTTCTACGAAGCAATTAACGGCTTCCATGACACAGCCAATGCTGTCGCAACCGTGATCTATACCCGTGCAATGCGTTCGCAATTGGCGGTGGTCATGGCTGCGTTGTTCAACTTCTTTGGTGTTTTGCTGGGTGGTCTCAGCGTGGCATATGCCATCGTGCATATGCTACCAACGGATCTGCTGCTTAATATGGGATCGTCACATGGCCTTGCCATGGTGTTCTCCATGCTGCTGGCGGCAATTATCTGGAACCTGGGTACCTGGTACTTTGGTTTACCTGCATCCAGCTCCCACACGCTGATTGGCGCCATTATCGGTATTGGTTTAACCAATGCACTGATGACCGGCACCTCGGTGGTGGACGCACTTAACATTCCGAAAGTTATCGGTATTTTTGCTTCGCTTATCATCTCGCCAATTGTTGGTCTGGTGGTTGCAGGCGGTCTTATTTTCATTCTGCGTCGTTACTGGAGCGGTACAAAAAAACGTGCCCGTATCCACCTGACGCCAGCAGAACGTGAAAAGAAAGATGGCAAGAAAAAGCCGCCGTTCTGGACCCGTATTGCACTGATCCTCTCCGCTATCGGCGTAGCGTTCTCTCATGGCGCTAACGACGGGCAGAAAGGCATTGGTCTGGTGATGCTGGTGCTGATTGGCGTAGCGCCTGCAGGCTTCGTGGTGAATATGAATGCTTCCGGTTACGAGATTACCCGTACCCGTGATGCAATCAATAACGTCGAAGTCTTCTTCCAGCAGCGCCCTGACCTGCTTAAACAGGCCACAGGCGTAGACCAGCTGATTCCGTCCCCGACGGACGCGGCCCCCGCGACGACGACAGAGTTCCATTGCCACCCGGCGAATACAATCAACGCGCTGGAACGTGCGAAAGGTATGCTGGCGAACCTGGAAACCTATGACAAGTTAAGCGTCGAACAGCGTGGTCAGCTGCGCCGTATTATGCTGTGCATCTCTGATACCACCGATAAAGTGGTTAAGCTGCCTGGCGTAAGCGCTGACGATCAGCGTCTGCTGAAAAAACTGAAAGCTGACATGCTGAGCACCATTGAGTACGCGCCTATCTGGATCATTATGGCCGTCGCACTGGCGCTGGGTATTGGTACGATGATTGGCTGGCGTCGCGTTGCCACCACCATCGGCGAGAAAATCGGTAAGAAAGGCATGACTTATGCCCAGGGGATGTCGGCGCAGATGACCGCCGCAGTCTCTATCGGCCTCGCCAGCTACACCGGTATGCCCGTTTCCACCACCCACGTTCTCTCTTCTTCCGTTGCGGGGACGATGGTTGTTGATGGCGGCGGATTGCAGCGTAAAACGGTAACCAGCATTCTGATGGCCTGGGTCTTCACCCTGCCGGCTGCGATTATTCTTTCCGGGGTGCTTTACTGGCTGTCCCTGAAGCTTATCTAAGCGAATGCACGGTAAAAAAGCGGGTCAGGAAGCTGACCCGCTTTTTTTGTATCTGTTGTTGGAATCAGTGCCAGATAATCAGCGCAACCATGCTGATTAGCACCAGGCCACATAGCGCGCTGGTGAGAATGAACTGACCGCGAACCCGCTCACAGCGGCGAATAAATTCATCATCATGATGATCGCGGTAACGCTGAGCGTAGATATACCACACCAGACGCATCTGCTTGTTCGGTTGCCCATGCGAGGTAAAAAAGCCCCCTCCATCTACATACTGGTAAAGTAATGGATCGCAACCACGAAGTACCACTAACAGTGCGCGTAGCGAAGAAAAATAGCGCGCCATATTAACAATGCAAACGACACATAAAGCCCAGAATAATGCAATGGTGCTTATCATACCTCCTCCCCGGCGACCCGCCCACGGAACTCCTTTCCGGGACTACCGCTCCCCGATACCCTGCCAAACCATTCAATGAAGAGTGCAGCCGAAACCGTTCGTGTTAGTATCACGCATCCGAACGCCTCTTTAGATAGTGTAGGAGATTAGTTAATTTTTTTGCCATAAGGTTAATCGCTATCAATGCAATTAACTAAAAAATTTGTTTAACTATTTGGCAAGCAAGGCGGATTGACGGATTATCCTGGTCGCTATAATGTAAGGATAGTCCTTATATGGTACGTTTTTACGACTGGGCTAGCCCCGCGCACAAGGTTCGCAGGACGCGGATGACGCGGCGGCATATAACGCCAGCAGGCTAGTCATCGACAACTTATGGAAGGAGTAACACTATGGCTTATAAACACATTCTTATCGCGGTTGATCTTTCTCCGGAAAGCAAAGTTCTGGTTGAAAAAGCGGTTTCTATGGCGCGACCTTACAATGCTAAAGTCTCCCTTATCCACGTTGACGTAAACTATTCTGACCTGTACACCGGGCTTATCGACGTGAATCTGGGCGACATGCAGAAACGCATTTCTGAAGAAACCCACCACGCGTTAACCGAGCTGTCCACCAATGCAGGCTACCCTATCACCGAAACCCTGAGCGGTAGCGGCGACCTGGGTCAGGTTCTGGTTGATGCCATCAAAAAATACGACATGGATCTGGTCGTCTGTGGTCACCACCAGGATTTCTGGAGCAAACTGATGTCCTCCGCGCGCCAACTGATCAACACCGTCCACGTCGACATGTTGATTGTTCCGCTGCGTGACGACGAAGAAGCATAAAATGCTTGCCGCCGGAAGTTAACCCGGCCCACTGCAAGTCGTTAAGCCTGTAAACGCCCGCCTTTGCGGGCGTTTTTGTTTTTATCATTCGGTCACAATTAGTACATCCATCCAGCTAATAAATCATAATTAGTGTGATCAACTAATTGGATCGAAAACCATCTCTATAATACTCTACCCTTGCGGCCAATAACCGCAGTCTATAACAAAATAAGACTTTTTCGGCGCGTTTAAGCATACGCGTTCATACTTTTCGGGATGGCTTTGAAAGGCGATGGAATATGAATAAAACTGCACCTACGGGCTTGCTGCAGCAACCTCGTCCGTTCTTCATGATCTTCTTTGTGGAATTATGGGAACGATTTGGCTATTACGGCGTACAGGGCATCCTGGCGGTATTTTTTGTTAAGCAGCTCGGATTTTCACAAGAACAGGCATTTGTCACCTTTGGTGCCTTTGCCGCACTGGTTTACGGCCTGATCTCGATCGGCGGCTACGTCGGCGACCACCTGTTAGGCACCAAGCGCACGCTGGTACTCGGTGCCATTGTGCTGGCAATCGGCTACTTCATGACCGGAATGTCGCTGCTTAAGCCGGATCTAATCTTTATTGCTTTGGGTACCATTGCCGTTGGTAACGGGCTATTTAAAGCCAACCCGGCAAGCCTGCTGTCAAAATGCTATCCCCCGAAAGACGCCCGTCTGGACGGTGCTTTCACCCTGTTTTATATGTCGATTAACATCGGTTCGCTGCTGTCACTGTCGCTGGCGCCGGTGATTGCCGATAAGTTTGGCTACGCTGTGACTTACAACCTGTGCGGAGCCGGACTAATCGTCGCGCTGCTGGTCTACTTTGCCTGCCGCGGAATGGTGAAAAATATCGGCTCTGAGCCAGACCATAAGCCACTGAACTTCCGTAACCTGCTGTACGTGCTGGCCGGTACGGTAGTGATGGTATTTATCTGCGCCTGGCTGATGCACAACGTGCAGATTGCCAACCTGGTGCTGATCGTCCTGTCGATTGTCGTGACCATCATCTTCTTCCGTCAGGCATTCAAACTGGATAAAACCGGGCGCAACAAGATGTTCGTGGCCTTTATCCTGATGCTGGAAGCGGTGGTGTTCTACGTGCTGTACGCGCAGATGCCGACATCGCTGAACTTCTTTGCGATCAATAACGTACACCATGAAATTCTTGGTTTCGCCATCAACCCGGTGAGCTTCCAGGCGCTGAACCCGTTCTGGGTGGTACTGGCGAGTCCGGTACTGGCCGCAATCTATACCCGTCTGGGCAACAAAGGCAAAGACCTGACCATGCCGATGAAATTTACGCTCGGTATGTTCCTGTGCTCATTGGGCTTCCTGACGGCCGCCGCTGCCGGGATGTGGTTTGCCGATGCACAAGGGCTGACGTCGCCGTGGTTTATCGTGCTGGTGTATCTGTTCCAGAGCCTGGGTGAACTGCTGATTAGCGCCCTGGGACTGGCTATGGTCGCTGCTCTCGTGCCACAACATCTGATGGGCTTCATTCTTGGGATGTGGTTCCTGACGCAGGCCGCGGCCTTCCTGATGGGGGGTTATGTCGCTACGTTCACCGCCGTACCAGAGAACATCACCGACCCGCTGCAAACGCTGCCTATCTATACCAACGTCTTCAGTAAGATTGGCCTTGTCACCCTGGCCGTAACGGTCGTGATGGCGATTATGGTGCCATGGCTGAACCGCATGATTAATACGCCGAGCACCGAGCAATAACCTTCAGTGCCGGATGGCGGCTATTGCCCCTGTCTGGCCTACATTCAACATGCCCGGTCGCCTTGCGCTATCGGGCATTTTCACTCACTACCCTTTACGCGCGTCTATCCACTCCTGCACTTCTACCACAAAAGTGTCCGGCGCTTTGCGGTACATTTTGCGCGCCAAGTCCAGAATCGTATGCTGGCCGAGCGCTTCTTCCATTCGCTGCTGGGCCATGTCCATTACCGAACGCACGCCACAAATGCCTTCACAGGCCCACTCCGGTGGATGTTCCTCAAATACCGCCAGCCGCTGGCGAATTTCACGACACTCAAAGATGCGCTTATCGCCATCAATAGCATTCACCACATCCAGCACCGTGATGTGTTCAGCGGGTTTAGCTAACTGGAAACCGCCACCTTTGCCTTCAATGCTGCGCACCAGACCCGCTTTGGACAGACGGGTGAAAATTTTTGCCAGATAGTCATACGGTACGCTTTGCAGTTCGGCTATTTCCCGCACGCTCATATCCCGCGCGTCGCCCTTACTGTCGACCATACACATCAGGCTATGAATGCCGTACTCAACTCCCGAACTGTAGAATGCCATTCTCTTATCTCAGCCAAAATGAATCTGAGTTTATTGTAGCTTTTTCATCTCATTCATTCCAGACAGCAAAGTAACCCCTTTTCAAAACATAACTTTAAATACATATTTATCAAACAGATAATCAAAAAACATCGCTCTTTGAGGCAAAAAGGATCTCGATCGCATTGCAATTCATAACTACGACAAATAAAATCCGAGTAAATAATTCGTAGTCACCAGTGAGAAAACCCCAATGCGTAAACAAATTCTGATCGTGGGCGCCGGCTTTGCCGGTATGTGGGCAGCATTAAGCGCCGCACGACTAGCGGATAAACATCAGCAGGCAATTGATATTACAGTAATTGCGCCACAGCCGGAGCTGCGTGTCCGCCCACGATTTTATGAAAGCGCCGTTCATACGCTGGTCGCACCACTGCAACCGTTGTTTGACGTTACCGGCGTCAACTTCCTGCAAGGTCACGTCGAGCAAATCCTCCCGGACTCTAAAGAGGTGAGCTGGAAAGATGCCAACGGTGACACTCATCTGCGTCGCTATGACCGCCTGGTGCTCGCCAGCGGAAGTCATGTAAACCGCGACGCCGTCGCCGGTGCCGCCGCGCACGCGTTTGACCTCGACCAACTCGAAAGCGCCGCCGTACTGGAGCAGCACATTAACAATCTGGCATTACAACCGGAAAGTGAGGCTCGCAATACCGTGGTGGTCTGTGGTGGTGGTTTCACCGGGATAGAGATGGCGCTGGAATTACCGGGTCGTTTGCGCGAAATATTGGGTGCTGATGCTAAGACCAGAGTTGTCGTAGTTGAACGCGGTGCTCAGCCAGGCGGACGCTGGAGCCAGGAATTACGTGACGTGATTATCGAAGCCTCTGCTGAACTGGGCGTCGAGTGGCTGGTCAATGCGGAAGTAGAAAGCGTGGATGCCTCCGGCGTCACGCTGAAAAATGGGCAGGTGATTGCCTCTCAAACGGTTATCTGGACCGTCGGCGTACAGGCCAATAGCCTGACAGCACAGATTAATGCCCCGCGCGATCGCCAGGGCCGTCTGCATGTGAATACCAATCTGCAGGTTGTGGGTCACGATGATATCTACGCCACTGGCGATGTGGCCTATGCCGCCACCGACGACAAAGGCAACCATGCGTTAATGACCTGTCAGCACGCGATTTTGTTGGGTAAATTTGCCGGTAATAACGCTGCGGCAGACCTGTTAAACGTAACACCACTGCCATATCGTCAGGAAAACTACGTCACCTGCCTGGATCTTGGTGCCTGGGGTGCGGTGTATAGCGAAGGATGGGATCAGCAGGTAAAACTGACGCGCGCAGAAGCGAAGAAGCTGAAGGTGTCGATTGTCAGCGAGCTGATTTACCCACCGAAAGCAGACCGAGCAGTAGCATTTGAGATTGCCGACCCGCTGGCACCGTTTGTTTAATGGATAATGCCGGATGCGGCTAACGCCTTATCCGGCCTACAAAGACACGCTGCCGTAGACCTGATAAGCACAACGCATCAGGCAGCACAGCGCACAGACCTACAAACTATGCTGTCCCAGCGTAGATATCAAACCGATGCCCTTTCGTCACAACCGCGTTCGGCGTGGCGACATCCGCCAGCGGCGGCGCGTAATCTGGGCGCTTCACCACCACACGTTTGGTGGCCAACTGACGCGCAGGCTCCAGCAGCCCATCCGCATCTAAATCCGGCCCCACCAATGACTGAAACACCCGCATTTCTTTTTTCACCAGCGCGCTTTTCTGCTTATGTGGAAACATCGGATCGAGGTACACCACCTGCGGGCGCGGCGTGATATCGGTTAACGCCGTCAGACTCGACGCATGGATCAGCTGTAAACGTTCCTGCAGCCACGGACCGATTTCCGGGTCGGCATAGCCGCGCGCCAGGCCATCATCAAGCAGTGCCGCAACCACCGGATTACGTTCCAGCATTCGTACGCGGCAGCCTACCGAGGCCAGTACAAACGCATCGCGCCCCAGCCCAGCTGTCGCATCGACCACATCCGGCAGGTAATCGCCTTTAATGCCAACCGCCTTCGCCACCGCTTCACCGCGTCCACCGCCAAATTTGCGCCGATGGGCCATCGCACCGCCCACGAAATCCACGAAGATACCACCGAGTTTGGGTTCATCACGTTTGCGCAGTTCCAGATGTTCCGGCGTCATCACCAGCGCCATCAGGTTATCTTCATCGTGTTCCAGTCCCCAGCGGGCGGCAAGAACAGATAAGGCGCCGTCTCCGGCGCCTGTTTCATCTACTAAGCAGATTTTCACGTGAATAATCAGCCTTTGATCCCGTAATGCTCCAGCATTGCATCCAGCTGCGGCTCGCGGCCACGGAAGCGCTTGAACAGTTCCATCGGCTCTTCAGAACCGCCACGGGTAAGGATATTATCGAGGAACGATTGTCCGGTCTGACGGTTGAAAATCCCTTCATCTTCGAAGCGAGAGAAGGCATCTGCCGCCAGTACGTCTGCCCACAGATAGCTGTAGTAACCCGCTGCATAGCCACCAGCAAAAATATGGCTGAAGGCATGCGGGAAGCGGCCCCACGTTGGGCCCGGCACCACGGCGACCTGTTTTTTAATTTCCGCCAGCGTCTCGAGGATTTTAGCCCCTTGCTGCGGGTTAAACTCCGCGTGCAGACGGAAATCAAACAGACCGAACTCCAGTTGACGCAGAATAAACAGCGCTGCCTGGTAGTTTTTCGCCGCCAGCATTTTATCCAGCAGTTCCTTCGGCAGCGGTTCACCGGTCTCAAAGTGACCAGAGATAAACGCCAACGCTTCCGGCTCCCAACACCAGTTTTCCATAAACTGGCTCGGCAGTTCGACCGCATCCCATGGCACACCGTTGATACCGGAAACGCCCGCGGTTTCGACACGGGTCAGCATATGGTGCAGACCGTGGCCGAACTCGTGGAACAGGGTGATCACTTCATCGTGGGTAAACAGCGCAGGTTTACCGTTCACCGGACGGTTAAAGTTACAGGTCAGGTAAGCGACCGGCTTTTGCAATGTGCCGTCTGTCTTACGCATCTGGCCGACACAGTCGTCCATCCACGCCCCACCGCGTTTGTGTTCACGGGCATACAGATCAAGATAGAAGCTGCCGCGCAGCTCGTTGTTTTCGTCGTACAGCTCGAAGAAACGAACTTCCGGATGCCAGACGTCAACATCGGTGCGCTCTTTGGCGGTGATGCCATAAATACGTTTAACCACTTCAAACAGGCCGTTAACGGCTTTGTTTTCCGGGAAGTAAGGACGCAGCTGCTCGTCGCTGATGCTGTAGAGATGCTGTTTTTGTTTCTCGCTGTAGTAAGCGATATCCCACGGCTGCAGCTCATCAACACCAAATTCCGCTTTCGCGAAGGCGCGCAGCTGAGCCAGTTCTTTCTCACCCTGCGGACGGGCACGTTTCGCCAGGTCGGTCAGGAAGTCGAGTACCTGCTGCGGGTTCTCCGCCATTTTGGTAGCCAGAGATTTAAAGGCGTAGCTTTCAAAGCCCAGCAGCTGTGCCAGCTCGTGGCGCAGCGCGAGGATCTCTTCCATTATCGGGCTGTTGTCCCATTTGCCCGCGTTTGGCCCCTGGTCAGACGCGCGCGTGGAGTAAGCGCGATACATCTCTTCACGCAGCCCCTGGTTATCACAGTAGGTCATCACCGGCAGGTAGCTTGGGATGTCCAGCGTTAACAGATAGCCTTCCTGCTCTTTGGCTTCAGCCTGAGCTTTTGCGGCGGCCAGCGCGCTTTCCGGCATCCCGGCAAGTTCCGCTTCGTCGGTCACCAGCTTAGTCCAGCCCATCGTAGCATCGAGGACGTTATTGCTGTACAGGTTGCCGAGCTCAGACAGGCGGGTAGCGATCTCACCATAGCGCTGCTGTTTTTCCTTCGGCAGACCAATACCAGAAAGCTCAAAATCGCGCAGCGCGTTATCAACCGCTTTTTTCTGTGCAGTGTTCAGAGTGGCGTAATGATCGCCATCACGCAGATCGCGGTACGCTTTGTACAGGCCTTCATGTTGTCCAACCCAGGTGCTGTATTCAGACAGCAGCGGCAGCGTTTGTTCGTAGGCTTCTCGCAGTTCCGGGCTGTTTTTCACCGAGTTCAGGTGGCTAACAGGAGAGAAAATACGCCCCAGCACATCGTCAACTTCCGCCAACGGCTGGCAGAGGTTTTCCCAGGTGTACGGCGCGCCCTGCGCAACAACTCGCTCAACATTTTCACGGCAATCGTTCAACGCCTTAGTGACGGCAGGCACAACGTGCTCTGGCTGAATTTTAGAAAACGGCGGCAGTTCGAAGGGAGTCAGCAATGGATTGGTCATTAGCGCGGTCCTGTTGAAAAGAGTGAATGAAGCGCGTATCCGGCGCTGTGCATATTAATTTGTACAATGGGGTTAAGTGTAGAGGATTTCAATGCTAACCGTGACGGAAAGACGCCCGGTAGCGCTGCGCTTACCGGGCCTACGGGTAATCTGTGCCGATCTGCTGTAAACTGTGGCAAATCGTCATTTCAGCGGAATTTCATTACCCATGCTCAGTTATCGCCACAGTTATCACGCAGGCAACCACGCCGACGTCCTTAAACATACCGTTCAGAGCCTGATCATCGAGTCGCTCAAAGAGAAAGAAAAACCGTTTCTCTATCTGGACACCCATGCTGGCGCTGGCCGTTATCAGCTGAGCAGTGAGCATGCCGAACGTACCGGTGAATATCTGGAAGGGATCGCCCGTATCTGGCAGCAGGACGATTTGCCTGCCGAACTGGAACCCTACATTGGCGTAGTGCAGCACTTCAACCGTAGCGGTCAGTTGCGCTACTACCCAGGCTCTCCGTTAATTGCTCGCCAGCTGCTGCGCGAACAGGACAGTCTGCAATTAACTGAACTGCACCCGAGCGACTTCCCTCTGCTGCGCGGCGAATTCCAGAAAGATGAGCGCGCTCGCGTGGCCAAAGCCGATGGTTATCAGCAGCTGAAAGCAAAATTACCGCCGGTTTCCCGTCGAGGGTTGATCCTTATCGATCCACCCTACGAAATCAAAAGCGACTACCAGGCAGTAGTGACCGGTATTAACGAAGGCTACAAACGTTTCGCGACCGGCACCTATGCGTTGTGGTATCCAGTGGTTCTGCGCCAACAAATCAAGCGCATGATCCACGATCTGGAAGACACCGGTATCCGCAAAATTCTGCAAATTGAGTTGGCGGTGCGCCCGGACAGCGATCAGCGTGGCATGACGGCGTCCGGCATGATTGTGATTAACCCGCCGTGGAAGCTGGAGCAGCAGATGAACAACATCCTGCCGTGGCTACATAGCAAGCTGGTTCCCGCAGGAACCGGACACACTTCCGTAAGCTGGATCGTGCCGGAGTAATCGCAGCCATCGGTGGAACCTTTTAATTTCAGGTATACAATCGCGAATATTTTGGCGGATGGCGTAACGCTTCTCCGCCCTACAATGAACATGAAGGAGCGGTCATGACCAAGCACTACGATTACATCGCTATTGGCGGCGGCAGCGGCGGTATTGCCTCCATTAACCGTGCAGCAATGTACGGCCAAAAATGCGCACTGATTGAAGCCAAAGAGTTAGGCGGCACCTGCGTTAACGTTGGCTGCGTACCGAAGAAAGTGATGTGGCATGCCGCACAGGTCCGCGAAGCGATCCACATGTACGGTCCGGATTACGGTTTCGACACCACCATCAATAAGTTCGACTGGGATAAACTGATCGCCACGCGTACCGCTTATATCGATCGTATTCATACCTCGTACGACAACGTGCTGGGCAAAAATAATGTCGATGTGATCAAAGGCTTTGCGCGCTTTGTGGATGCCAAAACCATTGAAGTAAACGGTGAAACCATTACTGCCGATCATATTTTGATTGCCACCGGTGGTCGCCCGAGCCATCCGAACATTCCTGGCGTGGAATATGGTATTGATTCTAATGGTTTCTTTGAGCTGCCAGCGCTGCCAAAACGTGTAGCCGTTGTTGGCGCAGGCTACATCGCCGTTGAACTGGCTGGTGTGATTAACGGCCTGGGCGCAGAAACTCACCTGTTCGTGCGTAAACACGCGCCGCTGCGCAGTTTTGATCCGATGATCGTCGAGACGTTGGTTGAGGTGATGAACGCCGAAGGCCCGACTCTGCATACTCACGCGATTCCAAAAGCGGTTGTTAAAAACGCTGACGGCAGCCTGACCCTGCAACTGGAAGATGGTCGTAGCGAAACGGTAGACTGCCTGATTTGGGCGATTGGTCGTGAGCCAGAAACGGACAACTTCAATCTGGCTGTTACCGGCGTGAAAACCAATGAAAAAGGCTACATCGTCGTTGATAAATTCCAGAACACCAGCGTGCCGGGTATTTATGCCGTCGGCGACAACACCGGTGCCGTTGAACTGACGCCGGTTGCCGTTGCCGCGGGCCGTCGCCTGTCCGAGCGTCTGTTTAACAACAAACCGGACGAACATCTGGACTACAGCAACATCCCGACCGTGGTCTTCAGCCACCCGCCAATTGGCACCGTGGGCCTGACCGAGCAGCAGGCTCGCGAACAGCACGGCGATGACCAAGTGAAAGTGTATAAATCATCATTTACCGCGATGTATACCGCTGTCACCTCACATCGTCAGCCGTGCCGCATGAAGCTGGTTTGCGTCGGTCCGGAAGAGAAAATTGTCGGTATTCACGGTATTGGTTTTGGAATGGATGAAATGCTGCAAGGCTTCGCGGTCGCGCTGAAAATGGGCGCAACCAAGAAAGACTTTGATAACACCGTTGCGATTCATCCAACGGCGGCAGAAGAATTCGTTACCATGCGTTAAGCAATAAATAAACCGGATGGTGCTTTGCCATCCGGTTTTCTCTTATTTACCCTGCATATATGGCGTATACACGCCGTTTAAGCTTTCGAGGAACGCCACGATATCGTCGATATCTTCCTGCGGCAGTTCTTTACCCACCTGATAACGCAGCATCAGTTTTACCGCACCATCGAGCGTAGGCACATCACCGCGATGGAAATAAGGCGCGGTCAGCGCAACGTTACGCAAGCCCGGGACTTTTTGACGCAGCTTGTCACGTAATTCATTAGTGACGTTCATGCGGCCAATATCTGCGGCAGTGACCTCACCGAAATTAAAGTCCTTTTTCAAACCCAATGGCTCAAATGAGCGCCCGCCTAAAATAATACCGCCATGACAGGTCGCACACTTATTATCTTTAAACAATTGATAGCCATGTTTCTGCTGAGCAGTTAACGCTGCTTCATCGCCGCGTAGCCATTTATCAAACGGCGAATTTGGCGTAATTAGCGTTTTCTCAAACTCAGCAATCGCATCGGTAATATTATCCCCGCTGAATCCCTGCGGATAAACCGCGATAAACTCTTGCTTCAATTGCGGATCTTTATCCAGTTTCTGGATAATTTCATCCCAGGATTTAGACGCCATTTCGATAGGGTTCAACGGCGGGCCGCCTGCCTGCGCCTGCAATGTTGGCGCACGACCATCCCAGAATTGTTCAACGTTGAAGACCGAGTTAAACACCGTCGGCGCATTAATCGGGCCAACGGCGCCGCCTACGCCGATCGACGTTTTCCGGCCATCCACGCCGCCTGCATTCAGAGCGTGGCAATGCGCGCAAGAAATCGTGCTGTCACCTGAAATACGCGGGTCGTGGTAAAGCGTAAAGCCAAGCGCTACTTTGCGGGCATCGGTTGGGATGCTTTCTGGTATCGGCTGCACCGGTTCATTACGATGCTGCGTGGCGGTATCGTTACTGGCGTAATACTGCTCACGCTGTTTCGCAATCCAGCCCAGGATCTCGGCTCGCTCCGTATCGCTGACCTTCCCGGCCCAGTGCAGCGCGGTATATCGCGTTGGCGGCATGGTGTCGTACTGCATCACCCACTCAATTTTATTCAGGTCGCTTTGCGAAACGGGTTTATCTGCGACCAGCGCCGCACGAACGGCTTCAAGATTGAATGATTTGTATCCCAGTTGAATATCATAATTCATCAACTGCTTAGCGACAGGAAAAGAAGAATAGAAAGGTAATTCAGCTGAAGGCGTGTGACAATAATCGCATCCTTTTTCGCGTAAAAATCCTAATACCTTATTATTTTCTTCCAGCGTAGAGGCCTGAACATCAGCCTGTTTGCTACGTTGATTATCGTGATACCACACATAACCGGATAATCCAAAATAACAAATCACGATGCCAGCTATGGCAATCGCGGTAAGACGGGTAATGATTTTCATTATTTTACCCTCACCGTTGTGAGTTATTGTGACCCAGAAAATTAGAATAATTAATGCGCAGTCTTTGTCAGACCTGACCATCATAGGAAATGAGGGAATTACTATTTTGATAAGTATCAAGCAATTACATGGGGGAGAACTATCAATAGAATAGCCTGCGCCTATTATAGAGATAAGGCGTTACCTGTCTCTGTTCACACCTCGTTGCAATCGAATGCTCTGAAAATGGAATATATTCAGATCATGCAGAAATTTGAATTATCCATTATTTTCATTGGGATAGTCTGATTCTTTAAATTTTGCTCAGCATTAAAACGTGATCAACCGCACGCTTTACTCACCCGACACCGAAGCGAATGTCTACGCTTAACTGACGACCGGGCAATAGCCTTAATCTTTCAACGTCCATCGGAGGTCTTTCTCATTATGCTCAACCAGAAACTACCCCACGCCCCTTCTGAAGAAATGACGATCGACATCGATCTGCTTTATGAAATGGATCCGTGCGAGTTAAAGCTGGATGAAATGATTGAGGCGGAGCCTGAGCCGGAGATGATTGAAGGGCTCCCCGCTTCAGATGCGTTAACCCCTGCCGATCGTTATCTCGAACTGTTCGAACACGTCCAGTCATCCAAACTGTTTGCGGATAGTAAAACCTTCCCAGATTGTGCGCCCAAAATGGACCCGCTCGACATTTTAATTCGTTATCGCAAGGTTAAACGCCATCGGGACTTCGATCTGCGACGCTTCGTCGAGAACCATTTCTGGCTCCCGGAAACGCCCTCCAGCGAATACGTTTCTGACCCGGAAAGTTCGCTGAAAGAGCATATCGATCAACTGTGGCCGGTGCTGACGCGCGAGCCGCAGGATCACATTCCCTGGTCCTCGCTACTGGCGTTACCGCAGTCATACATTGTGCCAGGCGGGCGTTTTAGCGAAACCTACTACTGGGATTCCTACTTTACCATGCTGGGTCTGGCAGAGAGCGGCCGCGAAGATCTGCTGAAATGTATGGCAGATAACTTTGCCTGGATGATTGAAAACTATGGTCACATCCCGAACGGCAACCGCACTTACTATCTGAGTCGCTCACAGCCGCCGGTATTTGCGCTGATGGTGGAACTGTTTGAAGAGGATGGCGTACGCGGCGCGCGTCGTTACCTTGATCATCTAAAAATGGAGTACGCGTTCTGGATGGATGGCGCCGATTCCCTGGTACTCAACCAGGCCTACCGCCACGTGATCAGAATGTCTGACGGCTCTCTACTTAACCGCTATTGGGACGATCGTGATACGCCACGCGATGAATCATGGCTTGAAGACGTCGAGACCGCCAAGCATTCGGGTCGCCCGCCCAATGAAGTGTATCGGGATTTACGCGCGGGCGCGGCTTCTGGCTGGGATTATTCATCGCGCTGGCTACGCGACGCAGGCCGCCTTGCCAGCATACGCACCACGCAGTTCATCCCAATTGACCTGAACGCATTCCTCTACAAGCTGGAAAGCACTATTGCCAATATTTCCGCGCTAAAAGGTGACAAAGAAACGGAAGCACTTTTTCGCCAGAAAGCCAGCGATCGTCGTGATGCGGTAAACCGCTATCTCTGGGACGATGAAAACGGCTGCTATCGCGATTACGACTGGCGGCGCGAACAAATGGCCCTGTTCTCTGCCGCCAGTATTGTGCCGCTGTATGTCGGTATGGCAACGCATGAACAAGCCGATCGGCTTGCTAACGCGGTGCGCAGTCGCCTGCTAACGCCCGGTGGCATTTTAGCCACGGAGCATGAAACCGGTGAACAGTGGGATAAACCCAACGGCTGGGCGCCGCTGCAGTGGATGGCGATCCAGGGCTTCAAACTGTACGGTGACGACCATCTCGGGGATGAAATTGCCCGTAACTGGTTGAAAACGGTGAATCTCTTTTATCAGGAACACCACAAACTTATCGAAAAATACCACATAGCTGACGCCGCGCCGCGCGAAGGCGGCGGCGGGGAATATCCGTTGCAGGACGGCTTTGGCTGGACCAATGGCGTGGTGCGCCGACTCATCGGTTTGTATGGCGAACCCTAGCGGCTGACGGTCTGAGTCATCAGGCTTTCAGTTAATTGCATCGTACAGCTCGGCGTGAATTTTCTGCCATTTCTTGTTCTCAGGGCTTGGCTGGGCGCGAACACGCAGCTCGGCCTGCTCAAGATCATATTGCTGACGCGCAACGACCGCAGGCACGGAACAAAAACTTTGCAGATAACTTTTATGCAGCGAAGTGAGCGATGCCCCATTCGACATCGCATGGCTGAGCGTAGTCATAAACTGTCGGCATGGTTTGCTTTCATCCATCTGCGAAGGGTAACGCAGCAGCAGTCTCAACACCTCAGTATTGCCCGCCGAAAACGCCTGCTCCGTCCACGCCAGCTTCCAGTCCATCCCGCCCTGCAGAAAAAGTGACGTCACGCGGGTGTCATTGCGATCGATAGCCGCCCGCATGTTAAAGGCATCCCAGGTGATGCCCATTCGGGTCACCGCCTCCCGTGCGCTGGGGGCATCACGCCGTGGCTTCTCTTGTACGATTTCAACGGACTGTCCGGAAGACGCCTGTGGCGCTGGCGAAGTAAATAACCAGAACGCACCCAGCGAAATCGCCAGCACCATCACGCCGACCGCTACCCACAACATACCGGAAATCAGCTGTTCACGTTCTTCCGCCGTGCGCTTGGCCCGCTTTTCCGGCGGATCAATACTGTCTGCGATTTCATGCTTATCGCCTCCCGCTTGCTCGTCTTTTTGCTTTGCTGTTTCCCAAAACTGGCGGACCATGGCCTCATCAGATTCCAGATACGACGCAGGATTAATGCGCGTACGCCGTTCTTCAAATGCCCGTTGCACAGGATGAGTTATCTGTCGGTACTGGTAGTCCAGCAACATCAGTTGTACCGACGTCAGCGGCTGCTGCGCGATAACGCAGTTACGAGCCAGGCGGCAATCATCCAAAAACATGCGTAGCGTGATGCGCGGCTCAACAAATGACATGAGCACTGAGGTATCGTTAAAAATCTGCGTAAAGTGGCGAACGAATAATTTCTTATCGACGACCATCAGCGCCAGCTCGCTAAACATCATACCGTCCAGCGCATCTCGTCCTTCGCCCAACTTTAGCCAGCGACGCAGACGTTCACCACCAAAGTGCTGTTTCAGAAAGCTGTTGAGAGGATGTTGATCCGGCCATACCCGTGCAATCAGAGATTTGAGGGTTAATTCTATTGCGCGAAGTTGACGCTGCGCCCGCATCTGAGCATCCGGCTCCACAGGTGCAATTTCGGTTTGATACTTCAGGATGGGCTGTTGCTGGCGTAATTGTTCCAGAGAAGCCACAAAGCGCAGCGCTGAAATCAGCTGGTTTTCACTGACGTCCTGGCCATTTTCATATTGGGGTACACTCTGTTGAAGATGACGTAGCCGCAGAGTGAACTGGCTCAATTGCGCATCATTCATCTGCAACCGTCTGGCGACAGCCCCCCAGCCGCCCAGATTCAGTCGTGCCTGATCCAGCTGTTCGAGAAACCACCGCGGGTCTTTGCCTTCTGCAGCATGTACGCCTAGAAGCAGTAATATTTCTACCGACGCCTGGCGGATAATCCCCAGACAATGTTCAAAGGGTGTACATGTCGCTTGTAACGCGCTATTGGTCATCATCTTCCCTAAAAGGACCCAAAACGTGCGGCCTCACAATGGTATGTAATTATCTTTTTTAAACGCAACGTTGTGCCGATGTAGACTAGAACACATTCATATAGCAAATAAATAAGTTTTACAGTGACTTCCGCACAATCATTGAAAATTATTCTGGAGATAAGCCTGTGCCTGTACTGCAAACATCACGTCTGCTCTGCCGCCCACTGACAGAAAATGACTGGACGTTCTTCTTAACGCTACAGCAGAACCCAGATGTGATGCGTTTTGTCGCTGACGCACGTACTGAAGAGGAAGTACGGACAGCCTTCGACTCCCGCCTGCCTGAATGGTTTCCCGGCAGCCCGCACTGGCTATGTCTGCTCTTGTGCGATAAGACATCGGGAGCACCGCTTGGCGTGACCGGATACATTCAGGAGAACAATGAATGTGCCGAGGTTGGCTTTCTGCTCGCCCCAGAGGCGCAGGGTAAAGGTTATGGCGCTGAATCTCTGCATGCCGTGTGTGAATACGCCTTTGCCAGCGGCGGTCTGCGGCGACTGACCGCCTGTGTCACCGCAGGAAACGAAGCCTCACGGTGTCTGTTGGAAAAGGTCGGGTTCATTCATGAAGGCACGCTACGCGCAAGCTACTGGCTACATCAAACCTGGCACGATGACTGGATTTTTGGTCTGTTAAAACAGGAATATCAGCCGCCCAAGGCATAGGTCGTTTTGCGGTAAATACTGGCTGTCAGGCAACTAGCGTAACGGCGTGTTTTTTTTAGAATAGGTCTCTTTGCACAGAGATGATTATGCCGCTGCGTTCGACACATTTCACGCCCGCCTGTATCGCATTTATTAAGCAATGGCAGGGCCTGTCGCTGGAAAAGTATCAGGACAAAAAAGGCATCTGGGTCATTGGTTACGGGCACGAAATCTCCGCCAATGAATCCTTTGATACCCCAATTACGGTGATGCAGGCAGAAACATTGCTGCTCGCAGATATGAGTATCTGCGAGGCATTCATCCATAAGGAAATGACGCAAATAAAAGACAGGTTTCAGCTGGAAGCATTAATTACGTGGATATTCAGCGTGGGAATTACCCAATTTTGCGCTAAAAATATCTGGCCGGTGTCTATTTCACAGCCAGAAATATTCTGACTGTGAAATATGTTCCTAGTAAATAGTGTTGTTTAACATCATTGCCGCCTGCGTACGGTTTTTTACCTCCAGGCGCTGATACAACGACTCAAGATGGGCTTTTACCGTTCCGGTACTGATATTTAACAGTCGACCAATTTGTTTATTAGATTCTCCGGCGGCCAGCATGGTCAAAATCTCCCGCTGGCGCGCGCTGAGCAATCTGATATTTTGCCCACCGCTTTCGGTAGCGGTTATGCAGTCTCTGGGGATAAACATCATACCCATCGCGACGCTATTGAGGGCCAGCGTAAAGGTTTCCGCATCAGAATCGCGCGGAACAATGGCCAGCACGTTCAGTTTAGTGACCTCTTGCAACCATTTTTTACGGCAGTCCGTTGCGGTCACCAGCACCTTCACCATCGCAAAGCGCTCTGCTATCTGTTGCAGCAAGCTACAGCAGAACTCAGCATCAAGGTCGCCATCCAATATAACTAATGCCTCGGGTTTATCTTCCAGCGTCAGCCAAAGTTCACCTGCCTGACTGACACCCTGAACATCCACTCCTGGAATACGTTGCTGCAAACTTACATTCATTCCATGAATAAATATTGACTGCCTGTCAAACATTACTACCTGCATTATTTATCTCCATCCGAATAGGATATTAGCCTTAACATGCGGAAGGGTATTACCCATAGGGTAAAATAAGAAGTCACCATTTGGCGGGGGCCATTTTACCGATAGACAGAGAAGAAAGAAGCAGAAGTTATGAATAGTTACAGCTCAACCCGAAGGATCATACAAATGAACAAAAACAGGTTCGAAAACTAGGGAAAGTCTTAATATTCGATGCTCATGATAAGACAATGAATATTAATTAATATGATTTTATATTTTTAGCTAAAAATAAGATATCAACGACAATGGATAAATCTGTTACAAAATACAATCTAGCATTAAGTGCTTATTCAACGCATGCCGTGACCTGTTGAATAAGCACCTTATGGGTTTACAGGAACATTCCGCCGGATACTTCGATACGCTGTGCCGTCATCCAGGCCAGTTCATCGCTGAGCAGCGCAGCAATGGCGTCGCCAATATCATCAGGTAAACCAACGCGTCCCAGCGCCGTTTGCGATGCAATGTACGCATTCAATTGCGCATTATCCCGCACATTTCCGCCGCTAAAATCCGTTTCTATTGCGCCTGGCGCAATAATATTCGCCGTTATGCCGCGCTCTCCCAGCTCTTTTGCCTGATAACGGGTTAGCACTTCCATCGCACCTTTCATGGCTGCGTATGCGCTGTAACCCGGTAGCGCAAAGCGGGCAAGCCCGGTAGAGACATTGAGGATGCGACCACCTTTATTTATCAGCGGTAGCAGGCTCTGCGTCAGGAAAAAGGGCCCCTTAAAATGGATGTTCAAAAGTTGGTCAAATTGCGCTTCAGTAAATGCCGGATACGGTGCGTTGATGCCGATTCCGGCATTGTTCAATAAATAATCAAACGCGTTACTTTGCCACTGCGTTTGTAACGTTCCCTGCACCTGTTGAACAAACTGAGGGAATGTAGAAATATCGCCGACATTTAACGGTAATGCCGCCGCTTTACCGCCAGATTGGCGTATTTCACCCACAACCTGCTGCGCTTCTTTTTCATTGCTGTTCCACGTCAGGATAATACCGATTCCTTTACTCGCCAGCTTCAGCGCCGCGTTTTTACCGAGTCCGCGGCCGCCGCCAGTCACCAATGCGATACGTTGCGTCATAAGAAACCTCATTTCAGGTGTTGTGAAGATTGAGACAAAGCTTATTAGGTGATAGAAGAACAATAAATACTGCTAACTGCGCATTACTGTTTCATTTAGAACAACAATAGGGCATGAGAATGGATAAAATTCACGCAATGCAGTTGTTCATCCGCGTCGCAGAACTGGAGAGCTTTTCGCGCGCCGCAGACACCCTCGGACTTCCTAAAGGTAGCGTATCGCGCCAGATCCAGGCTCTGGAAAATCATCTGGGCACGCAGTTGTTGCACCGCACCACCCGCCGCGTTCAGCTCACGCAAGACGGCATGATCTATTACGAACGCGCGAAAGATCTGTTGAGTAATCTGGATGAGCTGGATGGGCTGTTCCATCACGATCCGTCCAGCATCAGCGGCAAGCTGCGCGTTGATATGCCGGTCGGTGTAGCAAGAAACCTGGTGATGCCCCGCTTACCGAGCTTTTTGCATCAGTATCCGGGCCTGGAACTCGAACTCAGCAGCAGCGACCGCCTGGTGGATTTGATCCGCGAAGGTTTCGACTGTGTGGTACGCGTGGGCGCGCTGAAAGATTCAGGGCTGATTGCGCGTCCGCTGGGGAAACTCACGCAGATTAACTGCGCCAGCCCGCAATACCTCGCCCGCTTTGGTTATCCGGAAAATCTGGAGGATCTTGCCTCGCATGCGGTGGTGCACTACTCGGTCAATTTAGGAACGCGTGCGCAAGGTTTCGAAGTGGCGACAGAAAATGGCACGCAATGGGTTAAAACCGGCGGCATGCTAACGGTAAACAGTACCGAAACCTATCACGCGGCATGCCTTGCCGGTCTGGGCATTATTCAGGTGCCGCGCGTTGGCGTGCGTGATGCCCTGCGCGCCGGTACGCTGGTCGAAGTGTTGCCGCAATATCGCGCCGAGCCAATGCCAGTCTCTTTGCTTTATCCGCATCGGCGCAACCTCTCCCGCCGGGTACATCTGTTTATGGAATGGCTGACTGGTGTGATGAAAGACTATGTGGATTAGTCCATTTTTCAGGATGCGCCCCTGAGCAGGCTATAATGTCATGAGTGAACAAAATAAGGACAACCGATCGGATGACGCAGGAACAAGACGCAAAACACCCTACGCCAGAACATAAACCAGCCTCCGCCGAGCCGGAGAAAAACGCTAAAGCGAACCAGGCGCTGAAAACGGCTCTGACCTTCGCCGATAAAATTCAACGTCAGCCCATCATCGCCCATCTTATTCGTGCCGCAGAGCGGTTTAACGATCGTATGGGAAATCAGTTTGGTGCCGCCATTACCTACTTCTCGTTTCTGTCGATGATCCCAATCCTGATGGTGTCGTTTGCCGCCGCGGGTTTTATTCTCGCTTCGCACCCTACGCTGTTGCAGGATATCTTCAGCAAGATTTTGCTGAACGTCAGCGATCCGACGCTCGCTTCTACGCTGAAAAACACCATCAATACCGCCGTTCAGCAACGTACAACTGTAGGTCTGGTAGGGCTTGGCATCGCGCTCTATTCCGGCATTAACTGGATGGGGAACCTGCGCGAAGCGATTCGTGCCCAGTCGCGGGATGTTTGGGAACGTACGCCGCAGGATCAGGAAAAAATTTGGGTCAAATATCTGCGTGATTTTGTTTCCTTGATTGGCTTACTGGTTGCGCTGATTGTTACTCTGTCCATTACCTCTATCGCCGGTTCCGCCCAGCAGATGATTATCTCTGCGCTGTATCTCGACGGTATCGAATGGCTGAAACCCGCCTGGCGGCTGATCGGCCTGACCATCTCTATTTTCGCCAACTACCTGCTGTTCTTCTGGATTTTTTGGCGGCTACCGCGTCACCGACCGCGTAAGAAAGCGCTCATACGCGGTACCTTTATCGCGGCACTGGGGTTTGAAGTCATCAAAATGATCATGACGTATACGCTGCCATCACTGGTGCAGTCGCCGTCAGGCGCAGCATTTGGTTCCGTGCTTGGACTGATGGCGTTCTTCTACTTCTTCGCTCGTCTGACCCTGTTTTGCGCAGCCTGGATTGCCACGGCGGAATACAAAGACGACCCGCGTATGCCGGGGAAAACCCACCGCTAATTCATCATTTATGGCGGATGGCGCTACGCTTATCCGGCCTACGGGAGAGTTTTGTAGGCCGGATAAGCGTAGCGCCATCCGGCAATTATAATGCCGCCTGCTCTCACTGATTTAGTGAATAAATCCAACTCGTAACTTTTATTTAACCAGAAACCAGTTTTATCATCCAAGTTTTAAATTATGTGAAGCATTTCATGGAAGTGAAATCTCAAGCCTAAAAATTATCCCCTTTTTGCTCTATTTTTGACCGATCTCAAAGTTTGTTACAGATTGAAATGTCTCTTTTGCTGTGCGTAATATGACCTTTCGTTCGGCCAAAAATAAGAAAATATTATGCAAGCAACAGCCACAACACTCGACAACGAACAGGAACACACCCCGGTCAACTCGCGCAATAAAGTTGTCGTCGCCTCGCTCATTGGCACCGCCATTGAGTTCTTCGACTTCTATATTTACGCCACCGCTGCGGTAATCGTGTTCCCGCATATCTTCTTCCCGCAGGGGGATCCGACCGCGGCTACGCTACAGTCCCTCGCCACTTTTGCTATCGCCTTTGTGGCCCGACCGATCGGTTCTGCGGTATTCGGGCATTTCGGCGATCGCGTCGGCCGTAAAGTCACGCTGGTTGCTTCACTACTCACAATGGGGATCTCGACAGTCGTCATTGGCCTGCTGCCGGGCTATGAAACTATCGGCATTTTCGCCCCGCTGCTGCTGGCTCTGGCGCGTTTTGGTCAGGGTTTAGGTCTGGGCGGTGAATGGGGCGGTGCAGCGTTGCTGGCGACGGAAAACGCGCCACCGCGCAAACGCGCGCTGTACGGATCATTTCCGCAGCTGGGCGCGCCTATCGGTTTCTTCTTCGCCAACGGTACCTTTCTGCTGCTCTCCTGGCTGCTGACCGACGAACAGTTCATGAGCTGGGGTTGGCGCGTACCGTTCATCTTCTCCGCTGTGCTGGTGATTATCGGTCTGTACGTCCGCGTTTCGTTGCATGAATCCCCGGTCTTCGCCAAAGTAGCCGCGGCGAAAAAACAGGTGAAAATCCCGCTGGGTACTCTACTGACAAAACATGTTCGCGTGACGATCCTCGGCACGTTCATCATGCTGGCGACCTATACGCTGTTCTATATCATGACCGTCTATTCGATGACGTTCAGTACCGCCGCAGCGCCTGTAGGGCTTGGCCTGCCGCGTAATGAAGTGTTGTGGATGCTGATGATGGCGGTCATTGGTTTTGGCGTCATGGTACCGGTGGCGGGCCTGCTGGCCGATGCGTTTGGTCGCCGCAAGAGCATGCTTATCATCACCACGCTGATCATTCTGTTTGCGCTGTTTGCCTTTAAACCGCTGCTCGGCTCTGGCAATCCGGTGCTGGTGTTCGCCTTCCTGTTGCTGGGCTTAAGCCTGATGGGTCTGACATTTGGCCCGATGGGCGCACTGCTGCCGGAGCTGTTCCCGACCGAAGTGCGCTATACGGGGGCGTCGTTCTCGTACAACGTTTCGTCAATTCTCGGCGCATCAGTTGCCCCATACATCGCCGCATGGTTGCAGGCGAATTATGGTCTGGCGGCTGTCGGTACGTATCTGGCATCGATGGCGGCGTTAACGCTTATTGCGCTGCTGTTGACCCACGAAACCCGCCATCAGTCGTTGTGATTCTTTTGCCGGATGCGGTGTAACCACCTTATCCGGCTTACGTTGAGCATGAAATCCAGGCTGGATAAACATCCGGCCAGACATCACTTCTTCATCTGTGACAGGATCGTCCGGCACTGATTCGCGTCACCCTCTGACGGCGAAATCAGCGCCAACAAGGCCGCCGCAGGAGTGACTAACGTGGCTAATGCGGCAGCAACCGCACCGCGCGCAATCAGCGGTCCGGCCTTCACGCCAGCCTGCGGATTCTTAAAGGTGCCGCGAACATACAGCGGCGAACGCAGAGTAATAATACGAATCCCTTTGCTCTCCGGATCGATGGTTAAATCCAGTTGCTCCGACGCAAAGCTCGCCGTACCAGTGACATTAATGACTGCGTTTTCCGTGTCGAAAGCAAAAATCTGCGGACGCGCCACGCCGTTAACAATATCCAGATTCGCCGCCGCGCAGTTCACCCGCACTTCGTCATCACCAAATATCTGCCCGACAAGATAGTTCCCCAGATTCAAGCCCACAATTTCCATCAGATTCCGGCTGATCAAGCCGTCATTCATCAGCAGTTTCAGGTTGCCATTGCTGTTACCCAGCAGCGCCGCTACCGAGTTTCCACTTCCGCTAAACCGGGCGTCCCCGTTCATTTCACCGAGCGTTTTCTGCATCAGTTCCACATCGGGCATCAGCGCTTTTAGCTTCAGCCGCCGCGCCTGAATATCCGCCTGCCCCCGCATCGGCTTTTTATCTCCTTCCAGATGGATGCTGGAGACAATGCTGCCTCCCGCAAGACCAAATTTCAGCGGTTGCAGGCGCAGGTCGGCATTTTTCAGGATGATATGAGTGGAGAGATCGCTGATCGGCAGGCTACTGCCATGCTCAATACGCCGTCCTTTGAAACGCACGTCAGCGTCCATCACGTTCCATTTATCGGTTTCAAAACGGTCATACGGCAAGACCTTGTCCACAGGCTGAACGCTCTTCTCACCTTTGCGCTGTTCAGATTGTTTTGCCCGTTCCGCCCCTTTACCTGAATCCACCCCGATCAGCGGCCCCAAATCGGCCAGCCTCAGCTGGCGTGATTCCACATCACCCTTCAGCATGGGGCGCGGCTTACCGGTGGTGTAGGCCAGCGTTCCGTGAATATCGCTGTCGCCAATACGGCCATTGAAATCGCGATAATCAAAAACAGAGGATTTTTCCGGGTCAATTTTCGCCACCAGACGTCCGTCGGTTTCAAACGGCGGCGTATCCGGGAGCAGTACGCCGGTCAAATCGTACAAATCCCCTAGCGAATCTCCCGAGAATTTAAGTCGCAGATCCGCCCCGCCCATGTTCATCGGATCGTTTATCGTGCCGATAAACGCTACGCGCGTATTGCCCGAACGGAAATCAGCCTGAATCGGGAAAGGCGTATCTTCGCCACGCAGCGCAAGCATTCCGCCTATTTTTCCGCTACCGCTTAGCGGTTCGCCGTTATATCGCCCTTGCGCTTTCAGCCCAAACACGTAGTCCTCGACGTGGGCGTTGCTCTCTTTACCTTTTGCGCCGGTCACTTCGCTAAAGGGCAACGGTTTACCCAGCGGATCGACCAGGATCTCAATCTCCGACTTCGTCACCTTATCGTTAATGGCGATACGTCCCTGGTCGAACAGAATGTTATCCAGCCGGAAAGACCATGCGGATGGCGGCGCATCAGGATCGCGGTTTTCGTCCCCAGCTAAGTTAAAGGTCCAGTTATTGTTTTTCTCCGACAGGCGGATCAGCCGCGCATCGGGTTTGACCAGCTTGACCCACGGGAGCCAGACAGTTTTTGTCAGCAGTGCCAGCGGGGCGAGCGTAGCTTCAACGCGCGGGAGATGCACCATGGTGACGTCGGGAATGTCCGGCGGGTTGCCGAGGATGATATCTTCAGCATGAACATGCGGCCACGGAACCCAGCTACGCCAGCCAGTTTCCTGCTTCTGGCGTTGCCAAACCACACCCAGATCACCCCGTATAGCAAAGGGCCGGTTGAGTTCTGTAGAGACTTTCTGGTTGATGGTCGGTTTGAGCCGGTTCCAGTCAAATGTCGCAATCACAATGATGAGTACGACGATCAACAACAAGAAAATCCCTATTACTGAAGTGGTTATTTTACCTGTTCTCGTCATGTCTAACCTCCTTACTTCCTTCCTTGCCTGTCCTAAAGATAGTCCAGCAGGATGAAAAGGAGGTGCGCTACGCCCTCATCAAAGTGACAGAATTACGTCTTCGAGGGTATCCAGGGGCACTGGACGAGAGAGAAAATAGCCTTGGGCCGCGAAAGCCGGTGAGTTTTGCACATCACGCCACTCTTCCAGCGTTTCAACGCCTTCGACAATGACACCGCGGCAATAGCGGTTCATGAGCTGTAATAGTAGTGTGAAGAGATTACGTCCCTCCGGCGTCTTGCGCAGCATGACGAACAGATCCCGCGCCACTTTGATATAGTCATAACTCACTTCACTAAGCGCCGAGAAGTTCGCCATTCCGGTACCAAAGTCATCCAGCCAGAGCGGACCGAACTCGCACATTGAGGCGAACGACGCCCCCTTCGGCAAGCGGATATGTTCCACCAGCTCAAAACGCAGCCACGGCAGGCCTTCAATGATTTTCAGGATTTCGGGATCCTGACGCATCGCAATGAGCGTTGGTCCGTCGACGTTCACAGAAGCCAGAAGGTTGTTGGCTCTGAAAAAGCCCCCTTTCAGCTCAAGCTGCAGAAGTTGCTCTTTCACTACATCAACACGATGCCGTACAGCCACTTCAGCAAAATAGCGGTCTGGTGCAATACGTTGGGAAGGGTTATCAGGATGGCTCACGACGGTCAGCAGTTCAACGGCCATCAGCCGTCCGTTGGTCTGGTAAATTGGCTGGTAGGTGTAAGCACGCTCGCACTGCAGCCAATAGCGTCTTTCCAGCAAGCTTTCAATACTCGCATCGGGCGTAATGAGCTGCTGGGTAACCTGCTTTATCATCTGAGATGTCCTGTAAATAAGAGTGTGACTGACCGGACTCGTCAAAGGTTATCGGCGCTCAGAGGAAGAACTTTACGTTCAGCTGTGCGCAAAAATAAAAACTAAGCGGCAAAAACAACGCAGAACACGTGCTGGCTCAAAAAAATAATGGAACGATGTTTTAATATAGTTGACCACTTAACACCCACAGCGCACACTAACGCTAATTTTTTTCAGAGCAGGTTACGACTATGTCCAGAAAGATTGCCGTGATTGGCGAATGCATGATTGAGCTGTCACAGAAAGGCGCTGACGTTCAGCGCGGATTCGGTGGCGACACGTTGAATACATCCGTTTATATCGCCCGTCAGGTCGATGCTGCGGCACTTTCCGTACACTATGTGACTGCACTGGGTACCGACAGTTTTAGCCAACAAATGCTGGAATCCTGGCAGGGCGAAAACGTCGATACCTCATTAACTCAGCGCATGGAAAACCGCCTGCCGGGCCTCTATTACATTGAGACCGATAGCACCGGCGAGCGCACCTTCTATTACTGGCGTAATGAAGCCGCCGCAAAATTCTGGCTGGAGAGCGAGCAGTCTGCCGCGATTTGCGAAGAGCTGGCGACATTTGACTACTTGTATCTGAGCGGAATCAGCCTGGCGATTTTAAGCCCGGCAAGTCGTGACAAGCTGCTGTCATTGCTGCGTGAATGCCGTGCCAACGGTGGAAAAGTCATTTTTGACAATAACTACCGTCCACGCCTGTGGAGCAGTAAAGAAGAGACCCAGCAGGTGTATCAGCAAATGCTGGAATGCACCAATATCGCATTCCTGACGCTGGACGATGAAGACGCACTGTGGGGTGAAAAACCCGTTGCCGAGGTAATTGCCCGTACTCACGCGGCTGGCGTACAGGAAGTGGTTGTGAAGCGTGGCGCAGACTCTTGCCTGGTTTCCATTGCAGGCGAAGAACTGATCGACATTCCGGCCGTTAAATTGCCGAAAGAGAAAGTGATCGATACCACTGCGGCCGGAGACTCCTTCAGCGCCGGGTATCTGGCGGTCCGTCTGACCGGTGGCGATGCCGCCGAAGCCGCAAAACGAGGCCATCTGACGGCAAGCACCGTCATTCAGCATCGTGGGGCGATTATCCCCCGCGACGCCATGCCGCAATAATTTATTGTTCCTGTAGGCCGGATAAGGCGTTAACGCCGCATCCGGCACTGGGTAAGCCGGGTGCGCTTCGCTTGCCCGGCCTGCAGGTTACGATACCCTTTACTGTACAGGCGGGATATCCGTCACTTCAGGGTGTGATTCATCCGTTTCAACAGACGTTGCCGCTGCGGTAACGGGCGCCATAATGCTATCCCACGTCGCCTGCAGATCCTTCATATTGAATTCAGGTTCGCCCTTCGGCTGCAGCAGAATTAACGCCATATCTTGCGATAGCTGCTGACGCAGGTCCTGATTCAGCATCTCAACGCTCAGGCTGTTGAGGAAGCTCTGGCGTAAACGCTGGTACTGTTCAGGCGCAATATCCACCACCTGATTTTGCAGCGAGCGCAAACGCTGGCTGATCAAAATATCGGTATCGGTACGACCATAGGTGGCAAACAGCTTCTGCAGTTCCAGATTCTTTTGCGCTACCAACGCATTGAACTCTTCTTCCGGCAGTCCCTTATCACGCACTTTCGCCAGCTCACGCGCAACCGTACCCAGATTGGCGTTCAGCTTATCGTTCGGCGACTCAACGTTAATCGCGCACTGCGCGCGCAGGAACAGCACCCGGCAGTCAAATCCGAGGCCAATGTCTTTGGCATTGTTTTTGGTTAGCTCTTGCTGAATGTGCCAGAACAGCGCCTCACGCGCTAAATCAGCGCGCCAGTAACGTAATAACGCGGCAGATTCACGGATCGGTTGCCACGGCGTATCCCACATAATAGACAGGCGATCCTGGCGTACCGCATCGGTCATAATGCTCACGGCTTCTGCTCGCAGCGGAGAGAGCGTGGGTACCGGTGCAGGCGTTTCGCGTTTTCCTTTTAACTCGCCAAAGGTTTTATTGATTTGCTCAGCTACGCTGCGTGCATCAACGTTACCGACGATGATCAGCGTCATCGCGTCCGGGGTATACCATTTCTGGTAGAAAGACTGAATTTTCGACGCATCTACAGGCGTTTTCAACGGATCGGCGGGATCGTGCCCCAGCAGGGTCGATCCCTTCAGACGGTAACGCCACCACCCTTCTTTGGTATCTGACGGCCAGGTTGCAACCATATCTTCGCTATTCAGCGCATGATTGACCGTTTCAGAGGTAATGCTCAGTTTACCGGAGATATTCGCCAGATAAGAAAGTGACTCTTTCAGTAGATCGTTACGGCTGTTAGGCAGACTGAGGTTATACAACGTGGAATCATAGGAGACGATAACCGGCGGCATGGGACGTTTGGGATCGAACCCCTGCTGCCACAGTGAACGGGCTTGCGAGGCATCGAGGCCACCGCTTTGCGTCAGCGCGATACGCGGGATCGCATGGCTGAAACCACTCTGTTGCGCACTTTCGGTGAGTGAACCGGTATTAACCAGCAGGCGAACCTCAATACGGTCGCTCGGGCGCTGGGGAGTGGCTAGCACTTGCCACTGTAAACCATTTGCCAGCGTGCCCTGTTGCCATGCTGGATCAGGCTGGAGCGCATCTGCCTGCACATAGCCGGCAGTGGCCATCATCAGCAAGCCGCCCGCTAAAAGTCGAATTTTTGTGCCCTGCATGTGAACCCCTGATCAACTATCCTGGAAATAAAAAGACAGCCCTCGAAAGGACTCTCTGAATATGACGTTAAAAACACTTCGTGTTAGACCGCGAGAACATAAAAATGTCACGGAAGAAGTGAAAAAATCCCGAGCCGCCGAATCGACGGTTTCAGGCACAGGGGGTAATTATGCGCAAACGCCCGCAGTCCTGGAAGGGACTACGGGCATAAGTGACGAGATTAAGAGGATAAATCGTGCGTTTTGCCATCCGGCGCACGATTATTCAACGTGTCATCCAGCTTTTTGGTATCCAATTCTTTCACCCATTTAGCCACAACAACAGTTGCAACACCGTTACCAATCAGGTTGGTCAGCGCACGGGCTTCAGACATGAAGCGGTCAATACCAAGAATCAGCGCCAGACCAGCAACCGGCAAGTGACCCACCGCAGAGATAGTCGCGGCCAGAACAATAAAGCCACTCCCGGTCACACCCGCTGCACCTTTTGAGGAGAGCAGAAGCACCACCAGCAGGGTTATCTGATGGAAGATATCCATGTGGCTGTTGGTTGCCTGAGCGATAAACACCGCCGCCATTGTCAGATAGATTGATGTCCCATCAAGGTTAAACGAGTAGCCCGTGGGTATAACCAATCCGACAACCGACTTCCGACAGCCCAGTTTTTCCATCTTATCGAGCATACGCGGCAGCGCGGACTCGGAAGAAGAAGTCCCCAGAACGATCAACAGTTCTTCACGGATATAGCGGATGAATTTAAAGATACTGAAGCCAGTTGCGCGGGCAATTGAACCCAGCACCAGCACCACAAACAGAATACAGGTGATGTAGAAGCAGATGATTAGCTGACCCAGTTGCACCAGCGTTCCGACGCCATATTTACCGATGGTAAAGGCCATAGCACCGAAAGCACCGATCGGCGCCAGGCGCATGATCATATTAATGATGCCGAAAATAACCTGCGAGAAACTTTCAATCACGTTGAAAATCATCTGGCCCTTGCTGCCCAGACGATGCAGCGCAAAACCAAACATTACCGCAAACAGCAATACCTGCAGGATGTTACCGCTGGCAAACGCGCCAATGACACTCGCCGGGATAATATCCATCAGGAAACCTACGATCCCCTGGTCTTTTGCCTGTTCGGCGTACATTGCAACCGCTTTGGCATCCAGTGTCGCCGGATCGACGTTCATCCCGGCACCGGGTTGCACCACGTTGACGATGATGAGGCCGATGATCAGCGCAATGGTACTAACAATTTCAAAATAGAGCAGTGCAACCGCGCCAGTGCGGCCTACGGCTTTCATACTTTCCATGCCTGCAATGCCGGTAACGACAGTACAGAAGATGACAGGTGCGATGACCATCTTGATGAGCTTAACGAAAGCATCACCAAGCGGCTTCATTTGGGCGCCTAATTCAGGGTAGAAATGGCCAAGGAGAATACCTATGGCAATCGCTGTCAGGACCTGAAAGTAAAGGCTTTTGAATATAGAGGTTTTCATAGGGTGTCCTTAAAGTAAAAACCACAGGTCTTGTAAGGTTTTGTTTAACCTGCGGCCTTAAGGTAACACCCACACAACTTGACAGAAATGTACCTGGATCATAATTGATACAGAAATGTTAAAAATTTTGAGCTGGCTCGCACAAGCGAGACCTTTTTTAACTTTTGTAATCAGCGCTTTCCGGCGCCAGATAACGTTCTTCGAAGATATTTGCCGGGACCGGTCGGGCAAACAGGAACCCTTGTGCCACTTCCACCCCGGCTTGTGATAGCCATTCACGCTGCGCTTCGGATTCGACACCTTCGGCGATCATCTGCAAATTAAGGCTGTGGGCCAACTGAATGATGGCGGAGATCATGCTGCAATCCTCAGGTACCCCATCGACAAACATCTTATCGATTTTGAGGACATCCACCGGTAGCGACTTCATGTGCTGCAGCTGTCGCAGGCCCGCATACCCCATGCCAAAGTCATCCAGTGCGATACGTACTCCCGCATTACGCAATGGGCGCAAAATGGCCACCGCAGCGTGGGGATCATCGATATGTCGGCTTTCAGTCACTTCCAGGATCAACGTACCAGGCTTGATGCGATAGCGGTTTAACAACTCCAGCAGGTCCGAGACCATACTCGGGTGCATCAGCTGTAGCGCGGACAAATTCACCGACAGCGGCAGCATCAGACCCCGTTCCTGCCACGCTGACAGCTGGCGGCACGTCTCTTCCAGCACCCAGTAACCAACCGTCACCATCAGGCCGCAGGACTCAATCCTGTCGATTAACCCTTCGGGCAGCTCCCAGCTTCCGTCCGGCTGCTGCATCCGCAATAATGCTTCTGCGCTCAATACCTTACCGCTGGACATTTCCACCTGCGGCTGCATCCAAAGCGCGAACTGCTGATTATCCAGCGCGCTGAGAATATCGTTCTCTTCCGTCAAACGCTGCTGCGCCTCTTCCATCTGTAACGGATCAAAGAACTGAATTTGATTTTTACCCTTATGGCGCGAGGTTAACACGGCCGACAGGGCGCGGCGGTAAAGCTGTTCTGCGGTCAAATCACCATAGAACATTGCTACCCCAATGTTGCAGGTAGGACGCAGTTGAATACCCTGAATAGGTAATCGCTCGTTAACGATAGTGAGTACTTGCTGACCTAAAGTAATAGCGTGCCAGGGTTCTTTTACACCATGGGCGATGATGGCGAAGTCATAGCCACTCACCTGGGAAAGCACCATCCTGGGGGCTAATACCGACTTGAGTTTTTCGACCAGCGTAAGCAGCAGGATTTCCCGCTGAGTTTCGGTTAACACCCCCGCGGTGTCACGTAGGGTTTCGCAGGTGACAATCATCAGCGCCGTCGTCTGCTGGCGGGTAACAACCTGCTCCAGCAGCCCCATTAAAAACGACTTATTGGGCAGTTCGGAAACCGGGAAACGCATTGCAAAGTCGCTTTGCTCTTCACTATGTCGCTGAATCAACTGCTGATTAAGATTGTAGCTACGCACCAGCATACCAATCTCATCATCCTGATGTAGACGCGGCAATGCCAGTTGATAGCCAATCAGATCCTGCTGTTGGATGTCGTTCAGCTCACGGGCAATTTTACGTAAGGGGTGCACAATCAAGCGGTTAATGCACCAGGAGATGGCGACGGTCAATATTAACGACAAAAGTAAGTAAATGGTCACTAACGTCGAGAGCGTACTCATCACGAATTTGTACATGCGGTACGAATCCGCCTGCAGTACCAGATACGCCAGCGGTTGCGGGTTAGCTGAACGCTCAAGGGAATAGATCGGCAGCGAAATTTGTACCGGAAGCTCAAACAGGCGAGTCACCGTAACAGGAACGGGGCGTTCAGGGATAAAGCTCATCCGCAACGCCTGAAACTGATTGGGCAGCACCACATCGGCGCGACTTACCACGCCCGCTGGCCGAATACTTTTTAAAATGGCTTCCGCTTCGGGAATATCCCCTTTCAGGATAGTGTCCGACAGAGGCTCACGGACGGAGCGAGCGATACTTTCCAGTTGCGTAGCCGTGTTATAGCGGTTTTGCTGGACCAGATGGAACAACAAAACGGTGCAAAAAATAAAAACGAACACCATAACAACGGCCGCAACCATTGCCATCTGCTTAATTGTTAACGAGCGACTGACACGCAAACTGACTCTCCACGGATAGACGAAACTGCCGTCAGAGTATACCCGATCGTAGCGGTATTAAGAGAGGCGGTATCTGAAAACTTCCCAGCGTGCATTATCGCGACAGGATAGGCACCTGGCGACGAGATTTATCTGCATTTAAGCCGAAAAAGGCAGCAAGGTCGCCCCCTGCGGCCTGGTTCGGGCGCATGTTGCCATCACGGCAGGCAGACGCCTACAAAGCGCATTACTTCCTGTTACGCAGCCAGCTCACAATCAGGCTGGCAATGGTGCCAGCGATGATTGGAGCCGCTAAATCGTGCCAGAAGGCCACGCCTAACTGTGCGAGCGTCATATAGCCGCCTGTGTTGCAATGGCAACTGTTCACGGCTATCCTTGAGTTGTTCAGGTTCAAGTCAGCCCCCGTTTTGTTGCCAGGTTTATACCGAACAACGTGCGGGGGTTTTCTCTTTCCAGCAACCGATGCCGCCGGGGATCAAGCCCCCGCAACATTGCGCCTCACCGAGAATTCCCGGCTTGCCGCTGATTCTACGGCAGCCCACTTGCCATATCACTGCGCAATATTGCGCTCTGCGTAGCACCTCGCAATTCACCCATTTTCTCACCAGCACGCTGGAAAGATTCTTTCCAGTTGGCAACATTCCTGCCGACCATTAGTTCAGACAAAAACATAACGCATTGATATCTATCAGTTCATTTTCTGGCACAGCGATTGCTATTTGACTGTGAGCTGTTCTGTTCCGAATTAAAGGAGATATCATGTCTGACTGTCGTACTTACGGATTCAACACCCAGATCGTTCACGCGGGGCAACAACCCGACCCTTCAACTGGCGCGCTTAGTACGCCTATTTTCCAGACCTCAACGTTTGTTTTTGACAGCGCCGAACAAGGTGCCGCCCGCTTTGCGCTCGAAGAGTCCGGGTACATTTACACCCGCTTGGGTAACCCCACCACCGATGCGCTGGAGAAAAAGCTGGCTGTACTGGAAAGAGGTGAAGCCGGGTTGGCAACCGCGTCCGGTATTTCCGCTATCACCACAACGCTGTTGACGCTTTGCCAGCAGGGTGACCATATCGTTTCCGCCAGCGCGATT
This sequence comes from Citrobacter sp. Cpo109, assembly GCF_030332565.1. Lineage (NCBI taxonomy): Bacteria > Pseudomonadati > Pseudomonadota > Gammaproteobacteria > Enterobacterales > Enterobacteriaceae > Citrobacter > Citrobacter sp. Cpo109. The sequence continues at coordinate 211,813 of NZ_JAOWHQ010000062.1, forward strand.
TACGGCTGCACCCACGCGTTTTTGTCGCACAGCATGCCGAAGTTTGGGATTAACGTCAGCTTTGTCGACGCGGCAAAGCCTGAAGAAATCCGCGCCGCCATGCGACCAGAAACCAAAGTTGTGTATATCGAAACGCCCGCCAACCCAACGCTGTCGCTGGTCGACATTGAAACGGTGGCCGGTATCGCCCATCAACAGGGCGCATTGCTGGTGGTGGATAACACCTTTATGTCGCCGTACTGTCAGCAGCCTTTGCAACTGGGCGCGGATATTGTGGTTCACAGCGTCACCAAATATATCAACGGTCACGGGGATGTGATTGGGGGTATCATTGTTGGTAAGCAGGAGTTTATCGACCAGGCGCGGTTTGTAGGCCTGAAAGATATCACCGGCGGCTGCATGAGTCCTTTCAATGCGTGGTTAACACTGCGCGGCGTTAAAACGCTGGGCATTCGTATGGAACGTCACTGTGAAAATGCGCTGAAAATCGCCCGCTTCCTCGAAGGGCATCCATCCATTACTCGGGTGTATTATCCTGGCCTGACTTCGCATCCGCAGTATGAGCTGGGCCAGCGGCAAATGAGCCTGCCAGGTGGAATTATCAGCTTCGAAATCGCCGGCGGCCTCGAGGCTGGTAGGCGGATGATCAATTCTGTAGAATTGTGCCTCCTCGCGGTCAGTCTCGGTGATACCGAAACCCTCATTCAGCACCCAGCGTCTATGACACATTCGCCCGTTGCACCTGAGGAACGGCTTAAAGCAGGTATTACCGACGGGCTTATCCGTCTTTCTGTGGGTCTTGAAGATCCAGAAGATATTATTAACGACCTTGAACACGCCATCAGAAAGGCAACATTCTGACCAATATGGCCTGAACCGACGCCGTTCGGTTCAGGTTGTTGAGAATCAAGGCACAACAGTCTGGCAATACGCGTGATCCTCTTTCGGGGAGAACGTGTATTTTGGGCAGGGGGTTCTATGCAGGACAACACATTACAATTAAGCAACAATACAGCAACCGCCGTACCATTCTCAAAAAAAATACCGTTTACGAAATACGATTTTGGCTGGGTATTACTGTGCATCGGCATGGCCATTGGTGCCGGAACGGTACTGATGCCGGTACAAATTGGCTTAACAGGCATTTGGGTATTTATCGTTGCCTTTATTATTGCTTATCCGGCAACTTATATTGTGCAGGATATTTATTTAAAAACATTATCAGAAAGCGAAACCTGCAATGACTACACGGATATTATAAGTCATTACCTTGGAAAAAACTGGGGCGTATTTCTTGGCGTCATCTATTTTCTGATGATTATTCACGGCATATTTATTTATTCCTTATCCGTGGTTTTTGACAGCGCCTCATATATCAAAACCTTCGGCTTGACCGAGGCCGATCTTTCGCAGTCGATAATCTATAAAGTGGCCATTTTTGCCGTGCTGGTCGCCATTGCTTCCGGGGGAGAAAAGCTGCTGTTCAAAATCTCCGGCCCGATGGTGGTGGTCAAAGTAGGTATCATCATCGTATTTGGTTTTGCGATGGTTCCGCACTGGAACTTCGCTAATATCAGCGCCTTCCCTGAAGCATCTGTCTTCTTTCGTGATGTACTGCTAACCATCCCGTTCTGCTTCTTCTCAGCGGTGTTTATTCAGGTGTTGAACCCAATGAACATCGCCTACCGCAAACGGGTGACGGATCGGGTGCTGGCTACGCGTATGGCAATCCGTACGCATCGCATCAGTTACATTACTCTGATTGCTGTCATTCTGTTTTTCTCCTTCTCTTTTACCTTTTCTATTAGCCATGAAGAGGCCGTTTCGGCTTTCGAACAAAATATTTCCGCACTGGCACTGGCGGCTCAGGTCATTCCTGGGCAGATTATTCATATCACCTCAACAGTATTAAATATCTTCGCCGTATTAACCGCGTTCTTTGGTATTTATCTGGGATTCCACGAGGCGATCAAAGGTATTATTCTCAACGTTCTGAGCCGCGTCATTGACGTTGAGAAAATTAATCCGTTAGTACTCACGCTGGGTATTTGCACCTTTATTGTTATCACTCTGGTCATTTGGGTGTCATTTCGCGTATCGGTACTGGTATTCTTCCAGCTAGGTAGTCCGCTTTACGGGATTGTGTCGTGTATTATTCCGTTCTTCCTGATCTATAAAGTAACGCAACTGGAAAAACTACGCGGGCTGAAAACCTGGTTGATCCTGCTGTACGGAATTCTGCTGTGCCTGTCGCCCTTATTGAAGCTGATTGAATAACCCACGTATATCGCGCCGTCAGACGCTGGCGGCGCTTAACCCACACTCTCCAGCTGATAGCCGCGAATTTTATTCAGCACCGTGGTGTGCGACACGCCCAGCGCTTTGGCAATATGCCGTGACGACACATTATCTTCCACCATCTGTTCAATGAGCTGGCGTTCAGCACACAGAACCTGCTCTTTAAAAGGACGTTCTGTCGCGCCCCGCTCAACGGCAGGCAAATTCACCATCCCTAATTCTTCCCGCGTAATAACATCGGATTCAGCCATCAGCATCAGGCGAATAATGGTATTTTCCAGTTCGCGCACGTTTCCCGGCCAGGTGTGATGGTGCAGGGCATCAAAACAGGCTTTATCCAGAATGATCCGCCGCTGGAATTCCTTCGCGTATTTCTGCACAAAGTGGCGAATCAGCAGGCTGATATCCTGTGGGCGCTCGCGCAAAGGTGGGATGGTCAGTGAAAGCACGTTGATGCGGTAATAGAGATCGGCGCGCAGCAGACGTTGTTCCACCATCTCTTCCAGATTGGCATTGGTTGCCACAATAATGCGCACATTGACCGGAATAATATGTGCCCCGCCAACGCGCCGAATCCCGCCATCCTGAAGCACGCGCAGGAGTTTAGCCTGTAAGCTCAGCGACATTTCGCCAAACTCATCGAGAAAAAGGGTGCCTTTATCGGCCATTTCAAACAGCCCTTTTTTGCCTTTACAATCCGCGCCGCTGAAAGCCCCTTTCTCATAGCCAAAGAATTCACTCTCCATTAGCGACTCAGGTAGCGCAGAGCAGTTGACCGGAATAAACGGATAAAAACGTCGCTGCCCGGAATTATGGATAGCCCGGGCCAGCAGCTCTTTACCAGTCCCCGTATCGCCACGGATCAGAACGGTATATTTGCTGTCGGCAATTTTTATCGCCTTTTCGATAAGCGCGTGCATGCTCTGGCTGCTGCAAATAATGTCAGAGAAATAACGCGGGCGTTCCGGCTCCGGCGTTGACAGCTCGCTTATCTCCTCACAGAGATAAGCAACATTAATAATATCGGCGCGCTGGCTTAAACAGGATTGCACACAGGAAATATCCTGTAGCTGGCGGCACCAGGATTTAATCAGGATCCGCCCAGGCGTCACTTTCATGGAGATGATATTGATATCACAGCAGGAAAATTCCTTCAGGACATCCTCAACCATCGACAGACGATCAATTGTTTTAATATCCCAGCGTATCGTGACCACATTTGCTCCTGGTAGTTAGCAACTGCGAAATAGATATTTCTGTGACTAGAGGAAATCTGACTACATTCTAGACGCTGTGGAATAATGTTCTGCCAAAGGACTCACATTGTGGACGTAAAGAGAAAATATAAAAAAACCGGAGCACAAGGCTCCGGTTATCGGGTCATAACCCAGGTTTATTGCTGTGGGTTTTCATCCTGGTCAACGGCAAAACAAGCTACCAGCTGACCGCCGTAATCTTTCAACTGCGGTTGAAGCTGGGTACACGGACCAAAGCGACGACGGCAGCGGGCGTTGAACGCACAGCCCGGCGGCGGATTCAGCGGGCTTGGCAGTTCACCGGTCAGCTTGATACGCTCACGGCGATCGTCCGGGTTCAGGCGCGGTGTTGCGGAGAGCAGCGCTTGCGTGTACGGATGACGCGGATTATTGAAGATTTGGTCCTTCGTCCCTTTCTCCACACAGCGGCCTAAATACATCACCATCACTTCATCGGCAATGTGCTCGACCACCGACAGGTCGTGCGAGATAAAGACGTATGACAGCCCCAGTTCCTGCTGCAAATCCATCATCAGATTCAGCACCTGCGCACGCACCGAAACGTCCAGCGCTGAGACCGGTTCATCGGCAATCACCACGTCCGGGTCAAGCATCAGACCACGAGCGATGGCAATACGCTGACGCTGACCGCCGGAGAACATATGCGGATAGCGGTCGTAGTGCTCGGTTTTCAGCCCCACTTTCGCCATCATCGCCAACGCTTTTTCACGACGCTCCTCTTTGCTGAGCGTGGAGTTGATCAGCAGCGGCTCTTCCAGAATCTGTCCCACTTTTTTACGCGGGTTCAGGGAACCGTACGGGTTCTGGAATACAATCTGGATTTTCTGCCGACGCAGCTTTTGCGCCTGCGGGTCGTGCTTAAGCAGATCCTGTCCCTGGTAATACAGCTCACCGCCGGTCGGGACTTCAATCATCGTCAGCAGGCGGCCAAGGGTGGATTTCCCACAGCCCGACTCGCCTACCACCGCCAGCGTTTTACCACGCTCTAAGGTAAAGGAGACGCCGTCCAGCGCTTTCACCAGGCGCTCCGGGGCGAACATACCCTTTTTCACCGGGTAGTGTTTTTTCAGATCAATAGCCTGCAACAGCGGCTGTGGCAAAGCGGCCTTTTGCGTACTCATAGCCCAGGCCTCCCGGCATCATCAAGTGGGTAGTGGCATTTCGACTGGCGACCGCCTTCCAGCAGGTTCAGTTCAGGTTCTTCAGCGCGGCATTTGTCGGTCGCATAGGGACAGCGCGGGTTCAGCAAACAACCGCTCGGGCGGTCATATTTACCGGGAACCACGCCCGGCAGTGAGGCCAGACGCGCTTTGTCCTGAGCAAACTCCGGCAGCGCGCGCAGCAGCGCCTGGGTGTAAGGATGACGCGGCGCGCGGAAGATATCCTGCGCGGCCCCGGTTTCCACTACCTGACCGGCGTACATCACGATGATTTTGTGTGCCGCTTCAGCCACCAGCGCCAGATCGTGCGTGATTAAGACCAGCGCCATGTTCTCTTTTTGCTGCAATTCCAGCAGTAGCTCGATAATCTGCGCCTGAATAGTCACATCCAGCGCCGTTGTCGGTTCGTCGGCAATCAGCAGTTTCGGACGACAGGCAATCGCCATCGCGATCATCACGCGCTGGCTCATTCCACCGGACAACTGGTGCGGATAGACATCCAGACGCGAGGCCGGATCGGGGATCCCCACCAGCGTCAGCAGGTCAATTGCCCGCTGAATACGCGTTTTTTTGTTGCCGCCCTGGTGCACCTTGATGGCTTCCATAATCTGGTAGCCGACGGTATAGCAGGGATTAAGGCTGGTCATCGGGTCCTGGAAGATCATCGCCACTTCCGCGCCCACTAACTGGCGACGCTCTTTCTCAGAAATGCGCTTCAGGTCGCGATCATTAAACTCCAGATTTTCGGCCATAACGCGGCCAGGGTAGTCAATCAGTCCCATAATCGCCAGCGAACTGACGGACTTACCAGAGCCGGACTCTCCTACAATGCCAACCACTTCACCCTGATCCACACTGTAGCTAATGCGGTCTACGGCGCGGAATTCGGAACCTACGTCGCCGAAATGCACCGATAATTTATCTACATTTAATAACGCCATCTCGAACCTCTTACTGCTTCAGTTTGGGATCGAGCGCGTCACGCAGACCGTCACCCATCAGGTTAAATGCCAGCACCGTCAACAGGATCGCCAGCCCCGGGAAGGTCACAACCCACCAGGCGCTTTGGGCAAACTGCAGAACGTCAGAGAGCATGGTGCCCCATTCCGGCGTAGGCGGCTGTGCGCCCATCCCCAGGAAGCCGAGGGCAGCCATATCGAGAATGGCGTTAGAGAAGCCAAGCGACGCCTGAACAATCAGCGGCGCAAGACAGTTAGGAAGAATGTTGACGAACATCTGGCGCATCGCGCCGGCTCCCGCCACGCGAGATGCAGTGACGTAGTCGCGGTTAACTTCCACCAGCACAGCGGCGCGCGTCAAACGGACATAGTGCGGCAATGCCACGAACGTCAGCGCCAGCGCGGCGTTGCCAATCGAGGGGCCAAATACCGCCACCAGCACCAGCGCCAGCAACAGGCTCGGCAATGCCAGCATGATATCGACCACACGCATGATGACGTTATCGACAATCCCGCCAAAGTAACCGGCGATCAGCCCAAGAACCACGCCCATCAGCAGGGAGAGAACTACCACCAGACAGCCGACCAACAGCGACAGACGCGCACCGTACATCAGGCGGGACAGCACGTCGCGGCCTACATCATCAGTACCAAACAGATGCGCCATGGTACCGCCTTCCTGCCACGCGGGAGGAGCCAGCAGCGTATCGCGGAACTGGTCTGCCGGGTTGTAGGGTGCGAGGACGTTGGCAAAGACCGCAATCAGGATCATCACTACAACGTACACCAGCCCAACAACCGCACCTTTGTTGCGTTTAAAATAGTGCCAGAACTCCTGCAACGGAGTCATCGGCACCGGTGCAGCAATAACTTTATTTTCAGTAACCTGTGACATGATGGCCCCTTACTTCTTATGCCGAATACGCGGGTTCACCACGCCGTACAGCAGGTCTACCAGCAGGTTGACGAGGATAATCATCGTCGCGACCAGCAGCACCCCGCCCTGCACCACCGGATAATCGCGGCGTTGCAGCGCATCGATCAGCCAGCGCCCCAGTCCCGGCCACGAGAAGATGGTCTCGGTCAGGATCGCCCCGGCCAGCAACGTACCAACCTGCAGGCCGATAACGGTCACCACGGGCAGCATCGCGTTACGCAGAGCGTGAATAATGATGACGCGCATACGGGTCAGGCCTTTGGCGCGCGCGGTACGGATGTAATCTTCACCCAGCACTTCCAGCATCGATGAACGGGTCATACGCACAATGACCGCCAGAGGAATGGTACCCAGCACCATCGCAGGCAGGATCATATGCACCAACGCATCAATAAAGTTGCCCTCTTCACCCCAGATGGCGGTGTCGATAAGCATAAAGCCGGTTAGCGGATTGGAATCATCAAGGAACACCATGTCGCTCACCCGCCCAGAAACTGGCGTCAGGTTCCACTGCACGGAAACCAGCATGATCAGCATCATGCCCCACCAGAAAATCGGCATGGAGTAACCGGTCAGCGCCAGGCCAACGGCGGTATGATCGAAAATAGAGCCGCGCTTAACGGCAGCAAGTACACCCACTGGGATACCCACTGCGACGGCGAAAATCATCGCGCAGACGCCGAGTTCCAGCGTTGCTTTGAAGCGAGGTACGAACTCTTCCCACACCGGTAAGCGGCTTTTCAGTGAGATACCTAAATCACCATGCATAACCCCCCAGATATAGTGGAGGTACTGCTGCCACATCGGCTTATCCAGACCGAGTTCAGCCAACAGTTGAGCATGACGCTCAGGGGAGATCCCACGTTCACCCGCCATGATCATAACCGGATCGCCGGGGATCATATGGACGAAGGCAAAGGTGAGAAGAGTGATACCGATAAACGTGGGGATGACGAGTCCCAAACGTCGGAGAATGAACTGCAACATAACCCGGATTCTCTCTAATGACGCACGGCCTGGAACCGTGAGTCTGTATTGCTCACAAATCTTATCCCACGCAAACTGCATCGCGGGTAAAGCATTACGCCGGAGGGCGCTGCGCTTATCCGGCCTACACATCACCGGGGCGCAGCGCTTCCTTAATTGCTTTTAATTATTCGACAGAGACGTTTTCGAAGTGGTGTTTGCCTAATGGATCAACCACATAGCCTTTCACTTCTTTACGCACTGGTTCGTACACGGTGGAGTGAGCAACAATCAGAGCCGGAGCCTGGTCGTGCATAACAACCTGAGCTTGCTTGTACAGTTCAATACGTTTGTTGTGATCGTCGGTCGCACGCGCCGGCTGGATCAGGTCTTCAAACGGCTTGTAGCACCAGCGAGAGTAGTTGGAACCGTCTTTCGCTGCCGCACAGCTGAACAAGGTGGCGAAGAAGTTGTCCGGATCCCCGTTGTCGCCGGTCCAGCCCATCATCACCGCCTGATGTTCACCCGCTTTGGCGCGTTTCAGATACTCGCCCCACTCGTAGGTCACAATCTTGGCCTGAACGCCAATTTTCGCCCAGTCAGCCTGAACCATTTCTGCCATACGACGTGCGTTCGGGTTATATGGACGCTGTACCGGCATAGCCCACAGCTCAACGGTAAAGCCTTTGTCCTGACCAGCTTCCTTCAGCAGCGCTTTGGCCTTCTCAGGATCGTAGGTGTAGTCTTTAACGTCATCGTTATAGCCCCACATGGTCGGCGGGATCAGGTTTTTCGCGGCAACGCCAGCGCCCTGATAAACCGCTTTGATGATCGCTTCTTTGTTTACCGCGTAGGTCAGCGCCTGACGAACTTTCACGTCATCAAACGGTTTCTTCTCGGTGTTGAAAGAGAGGTAGCCAACGTTCAGACCCGCCTGCTCCATCAGGTTGATGTTTTTATCCTGCTTCATGCGCGCGATGTCTGCCGGGTTCGGGTACGGCATCACCTGGCACTCGTTCTTCTGCAGTTTGGCGTAACGCACGGAAGCGTCAGGCGTAATGGAGAAGACCAGACGGTCGATCTGCGGCTTGGTGCCCCAGTAACCTTCGAATGCTTTATACAGAATACGGGAGTCTTTCTGGTACTGCTGCAGCTGGAACGGACCGGTACCAATTGGGTTCAGATCCACTTTCTCCGGAGAACCGGCTTTCAGCATGTTGTCAGCATATTCTTTGGAAAGAATAGAAGCGAAGTCCATCGCCAGGTCAGCCAGGAACGGCGCTTCCGGGCGAGTCAGCACGAACTGAACGGTTTTATCGTCCACTTTTTTCACTTCGGAGATCAGATCCGGCAGACCCATCCCTTCGAAGTATTCATAGCTGCCGCCAGAGACTTTATGGTACGGGTTCTGGGCATTTTTTTGACGATCGAAAGAGAACACCACGTCATCGGCGTTAAAATCGCGCGTCGGTTTAAATTCTTTGTTGTCCTGCCACTTCACGCCCTGACGCAGGTGGAAGGTGTAGGTTTTGCCGTCTTCGCTGATTTCCCACTTCTCAGCAAGGCCCGGGATCACTTCAGTCGTACCGGTTTTGAACTCGACCAGGCGGTTATAGATCGGTACGGAGCTGGCATCATAGGTGGTGCCAGAGGTGAAAAGCTGCGGGTTAAAGCCTTCAGGAGATCCTTCTGAACAATAAACCAGAGTTTTAGCCTGTACGCTTGCTGCGACGGTCATAGCCACCAGGCTCAGACCAAGCTTCAGCATCCCTGACTTCTTCAAGGAAATACTCATTCTTCTGCTCCAAATGTGATGTTTGTTGTTTTACCCTTTGCAGTGGGTTTGCACCGCCTGGCCTTTTTTGTTTTTTACCCGGCCGGGTCGGCGTTAAGAGGATGGGGATTCCGTTCACATAAGCGACTGAGTTGCAGTGCGGATTCTCCATGAAATGCCCCTCATACCCTACAATCTGTCAACAGAATGTGAAAACGTCAATACAGGTCACCGTGATTTACGCCAACGGTGAGAATTCACAAACAAAGATTAAAAAAAGTGCGGAAGGACATTTTCAGCAGGGAAATTTGTGCTACGCGTACTATGCCAGAATAAACATCTTCATATTTCGCAACATTTGGTGATTAACATTTATGCAATTTATTCAAACTTTCTAAATTAATGCTGCATATCTGAGCGATTAATACCATGAACGTTAAAGCGCACAGCGTAAAATGCCAGCTTCAGCCATAAGTAGCGCAAAAAAAGTTTCAAGCAAATATAAAAAAAGGCAATGGAATATGTCACAGAATCGTTAACAGTCAGTGGGAAGTGGTGCACAATTTTTGCAGATAAAATGAAGGTCAAACATGGGGTCGGAAAAACAAAAAATACGCCCTGCCAGCGCTTTGCCTGTAGGCCGGATAAAGCGCTTGCGCCGCCATCCGGCAGTGTCTGTTATAGCGTGATGTTTTGCCTGATGGCACTTCGCTTATCAGGCCTACAAAAGCCACAAATGCAAAAAGCCCGCTCAGAGAGCGGGCTTTTTAAATTTGGTCGGTGATAGAGGATTCGAACCTCCGACCCCTTCGTCCCGAACGAAGTGCGCTACCAGGCTGCGCCAATCACCGAATGCGGGGCGCATCTTACTGCTCAGCTGCGCGCCCGTCAATCCCTTAGTATCAAAATGCCATTTGATCGGTGAGAAAGTCAGCAGCTCAGTTACTGGGCTGTAGCCTTATTCGCGTCCGGGATACGGCACCAGTTGTTATTCTCGTTAATACCACCATTTGGCGAGGTATAACCGAGGCAACCCAAAATGGTGTCGTACAGTTCAACATGACGACGCGGCACCTTCATATCAGCTTCTTGCTTAAGGTGTTCAAACGCCTTCGCATGGTCGGGGTCTTCTAGATACTTGTCAGACATCCACACCATCATAGGAACGCGGAACTGCTCAGGTGGCGCCATTTTACGCGGCGTACCGTGCAGGTGCTCGCGCTCGTTAATCGACTCACCGTGATCGGCGGCGTAGAACACGATCGCTTTCTTATCGCGTAGTTGATCAAACACTTTGGTAATAAAGTGATCAACATAGGTTACCGAGTTATCGAATGAGTTGATCATCTGGGCCTTCGAGCAGCCACTATCAACATTGACACATTCCGGCTTCCACTGCGCATATTCGCGGGTGTAGCGCTGGGTGTAGTTAAAATGCGAGCCCTTAGTATGCAGAATAATCAGATGCTTGCCACCATCTTCATTATTTTGTAGAGACTGCTGCATCTCGGTAATCAACAGCATATCGTCAACGTTCTTGCCACGGTTGCGCGGCTCTGCGCCAATCTGCTCACGATAGGCGATGTTCTCCGCCATGGTGTTACTGTAGAACCACATCTCGCTTTGCATCGCGTAAAGATCGGTCTTGAACCCTAACTGGCCGAGCACGGAGAAGACGTTTTGTTCTTTCAGAGTACGCTGCGGGTTTTCTTCTGCCCCACCCTCACGCACGAACATACAACGCAGCGATAGTTTTGTTGCCGTATCACAGGAATATCCACGGAAGGCGGCCAGATTTTTCTCCTGGGCGAGCCTTGGCGTGGTATTACGCTCATAGCCAAAAATCCCCATATGATCCCAGCGGGTCGTTTCGCCGATAATAAAGACCACATAGGTGTCGTCGAGGTTTTTGGGGGCAACATAGGTAAACTTCTTCGCCGGGTTCATCAACGATTTGTTGTCTGAGGATTCATCCACCTGTGCCCAGGCGTACAGACCCAGCGCGGAGAGCCAGTTTGACGGCAGATAGGAATTCGCCACTACCCCGCCATAGCTGGGTAAATCGATTCCCGTTGCTCGCTCAACGCTTCTCTGTTGCATGCTCAGCAGGCGAATCGGCGCCCATACCATCAAGCCAGCCAACAATACCACCGCCACGCTACGCCATCTCATGCCAGGCGTACGGATCTGTTTCATCAGGGTATAGCGGCAGCGATTACTCCAAATCAGAACCAACGGTAAAATGCTGACCGAAACCAGCCACACGACAAAATGCCAGCCAACAACTTCTTTCGATAAATCAATATCCGTGGTCATTACGGAGGCAATAATACCGTAACCAATTACCACATTCAGGAAGGTCATGTAATAGCTGGCACCGGCAGAACACAGCACCACTAAGGTTGTCAGGACACGCCAGGCGCGCCGACCAAATAAAGAGAGAAGCCGTAGTAAAAAGAAGGTTACCAGCACAGTGCCGGCTAATTCAACAACCGCAGAGAGTCCTTTCCAGACGGTAAACTCGTGTGCATATCCGCTAAAGCGCCGGAAAAATACAGCACAGTTCATAAACAAACCGATATAGATTGCCAGCAGGAAACTGAGTTTCTGCTGCGTCATCGACTTAATGTATCTCATGCAAACAAACCCTGGGAATCGGGATAAAAACACCCTGTGCAGTAGTCAAACAGACCAGGCAGGGGAAAATGCGACAACAGCAGAGGTGAAATGTCTACGGGCGCGGGTAAGTAGACCACAGGAGGGTGAAAAAGTGCTTATGGAGAATGCAAATGGCGCATATATTTTTGTAAATATATGCGCCAGGTATTAATCAGACTACTAATAGGTTTAGGCGTGCGCCTCGGTATATACGCTACGCTGTGGCTGGCGGATGGTGGTGGAGAGTGCCAGTGAGATAATTAACAGCGCAAAGATAACGCAGAAGGTCACATAGAAACCGCCGAACAGCGAGGCGATAATGGAACCACAAATGCTGCCGATACCGAAACCTAAGTAAATGACACCGTAGTTTTTAGCCAGGTTGTTCAAACCGAAGAACTCGCTCACCAGTGACGGGAACACGGTGATGGTACCGCCAAAGTTAAATGCTACACAGGCAATCGCCGCAAAGAAGGTCACATCATTCAGCGGGGCGAACAGCAGTGCCGCCATACCGACCAGCGAAACGACCTGCCCAATGGTGATAACGCGAATACGAGAGATTTTGTCGGACAGAATCCCCAGAACCAGACGACCGGACAGGTTAGCTATAGAAATGACGGTAACCGCATTTGCCGCCGTTGCCACATCCATATGCGCCAGGCTTTGTGCAATATCTTTCGCCACGCCAATCACATACAGCCCACTCATACACGCCGTCAGGAACATCACTGCCAGCATCCAGTACTGCGGTTTACGCATGGACTGCGCCAGGGTGTAGTCATTCTCAACCACGCCATTTTTCGTTTTCACTTCCTGATTCGGCGCGTCTTTCATCAGCGTGGAGCCAAATACGATCATCACCAGCACAATCGCGCCCCAAATCATGAAGGTTTTTTCCAGACCCACAGTGCTCAACAGTTGGCTGTCGATGAATTTAAAACCGAGGCTGCCAAGACCGTAAGAACCGATGGCAAAGGCGGAAATCAGCCCTTTACGCTCAGGGAACCATTTTACACAGTTGGAAAGTGTTAACAGGTAGCCTGCTCCATCCGCCAGACCGACCAATACACCTGCGCTCAGCCACAGCATAATCAGGCTGTCAGAGTGGGCGGTTAAGAAGAAGCCGACACCCAGTAAAATACCGGAGGCCATGGTGACGCATTTCACGCCAAAACGTTCCTGCAGTTTCCCGGCGACGGAAGAAGAAATTGCCAGCCCGAGGCTCAGCAGGCCAAAGGAAAAGGCAACCTGACTCACTGGCGCATCAAGCTTAGAAGAGAGCGCACCGTTAAACAGGCTCCAGGTATAAACAGAACCTAAAGCAAATTGAGTAATGATGGTGCCGATCAGTGTCAGCCAGCGGGTACGCTGATAATCAGAAGTTTTCATGGCAGTCTTCCTGCATAAACAAAATGGGAAATTCTCTGCCAACAACCATACCGAAGCGCTTTTATGAGCAGGAGAAAACGGCATGAAATGCCGCCAGGACGGAATGAAATGCCTGGAATGTGGAATGAATGACGAGACAAAAAGTCGGGTTACTGAATTTTATCGCATGAGTTAGTACACGCTATCGCTGGAGTGCGTGTGATTGTTGATCTCAACATGTAATCAAGATGTTTATGTGCTGATTACTTACGTTAAAATTTGGCGCTCACTCCCATGGTGTACATATAGTCGCTGTTGTTGGTGCTGTTTTCAGCCTGCGAAAGCGCTGCGTAAGCCGCCATGTGCGGGTTCAACAGCATATCCGCACCGACGGTGACATCCACCCAGTTACCGTCCTGACCCGCTGCTGACATGCGGCTGAGACCCGACTGCGCCTTCCAGATATTCTCGCCAAACTGCTGGTTATAGCTGATTTGCGCCCACGGTCGCACATCACCGAACTGCGAATTGACTCGCCAGCCCAACGAGCTCACGCTGGCATGCCACAGCGGATCGTTCTGCGTTACCGAAGTCGCGCTGTCGCCAAATTCGTTGTAAGTAGATGTGGTTGAACCGTCATAATGCAGTGCGGCAACCGGACCGGTCGTTACCTGCCTGGACAGCGGGAAGTTCCAGCCCATACTCATGCCGCTGGTCGCATCCATAGGCGTCTCATCCGCAAGATTCACCACGGGACCCGCCACGTTCTGAGTGGAACGAATACGTTCTTCCAGAATGTCGTTATAACGTGGTTGGTGATCGCTGTCCCATGTATAACGTTCAGCCGTATGCCCTGACATAGCATCAACGATATATTCTTGTTGCCAGCCATATGCTGTATTGATGGACAGCGCACAAACTACGACGCTCGCCAGAGTTAACCTTTGGCGACCACTACTGTTTCTTATAATCATCAACGCGACTCCAGAAAAGAGCCGAATTCGGCGATATTATTGTCATTGTGTGAAGGATATCGGGCCCATCAGGCCCTGTATTAAATATTGTCTTTTTAGCTGGCGCGTCAAGGCGGGCCGAATGAAATTTTTACGCCAGTAAAAACAGCGAGGAAGAATATGCAGCGTTGCGGATGGGTCAGCCAGGATCCACTTTACATTGCCTACCACGACAAGGAATGGGGCGTCCCCGAAACTGATGGTAATAAACTGTTCGAAATGATCTGCCTGGAAGGTCAGCAGGCCGGGTTATCGTGGATTACCGTACTCAAGAAACGGGAAAATTATCGCCACGCTTTCCACCATTTTGATCCGGAAAAAGTGGCGGCCATGACCGAAGAGGATGTGGAAAGGCTGGTACTGGATGCCGGCATTATTCGTCATCGCGGAAAAATTCAGGCCATTATCGGCAACGCTCGCGCTTTTCTGACGATGGCGCAAAACGGAGAGTCGTTTAGCGAATTCGTCTGGTCATTTGTTGATAACCAACCGCAAGTGACTCGCGCCGCCAACCTGAGTGATATTCCCACCTCCACGCCTGCGTCAGACGCGCTGTCTAAAGCGTTAAAAAAACGCGGATTTAAGTTTGTCGGTACCACCATTTGTTACTCCTTTATGCAGGCGTGCGGCCTGGTCAACGATCATGTCACCAGCTGCATCTGTTATCCGGGAGAACAACATGATTCGTGAATCCAAGGCTGAAGATCTGCCGTCAATTCTGGCGCTGTGGATGGAAAGCACAATCCATGCCCATCCGTTTATCGAAGAGCGCTACTGGCGCGAAAGTGAATCCGTGGTGCGGGATGTTTATCTGCCAGCCGCGCAAACCTGGGTTTGGGAAGAAGAAGGCGAGCTCAAAGGCTTTGCCAGCGTGATTGATGACCGCTTTCTCGGCGCGCTGTTTGTCGCACCTGCCGCCATCAGAAGCGGGATCGGCAAAGCGCTGGTGCAGCATGTCCAGCAGCGCTTTTCGATACTCAGCCTTGAGGTCTACCAGAAGAATCAATCAGCGGTGAACTTCTACCATGCGCTGGGTTTTCGCATTGAAGACGGCGCATGGCAGGAAGAGACTCACCACCCCACGTGGATTATGGGCTGGCAGGCGGATCAAACGCCGTAAGCGCCAACATTGGTCCGCTATATTTTTCAAGCCACGCCAGCGCAGTATTGCCCGCGCAGCCATTCCCCAACTTCGAGCTGGGGAGATCTTTGGTCAGCACGTTGACGGCGCCATTTTTACAAATACCGTTCGCTGCGAGATCCAAATCAGGCCACGCGCCTTCATGAATACAGATGACGCCGGGTTTAATACCCGCCGTCACCACCGCGCCCGCCAGAACTTGCCCGCGCTGGTTCCACACCCTGACCGTATCGCCATCCGCAATGCCGCGCGCGTGGGCGTCCTGCGGATGAATCGTTATCGGCTCACGATCCGCTACCGCGTACTGCTCACGTAGCGCACTGTAGTTAAGCTGACTATGCAAACGGTGCGCCGGATGGGCGGAAAGCAGCTGTAGCTGGTCCGGTTCGGCGTTACCGAACCACTCATCCGGCTCCAGCCACATCGGGTGCCCCCCGCAGTCCGCGTAACCGTAACCTGCAATCCTCGCGGAGTAGATTTCAATTTTTCCGCTGTCCGTTTTCAGCGGATGCGCCTGCGGGTCGCGGCGAAAATCCGCAAAACGGATAAACTGTGCGCTGGCGGCGTTTTCCGGCATTTCGATCAGGGCGTTGCGCTGCCAAAACTCGGCGAAAGGCGGCAATGTCACCTGCTGACTGGCCCCACGTTGCCCGGCAATATTGTAAAAAGTCTCCAGCCACGCCAGTTCGCTTTTACCTTCGGTGAACCGTTCATATCCGCCCTTTTCCCAGCGCTCACTCAGCTCGGCAAAGACATCAAAATCATTTCGCGCTTCGTCCTGCGGCGGTACGACCTGCTTCATCGGCACCAGGTGCTGGTTGCTGTAATCGCCGGTCATGGTCAAATCATTACGCTCAAAGGAGGTGGTTGCTGGCAGCACGATATCGGCATGCTTTGCTGCTGCGGTCCAGAAACACTCCGAGATGACCACCAGCTCCGGTTTTTGCCAGGCGCGAATTAAACGGTTAGTGTCCTGATGATGGGTGAAGTTAGCGCCACCCGCCCACCACAACATGCGAATGTCCGGGAAATGACGGTCCATGCCGTTGTGCTGGTAAAAACCACCGGGGTTCTCCAGCGCTTCAACAATTCGTGCCACCGGAATTTTATCTACCGCGTCGGTGCCGCCTTTAACGCTGCCCTGCATTGAAGCCAGTACCGCAGCCCGGCGCGTTGGGTTGCCGCCGTTGGCAAAATGGTACGACAGCCCAAAACCGCCGCCTGGCGTCCCGATTTGTCCGAGCATGGCGGCCAGGGTGACAATCATCCAGTGTTTCTGCTCGCCATACTGCTGGCGCTGCATTCCCCATCCGGCCATCAGCATGGTGGTATTTTGGTGAAATATCGCCGCAAGTTCGCGTATCTTCGCCGCCGGAATGCCACAAATATCTGCCGCCCATTCTGCCGTTTTTGCAACATCATCAGATTTACCCAGCAGGTAGTCGGCAAAACGGTCATATCCGGTGGTACACCGGGCGAGAAAGTCCTCGTCATGCCAGCCGTTTTCCACCAGCGTATGCGCGATGCCCAGCATCAGCGCTACGTCGGTCCCCATATGCGGGGCAATCCATTCCATCTTATCGCCAAAGAAATCGACGCTTTCCGATCGCATCGGATCGATACAGATCAAACGTTTACCGCTGTCGCGCAATGCCTCAAAGTACGCGAGGCCCTGCTCATCGGACGCGTTCCAGGCAATCTTGAGAGTGTTGAGCGGATTGGCGCTCCACAACACCACCACTTCGCTGTGCTCCAGCACCACCGGCCAGCTGGTTTGCTGCTGGTAAACTTCGTTCCCGCCCACCACGTACGGCATGATCGCCTGCGCAGCCCCCGTCGAGTAATCCCCCAGATGCCCGGTATAACCGCCCGCCAGCGTCATATAACGCTGTAACAGGGTCGCCGCTTTGTGTAACACGCCGTTGGAACGCCAGCCGTACGAACCGGCAAAAATTGAGGCCGGGCCGTAGCTGTCACGGATGCGTTTATGCTGCGTATGGATAAGATTCAGCGCGTCGTCCCAACTGACGCGAACAAACTCATCCTGCCCACGTACGCCCTGTGGGTTCTCCGGCGAGGCGAGAAACCCTTTACGCACCATCGGAAAACGTACCCGCGTTTTACTGTGAACCTGGTCGCGCACCACGGTTTGCAAAGAGTTGGGATGAGCGGTGGGCAGCGCGCCACGCGAGGAGAAAACCGTCTCACCATCAGTGTCGACGAGGATTGGTCCCCAGTGGGCGGCGGTTAACACCGAGTAATGTGCGGGTGAATTAGCCAAGATGGCGCTCCTGAATGCGATGTAACGGCTTATTTATTATGCCGTTCAATGTTACTTACAAATTTCAGAGTCTTCCCTGGAATTTTCTTCATGTTCACACGTCATAATCAACCGCCACGGTCGCTGTGGCAAAGAAGAAAAAGTCATTAAGGAATTAAGATGAAGAAACGTGTATTTGTTATTGCTGCCATCGTGAGCGGCGCCCTGGCGGTTTCTGGCTGCACAACAAACCCTTACACCGGCGAACGCGAAGCGGGTAAATCCGGCATTGGCGCAGGTATTGGCTCTCTGGTCGGCGCGGGCATTGGCGCACTCTCTTCTTCGAAGAAAGATCGCGGCAAAGGCGCACTGATTGGCGCAGCGGCTGGCGCGGCCGTTGGCGGTGGTATCGGCTATTACATGGACGTGCAGGAAGCGAAACTGCGCGAAAAAATGCAGGGAACGGGCGTCAGCGTGACGCGCAGTGGCGATAACATCATTCTGAACATGCCAAACAACGTCACCTTCGACAGCAGCAGTGCCAACCTGAAGCCTGCGGGTGCTAACACCCTGACCGGCGTGGCGATGGTACTGAAAGAGTATAATAAAACCGCCGTCAACGTGCTGGGCTTCACCGACAGCACCGGTAGCCAGGATCTGAATATGCGTCTGTCGCAGCAGCGCGCAGACTCCGTTGCCAGCGCCTTGATCACTCAAGGGGTCGCAGCTAACCGCATCCGCACTCAGGGTATGGGCCCGGCAAATCCAATCGCCAGCAACAGCACAGCGGAAGGTAAAGCGCAAAACCGCCGCGTAGAAATTACCTTAAGCCCGATCCAGTAACGTTTTGTGCCGGATGGAGACAGTCCGCGTCCATCCGGCATGAAGCACTTGCCATCGTTGATTTTCGCGTTAAGGTGTTGTCACCAAATTCAGGGAAATCAGCGATGAGCAAATCAACACGGGCAACCATCAGCGATGTGGCGAAAGCTGCAAAAACCGGCAAGACCAGCATTTCACGTTATCTCAACGGTGAAAAGCACCTGCTTTCCGACGCGCTGCTGGCCCGCATTGAACAAGCCATTGCCGATCTCGACTACCGTCCCAGCCTGATGGCAAGAGGCCTGAAACACGGTCGTACCCGCCTGATTGGCCTGATCATCGCCGATATTACTAATCCCTACTCCGTCAACGTGCTAAGTGGTATTGAAGCCGCCTGCCGCGATAAAGGCTTTACCCCGCTGGTGTGTAACACCAACAACGAAGTGGATCAGGAACTGCATTATCTCGATCTGCTGCGCAGCTACCAGGTCGAAGGGATTGTGGTCAACGCCGTCGGAATGCGCGAAGAGGGGCTGAACCGCCTGCAACAGTCTGCGCTGCCGATGGTGCTGATTGACCGTAAAATTCCCGATTTCGCCTGTGATATGGTCGGGCTGGATAACACCCAGGCGGCAACGGTTGCCACCGAACATCTGGTCGAACAAGGTTTTGAAGCCATCCTGTTCCTCAGCGAACCACTCGGCATGGTGAATACCCGCCGCGAACGCCTGAGCGCTTTTCGCACCACGCTCGCGCAATACCCCGGTGTTATCGCGCAAAATGCCGAAGTCCCGCTCACGGACAATACGCAACTGGACGACACCCTGCGCCAGTTTCACCAGCAGCATCGTGGCATGCGCAAAGCCGTTATCTCTGCCAACGGTGCCCTCACGCTACAAGTAGCCCGCGCCCTGAAACGCATTGGCCTCAACTGGGGGAGCGACATTGGCTTACTCGGCTTTGACGAACTGGAATGGGCAGAGCTGGCGGGCGTTGGTATTACCACGTTGAAACAACCCACCTGGCAGATTGGTTACACCGCCGTTGAGCAGGTTGTGCGCCGGATTGATGGCGGCTCCGCTGCCATTCAGGAACAGGTCTTCTCCGGCGAGCTGATCGTGCGCGGCTCTACCGCCCGTTAAATTACCTTCGTGATGGTGATCATAAATTCGACATCATGGACTTTTCTTTGGAACCGGTTCCATCTAGCGTTATAACAAGAACGCTAGTCTGGAGTTTCCATGAAAAGAAAAATTATGGTGGTCACAGCCGCTTACGGTCACGACCAGGTACGGGCCGCAGGCGGGCAAACGTCAATGCTGCCCATTATCGCTGAAGCCGGTGCTGACGGCGTCGAAATCCGCCGCGAGCTATTAACCGAGGTCGAGCTGAAAACGCTGTCAACGATGGCCTCTGCGATCGAAATCTTCGGCCTCCTGGCCTGTTACTCTGCGCCTGAACCGTTGTTCCTTGAGGACGGTAACCTCAACCCCCGTCTTCCAGAACTACTTGAGGAAGCGCAGGCCTTGCAGGCACTGTGGTTAAAAGTCTCCCTCGGCCATTTTTCCCATACCGAACAGTTCGACGTTCTACGCCAATGGCTGGACAACAGCGGAATGGAGCTGGTTGTCGAGAACGATCAGACCGACTGCGGACGCCTGCAGCCGATGCAGCGCTTTAACAAAGCCTGTCAGGCGCAAAACCTGCCGATATCTCTGACCTTCGATATGGGCAACTGGCTGTGGGTGGGCGACTCCCCAGAAGAAGCAGCACAAAACCTGGCGTCAACCGTTGGCTATATCCATGTCAAAGCCGCAGTTGCATATCACGACAGCTACCGCGCCGTACCGCCTGATGAAGCCGATCCGCGCTGGCTGGCGCTGCTAAAAACGCTGCCCAACGATGTCCCACGCGGCATTGAGTTCCCCCTGGAAGGGCAGGATTTGGTGGCGGTTACCCGCCGCTACGTTGAGCTGTTACGCGAGGAGTAACGCATGAAAAATTCACTGGATGTGGTCACTATTGGTGAAGCGATGGCGATGTTTGTCGCCACGCAAACCGGCGAACTGGCGGATGTGGAGCAGTTTATCAAGCGCGTTGCAGGCGCGGAGCTCAACGTGGCGACCGGTCTTGCCCGTCTGGGCCTGAAGGTCGGTTGGGTGAGCCGTGTAGGCAACGACAGTTTTGGACGTTTTATCGTTAAGTCGCTGGAAAAAGAAGGGATTGATGCGCAGGGAGTCACCCAGGACGGGCGTTACGCTACTGGCTTTCAGCTTAAATCTAAGGTCGAAAATGGAACCGATCCCATTGTGGAATATTTCCGTAAAGGTTCCGCTGCCAGCCACCTCAGCATTGAGGATTACCACGAGGCCTATTTCGCCAGCGCGCGCCACCTGCACCTGAGCGGCGTAGCAGCAGCACTTTCTGCCAGCTCTTATGAACTACTGGCGCATACCGCCCGCACCATGAAGGCCCAGGGGAAGACCATCTCGTTCGACCCGAACTTGCGCCCGGTATTGTGGAAAAGCGAAGCCGAAATGGTGGAAAAACTGAACCGCCTGGCATTTCAGGCAGACTGGGTTTTACCAGGGTTAAAAGAGGGCATGATTTTAACCGGTCAGCAAACGCCTGAAGCCATCGCCGACTTTTATCTGCGCCATGGCGTGAAGGCCGTGATCGTGAAAACCGGGGCTGATGGCGCCTGGTACAAAACCGCCAGCGGCGAACAAGGCTGCGTGGCACCGGTAAAAGTCGACAATGTGGTCGATACGGTCGGCGCAGGAGATGGCTTTGCCGTAGGCGTTATTAGCGCCCTGCTGGAAGGCCGCTCGCTGCATCAGGCGGTGACCCGCGGCAATAAAATTGGCGCACTGGCCATTCAGGTTCAGGGCGACAGCGAAGGATTACCCACACGTGAACAATTAGGGGAATAAACTCCCGGCCAACTCTGTACCCTACATACAGAGGCGGCGTATCAGCATAACCAGAGGGCAGTCTATGAATAGCTCAACTAATGCAGCAAAACGCTGGTGGTACATCATGCCAATCGTGTTTATCACGTATAGCCTGGCGTACCTTGACCGCGCGAACTTCAGCTTCGCCTCCGCCGCCGGTATCAACGAGGACCTCGGCATTACCAAGGGGATCTCTTCCCTGCTGGGCGCACTGTTTTTCCTCGGCTATTTCTTCTTTCAGATCCCGGGCGCAATTTACGCTGAACGCCGCAGCGTACGAAAACTGATTTTTGTCTGTCTGATCCTCTGGGGCGCATGCGCGTCGTTAACCGGCATGGTCAGCAATATTCCAATGCTTGCCGCCATCCGCTTTATTCTTGGCGTCGTTGAAGCCGCCGTGATGCCGGCAATGCTGATTTATATCAGCAACTGGTTTACGAAATCTGAACGCTCGCGCGCAAACACTTTCCTGATCCTCGGTAATCCGGTCACCGTCCTGTGGATGTCCGTGGTTTCCGGTTACCTGATTCAGGCGCTGGGCTGGCGGGAAATGTTCATCATCGAGGGCTTCCCGGCCATCATCTGGGCGTTCTGCTGGTGGGTGCTGGTAAAAGACAAACCGTCTCAGGTCGGTTGGCTGTCAGAATCTGAAAAAGCCGCCCTTCAGGCACAACTGGAAAAAGAGCAGCAAGGCATCAAAGCCGTACGTAACTATAGCGAGGCTTTCCGCTCACGTAACGTCATCCTGCTGTGTATGCAGTATTTCGCCTGGAGTATTGGCGTCTATGGTTTTGTCCTGTGGCTGCCGTCGATTATCCGCAACGGCGGCGCAAACCTGGGGATGGTGGAAGTTGGTTGGCTGTCATCCGTACCGTATCTGGCGGCAACGGCGGCGATGATCCTCGTCTCCTGGGCGTCCGATAAGCTGCAAAACCGTAAGCTGTTTGTCTGGCCACTGTTACTGATCGCGGCGTTCGCATTTATCGGCTCCTGGGCCGTAGGCGCAGACCACTTCTGGATTTCTTACACGCTGTTGGTTATTGCAGGCGCGGCAATGTATGCCCCCTATGGTCCCTTCTTCGCCATCATCCCGGAAATGCTGCCGCGCAATGTCGCCGGTGGGGCAATGGCGCTGATCAACAGCATGGGCGCGCTAGGTTCATTCTTTGGTTCATGGTTTGTCGGCTACCTCAATGGCGCTACCGGCAGCCCGTCTGCCTCGTACATTTTTATGGGGGTAGCGCTTTTTGTCTCAGTGTGGCTAACTCTCATTGTTAAGCCTGCTAATAATCAACAGCTACCTATTGGCGCACGCCACGCTTAAATTTTAACTTACGGAGATTCGCATGAAGCCGTCCATTATTCTCTATAAAGCGTTACCTGACGATTTACTGCATCGCCTGGAAGAACATTTTACTGTGACTCAGGTGCCTAACCTGCGCCCGGAAACGGTCGCACAGCACGCCGACGCTTTTGCCAATGCAGAAGGTCTGCTGGGCTCCAGTGAAGCCGTCAATACCGCTCTGCTGGAGAAAATGCCCAGGCTGCGTGCGACATCTACGATTTCCGTAGGCTATGACAACTTCGACGTCGATGCCCTCAACGCGCGTAAGGTGCTGTTGATGCACACGCCAACCGTGCTGACGGAAACCGTCGCCGATACGGTAATGGCGCTGGTGTTAAGCACCGCTCGCCGCGTAGTGGAAGTTGCCGAACGGGTAAAGGTCGGCGAATGGACCAAAAGTATCGGACCGGACTGGTTTGGTACCGATGTACACCACAAAACGCTGGGGATTGTCGGTATGGGCCGCATTGGGCTGGCGCTGGCACAACGTGCGCATTTCGGCTTTAGCATGCCGATTCTCTATAATGCGCGCCGTCATCATCAGGAAGCAGAAGAACGCTTTAATGCACGTTACTGCGACCTCGATACGCTGTTGCAGGAGTCTGATTTTGTCTGCCTGATCCTGCCGTTAACCGACGAAACGCATCATCTGTTCAGCACCGAGCAGTTTGCCAAAATGAAGTCTTCCGCCATTTTCATTAACGCCGGACGTGGCCCGGTGGTCGATGAAAAAGCGTTGATTGCCGCCCTGCAAAAAGGCGAAATTCATGCCGCTGGCCTGGATGTATTTGAGCAAGAGCCATTACCGGTAGACTCACCGCTGCTGTCACTGCCCAACGTGGTGGCCGTACCGCACATTGGTTCAGCCACGCACGAAACGCGCTACAACATGGCGGCCTGTGCGGTGGATAACTTAATCGATGCGCTGCAAGGACGCGTTGAGAAGAACTGCGTAAACCCGCAGGTCGCATCATAAACAAAAGGCCGGGTGCGCTTACGCTCACCCGGCCTTTCATGTATTACCGTATCTTAATTACTGAGCGGCATTCACCGCAGCAGTCCAGGCCTGATTAAATGCCTGATGCTGAGCAGCCAACGGGCCAATCAGCGTATTGTACTGACTTGCCTGCTGTGACGTTGGGAACTGGATACCGTTGGCGACAAAGCTCACCTGCGTATCCTGCTGCGCCACAAAATCACCAACCTGCACCAACTGCTGCGTGAAAATTTGCGCGGCAGGGATCAGCGGCTGTAAGGCCTCTGCTGGTGCAGTAACAACTTTGTTGTACACCTGATCAAAGACCGGCTTCAGATCTTCGCCCTGCTTCAGCGCGCCATGCGCAGCATCTGCCTGTAGTTTCGCATTCTGCAACTGTTGCCCTAATACACCTAGCGCACCATTTGCCTGACGCAGCGGTTCACGCTGAGTCACATAATCCTGAGGAACACGAATCGCATTTACGCTATCAACCACCGGGCGCAGACCGGAGTCCATCGCCTGATTAACCTGCTGCGAATAGCCATACAGAATCGCGTAATCGGACACAAACGGGCCAAACTGTTTTTTCTGATCGGCGGTCAGCGTTGGTAAACGCTCTCCGCTACGCATTGCAGTATTCTGCAGAAAATCGATAAACGCTTTGCGTTGATCGCCTTCTTTATCAAAACACCCACTCAGGCCAACTACCATTAAGAGCGCCAAAACAGGCGCAAACCAGCGAGAGCAGGACTTACCTGTCGCCATTTTAATACTCCTTTCACCCAAAAATGCGCACAACGACACCCGCGTGCCTGACGTTGACAAGGATAGTCCAGGTCAGCCCCGCAAGATACCCTTTCCGCGTAATCTTGTGGGGGAAAATAACCGTTCCCACCACCGTTCGTTTTGCTAAACAATGCTGCATTTACCACTCGGCGTCATATTTTAGTCATCTTTACAATCGGAATCGATCGTTCGGAGATCCCGACCTTTATCAGTTCGTTAGCCAGCAAAAGATTATCACCTGCGATCCGCTGAAACGAATCCATCACACAAACCTTAAATCCGGCTTCATTTTTTCCGACTACTCTTAATGAGCTTCGAAGAAATTCACGATCCCGCTGTGTGATTTGTAGGAGTTCTCAATGGAATACAAAGATCCTATGTTTGAACTGCTAAGCAGTCTGGAGCAGATTGTTTTTAAAGATGTATCGCAGACGGTCACTCTGCCGCAAAAAACCAACCCTTTCACCGAATTTGAACAGCTACGACGAGGGACAGGTTTAAAAACAGATGATTTTGCCCGAGTGATGGGCGTGACGGTCGCGATGGTTCATGAATGGGAGTCTAAACGCGTAAAGCCTTCCACTACCGAATTGAAGTTAATGCGCCTGATTCAGGCAGACCCTAGGTTAAGTAAGCAACTGATGGATTGAACTATTTTTCAATTTTGCTTAAGAACGGTCCTGTTACAGGGCCGTTCTCTTACGAAGGTTATCCACAAAAAAGAAAATAGTAGTTGCATCCACATGCGTAAAATGAGTTAATGCCCTCAACGGTTTGACGTACAGACCATTACAGCAGTTAGTAAGGCAAGTCCCTTCAAGAGTTATCGTTGATACCCTTCGTAGTGAGCATTTCCTTTACTGTTAAAAAATCTGTAAAGCACGCCATATCGCCGAAAGGCACACTTATTTTTTAAAAGGTAATACACTATGTCCGGTAAAATGACTGGTATCGTAAAATGGTTCAACGCTGACAAAGGTTTCGGCTTCATCACTCCTGACGATGGCTCTAAAGACGTGTTCGTACACTTCTCTGCTATCCAGAACGATGGCTACAAATCTCTGGACGAAGGTCAGAAAGTTTCCTTCACCATCGAAAGCGGCGCTAAAGGCCCGGCAGCTGGCAACGTAACCAGCCTGTAAGCTTAAAAAGCTCAAAAATTCTGAATCCCTGCCAAACGGCGGGGATTTTTTTTATCTGTACTTCGCAGCACATCCCACCTAAACGCTTCTTTGCATTACTTTACCCGTCGCCCCTTTGACCTTTCCCTAAGGGCAAGCTTTATAGTGAGCCAGTCTATATTCCACAATTTTCACAAGGAATTGAAGCTATGTCGAAATCCTCACTGCTGCTGATTTTAGGTTTGCTCACCACTGGTACTGCGTTCGCGGCAACGCCGGAAGCTACTTTTCTGGCCGAACACGGACTTAGCGGGAAATCCGTCGAACAAATCGTAGAAACGATCGATCAATCACCGCAGAGTCGCCCGCTGCCGTATTCAGCGTCCATCACCAGCACCGCGCTGAAGCTCTCTTCGGGCGATCAGGTTTATACCCTGCCGCTCGGTGACAAGTTCTATCTGTCGTTTGCCCCGTATGAATGGCAAACACATCCTTGCTTCAACCACAGCCTTTCTGGCTGCCAGGGCGAAATGCCGGAGAAGACATTCAATGTCAAAGTGACGGATAACAAGGGTGATGTGGTGGTACAAAAAGCGATGAAGAGCGGCCGTAATGGCTTTGTCGGGGTATGGCTACCGCGCAATATGGAAGGCACCATCGCAGTGAGCTACAACGGTAAAACGGCGAAGTATCCTATTAAGACGATGGAAGACAGCCAGACCTGTCTGACAAAATTGCAGTTGCGCTAATAACATAAAAAAATGCCGGATAAGGCGAAGCCGCCATCCGGCATTTTCTAAGTCAGCGCAGGGCCATTACTGCAGCAGAGAAATATCCGCCACGCGCAGGAACAGCTCGCGCAGTTTTTCGAGCATAGACAGACGGTTAATACGCAGATCTTTATCTTCTACGTTGACCATCACTTTCTCGAAGAACGCATCAACCGGTTCACGCAGTTCCGCCAACTCAACCAGCGCTTCCTGGTAACGACCGGCAGCGAAGACAGGCTCCAGCTTATCGCGCAGCACAACCACCTGCATTGCCAGCGCAATTTCTTCCGGCTCTTTCAGCGTCGCCGCATTCACGCGGTCATTCAGCGTCTCTTCAGACTTCGCAAGGATGTTCGATACACGCTTGTTCGCGGCAGCCAGCGCGGACGCGGCTTCCAGCGTACGGAAGTGCGAAACCGCCTTCATACGTGCGTCAAAATCAGCCGGACGAGTCGGACGACGTGCCAGTACGGCCTGAATGGTGTCGACGGTGTAACCTTCGTCCTGATACCAGGCGCGGAAGCGACCGAGCATAAAGTCGATAACGTCATCCACCACGTTGGAGTTGGTCAGCTTGTCACCATACAGATGAACCGCTTCTTCGGTCAGCGTTTGCAGATCCAGATTCAGGTTCTTCTCAACGATAATACGCAGCACACCCAGCGCAGCACGACGCAGCGCAAACGGGTCTTTGTCGCCTTTCGGATGCTGACCAATACCGAAGATACCCGCCAGGGTGTCCATCTTGTCAGCAATCGCCACGGCACAAGCTACCGGGTTCGACGGCAGATCATCACCGGCAAAACGCGGCTGATACTGTTCGTTCAGCGCCACGGCTACATCTTCCGCTTCGCCATCGTGACGCGCGTAGTGCATGCCCATCACACCCTGGGTGTCGGTGAACTCGAAGACCATGTTGGTCATCAGGTCACACTTGGACAGCAGGCCAGCACGCGTTGCGTGGTTAACATCAGCGCCAATCTGACCAGCAATCCAGCCCGCCAGAGCCTGGATACGGTCAGTCTTGTCGCGCAGCGTACCCAGTTGCTGTTGGAACAGCACGGTTTGCAGACGCGGCAGATGGTCTTCCAGACGTTTTTTACGGTCGGTATTGAAGAAGAACTCGGCATCCGCCAGGCGCGGACGAACGACTTTCTCGTTACCGGAGATAATCTGGATCGGATCTTTCGATTCGATGTTGGCAACGAAGATAAAGTTCGGCAGCAGTTTGCCGTCGTTCGCGTAAACCGGGAAGTACTTCTGGTCACCTTTCATGGTGTGTACCAGCGCTTCAGACGGAACTGCGAGGAATTTCTCTTCGAACTTCGCGGTCAGCACTACCGGCCATTCCACCAGCGAGGTGACTTCTTCCAGCAGGCTTTCGCTCAGATCAGCGTTACCGCCAATCTTACGCGCCGCTTCTTCAGCATCGGCTTTGATTTTCGCTTTACGCTCAGCGTAATCCGCAATTACTTTGCCGCGCTCACGCAGGATTTCCGGGTACTGATCGGCAGAATCGATGGTGAATTCCGGCTCGCCCATAAAGCGGTGCCCGCGGATCACGCGATCGGACTGAATGCCCAGAATCGTTGCCGGAATCACTTTGTCGCCCAGCAGCAGGGTCACGGTGTGAACCGGACGCACGAAGTGGACATCAGACGCGCCCCAGCGCATCAGTTTCGGGATAGGCAGCTTCGCCAGTGACGTGGCGATCATGTTTGGCAGCAGCGTTTCTGCGCTTTCGCCTTTTACATACGCACGGTACAGCAACCATTCGCCTTTGTCGGTAGTCAGACGCTCAGCCTGATCAACCGTGATGCCGCAGCCACGTGCCCAACCTTCTGCCGCTTTGCTCGGTTTGCCTTCAGCGTCAAACGCCTGGGCAATGGCCGGACCGCGTTTTTCAACTTCGCGATCGGGTTGAGATTCCGCCAGATTCGCGACTTTCAGCGCCAGACGACGCGGCGCGGCGAACCACTCAACGTTGCCGTGCGCGATGCCAGCGTTATCCAGCTCCGCGGTAAAGTTTGCAGCAAAGGACTCAGCCAGGCTGCGCAGTGCTTTTGGTGGCAGCTCTTCAGTGCCGATTTCCACCAGAAAAGTTTTCTCAGACATGGCCGCCTCTTATTTGTCTTTGTTGCACATCGGGAAGCCAAGGGCTTCACGGGAAGCGTAGTAAGCTTCTGCCACTGCTTTGGTCAGGGTGCGAATGCGCAGGATATAGCGCTGACGCTCGGTGACGGAGATGGCTTTACGTGCATCCAGCAGGTTGAAGCTATGGGCGGCTTTCAGAATACGTTCATACGCAGGCAGCGGCAGCGGATTTTCCAGCGCCAGCAGCTGCTGCGCTTCTTTCTCGTACTGCTCGAAGCAGGTGAACAGGAAGTCCACGTCGGCGTATTCGAAGTTGTAGGTGGATTGCTCCACTTCGTTCTGATGGAACACGTCGCCGTAAGTGGTTTTACCCAGCGGGCCGTCGCTCCAGACCAGGTCGTAAACGCTGTCTACGCCCTGAATGTACATGGCCAGACGTTCCAGACCGTAGGTAATTTCCCCGGTTACTGGTTTACATTCCAGACCACCAACCTGCTGGAAGTAGGTGAACTGCGTCACTTCCATGCCGTTCAGCCACACTTCCCAACCCAGCCCCCAGGCACCCAGCGTCGGGTTTTCCCAGTTATCTTCCACGAAACGGATATCGTGAATGGTCGGGTCCATACCCAGTTCTTTCAGAGAACCCAGGTACAGCTCCTGAATGTTGTCCGGAGACGGCTTAATCACTACCTGGAACTGATAGTAGTGCTGTAAGCGGTTCGGGTTTTCGCCATAGCGGCCATCGGTCGGACGACGAGAAGGCTGCACATAAGCAGTCGCCATCGGCTCCGGCCCCAGCGCACGCAGGCAGGTCATTGGGTGAGATGTTCCCGCGCCGACTTCCATGTCCAATGGTTGAACAATGGTGCAGCCCTGGCGAGCCCAGTAATCCTGTAAGGTCAGGATCAAGCCCTGGAAGGTCCTGGTATCAAACTTTTGCATATTATTTCGTGCTGGATACGTGTGGATTTAAAGGAAGCGATCAGTATACCCGCTGGCTGCAAGATATACAGTACGAAACGGGAAAAAGGGGGAACTTAGCGCATGGAAAGGTGCAAAAACTGCCCGTCTGCATCAAAAGAACAGACAAAACTCTCTTTACGGAAGGTAGAACCACGCATCTCATAGCTGCCCTGGAATTGTTCCAGGCCGGAGATATCAATTTTCTGCGTGCCAGTGTTGTAGCGTTGCGCCGCCTCATTTTTGCACAATGACTCCATATCCAGCGAACGCGTGGCACTGACCTTAACCTTTTGCGCTTTCTGCGCAGGTGCAGACGATTGTGTTTCAGCGCACGCTACCAGCAAAAGGGTAGCGATTGCGGGAAAGAAATACTTCATCATCATTTTATTACCGCCTGGTTTGCTGGTCAGTCTTATTATTAGTGTCTGGAAACAGATCCTATTTTGAGAATCTCATCAGACCATCTCAAGCTTTAGCGTAAGAACTCGGATTATTCCAGTGAGCTACGTTCGCAAAATATCGGTCAGACTTTTTTTAATGGACACAGAGGAACTGATGCAGCCCAAAATTTTCTGGATTGATAACCTGCGCGGGATAGCCTGTTTAATGGTCGTGATGATCCACACCACAACCTGGTACATCACCAATGCGCAAAGCGTCAGCCCGTTGAATTGGGATCTGGCTAACGTGCTCAATTCAGCCTCTCGCGTCAGCGTTCCGCTGTTCTTTATGATTTCGGGCTATCTGTTCTTTGGTGAGCGTAGCGCCAAACCGCGCCATTTCCTGCGCATCGCGCTTTGCATTCTGTTTTACAGCAGCGTGGCGCTGGCCTATATCCTGCTGTTTACCTCGATCAACGCTGAGCTGTCGCTGAAGAACCTGCTGCAAAAGCCGGTGTTCTATCATCTGTGGTTTTTCTTCGCGATCGCCGTCATCTACCTGGTTTCTCCGCTGATACAGGTGAAAAATATCAGCGGCAAGATGCTACTGGCGCTCATGGTTGTGATTGGGGTGATTGCCAATCCCAACACCGTCTCGCAAAAAATCGGCGGCTTTGAGTGGCTCCCTGTCAACCTGTACATCAGTGGCGATACTTTCTATTACATCCTGTACGGCATGCTGGGCCGGGCGATTGGCATGATGGATACGCAAAAGCGTGCGCTCAGCTGGCTCTGTGCGACGGTATTTATTACCGCAGTATTTATTATTTCTCGTGGCACATTGCATGAACTGCGCTGGCGAGGCAATTTTGCCGATACCTGGTACCTCTACTGCGGCCCAGCGGTATTTATTTGCGCCGCCTCGCTCCTGACGCTGGTCAAAAATACGCTCAGCACACGTACTCTGCCGCTACTGGGCCTTATTTCTCGCCATTCATTGGGCATATATGGTTTTCATGCGCTGATCATTCACGCACTACGTACCAACGGAATTGAACTCAAAAACTGGCCACCGCTGGATATGCTGTGGATTTTCAGCGCCACGCTGGCGGGAAGCCTGCTGCTGTCCGTATTGTTGCAACGTATCGATACGCGCAGGCTGGTGAGTTAGGTGTCTCCAGGCAGCGCCTGATTACGCGAACGCTGCAGTAAAAATTGCCCCATTAAACAGACGAAGAATGCTGCCGGGTATAACCCTATTTCAAAGGGTGCCAACGGGGCATTCCACACCCCCACCAGCAACAACCCTATCGTGATGAGCGCCACCATCTGACACACGGAAGCGAAGCGTTCATCAATTTGATTGAGATTTACTGCACGTTGATAGGCATACGTAACGAACATCCCCGTCATCAGCGCCCCCAAAAAATACCCCTTGCCGCTCAGTAACGGGCATGCGCGCCATAAACCGATACTGTAAGTCAGTATGCCTGAGAGGAATAATATCCATGGCAACAGCCTGGTTGTCTTCATTGGGATCTCCTTATCCATCATGGATACAATATGAATAACCCGCTAAAGACAACACAGAAAAAAGCGACTAAACAGGACTTTCAGAATACATCCATACGTGTAATTTATTATTTTTGTGGATATATGCATGCGGCAAATTCCCCTCTGCTAGCCAGAGGGGAAAGTGGTCAGGACATCAGCGGTTGTAATTGCTGATAGATACGACGGAAGGTTTCTCGACGCTGTTGATAACGAGCATGACGCTCCGCGTCAGGATAATGCGCCTGCTCCAGCGTAAGCTGAGGCAGTAACTCTGATAACGACGTTTGCGGATTCATGGCAACTTGCGCCAGGCGCGCCGCGCCGAGTGCAGGGCCAACGTCACCGCCGGTACGGTAATCCAGCTGCAATCCGCTGATGTCAGATAGCATCTGACGCCAGTATTCGCTACGTGCCCCGCCGCCGATCAGCGTAATGCTGGCGGGCTGAATGCCACAGGCATGTACCACGTCCATACCGTCAGCCAGCGCAAAACCCACACCTTCCAGCACCGCCTGTGCCAGTTCTGCCGGACCATGCTGATGCGTCAGACCGAAAAAAACGCCCTTGGCCTGCGGATTGTTATGCGGCGTACGCTCGCCGGACAAATAAGGTAAAAACCAGACCGGCTCCGC
Source organism: Citrobacter sp. Cpo109 (assembly GCF_030332565.1). Classification (NCBI taxonomy): domain Bacteria; kingdom Pseudomonadati; phylum Pseudomonadota; class Gammaproteobacteria; order Enterobacterales; family Enterobacteriaceae; genus Citrobacter; species Citrobacter sp. Cpo109. The sequence goes on from NZ_JAOWHQ010000062.1 coordinate 244,027, forward strand.
GTGTTCATCCGCCTGTTGCGCAGCGTCAATCAACGCAGGAACGCTCACCAGTCCGGTTAATTTTGCCGCCCAGTCCAGACACGATGCCGCACTTAACATTACAGACATCAGATGCCATCGCTCAGGCAAAGCATGGCAAAAACTGTGAACCGCACTTTCCGGTTTGCTTAGGAAACCATCACTCACCGCAAAATAGACGCCGGATGTCCCCAGCGAAAGCATCGCCTGACCGGCATTCATCATGCCTACGCCAACCGCGCCCGCCGCGTTATCACCGCCTCCGGCAACCACCGCAACCTCCTCCATTCCCCAGGCTTTGGCGACGTCTGGCAATAAGGTTCCGGTAATCTCGCTGCCTTCATAGAGCGCAGGCATATGTGCTCGAGTCAGTTTACAGGCAGCCAGCATGACATCGCTCCAGTCACGCTTCGCGACATCCAGCCACATTGTCCCTGCCGCATCAGACATATCGCTGGCAAAATCACCGGTCATGCGCAAACGCAGGTAATCTTTCGGCAGCAGGACTTTATCAATCTGGTTGAAAATCTCCGGCTCGTGGCGTTGCACCCATAGCAGTTTTGGCGCGGTAAAGCCAGGCATCATCAGGTTGCCAGTGATCGCTCGAGACTGCGGAACCTGATTCTCCAGCATCACGCACTCTTCAGCACAGCGACCGTCGTTCCATAAGATAGCCGGACGCAATACCTTCTGTTGTTCATCCAGTAGCGTCGCGCCGTGCATCTGCCCGGCAATCCCCAACGCTTTCACCTTGCGGAGTGAATGCTGCTGACCCAGTGCTTTTACCGCGCGATCCGTTGCCAGCCACCACTGCTCAGGGTCTTGTTCTGACCATAACGGATGCGGGCGCGAGACGGTGAGTTTCTCCGTTTGTGAAGCCACCACATCGCCCTGCTCATTGAGCAGAATGGCCTTTACGCCTGATGTGCCAAGATCTATCCCGATATACATAAGGCATCGTTCCTTAAAGAAAGGCCCGGTAGCGCTAGCTGACCGGGCTTACGGACGTTCTCAGAGACCCGTTATTTGTCGAACAAATAATGGTTTACCAGATTTTCCAGCAATTCCTGATGACCGCTCTGGTGCACTGGCGCCAGGTTGTGTTGTTCAGCGTACTGCGCAATTTCTGTCAGCGTCATCTGGCCTTTCAGAATTTGCTGGCCCAGCTCACCATTCCAACCGGCATAACGTTTAGCCACACGCTGATCCAGGCCACCGTCTTCAATCATACGGGCCGCAATTTTCAGCGACAGTGCCATGGTATCCATCGCGCCAATATGACCATAGAACAGATCGTATTTATCGGTGCTCTGACGACGTACTTTGGCATCAAAATTCAGGCCGCCGGTGGTGAAGCCACCCGCTTTCAGGATTTCGTACATCACCAAGGCATTCTCTTCTACGCTGTTCGGGAACTGGTCGGTATCCCAGCCCAGCTGTGCATCGCCGCGGTTGGCATCGACAGAGCCAAACAGACCCAGCGCGATAGCGGTGGCGATTTCGTGATGGAACGAATGGCCTGCAAGCGTAGCGTGGTTGGCTTCAATATTCAGTTTGATCTCTTTTTCCAGACCGAACTGCTTGAGGAATCCGTACACGGTCGCCGCATCGTAGTCGTACTGGTGCTTGGTCGGTTCCTGCGGTTTCGGCTCGATAAGCAAAGTGCCCTGGAAACCAGTTTTGTGTTTGTGTTCCACGACTAATTGCATGAAACGACCAATCTGCTCACGCTCCTGACGCAGATCGGTATTCAGCAGCGTTTCATAACCTTCACGACCGCCCCACAGAACGTAGTTTTCACCACCTAACTTGTGCGTGGCATCCATGGCCGTAACCACCTGCGTGGCTGCCCAGCTGAACACTTCTGGATCTGGGTTTGTGGCCGCACCCGCACCGTAGCGTGGGTTAGTGAAGCAGTTTGCTGTACCCCACAGCAGCTTCACGCCGCTCTGTTCCTGTTTTGCCGCCAGCACATCAACCATCTGCGCAAAGTTGTTTTTGTACTCTTTCAAAGACGCACCTTCCGGCGAAACATCCACGTCATGGAAGCAGTAGTAAGGCACGTTCAGCTTGTGGAAAAACTCAAATGCCACATCCGCTTTGCGTTTCGCCAGCGCCAGAGCTTCACCAGGCTGCTGCCATGGACGATCGAAAGCGCCCATACCGAACATATCCGCCCCGTTCCAGCAGAAGGTATGCCAGTAGCAGGCAGCAAAACGCAGATGATCTTCCATGCGCTTGCCCAATACGATTTCGTCAGGGTTGTAATGGCGAAATGCGAGCGGGTTGGTGGATTGAGTGCCTTCAAAACGAACACGATCGAGTTGGTCAAAATAAGCCGGCATAATAAGCTCCATAATCAGGTAATACGGTAAGTAAACTGCGATGTAGCTATACTGGAATTTCCTGATTTATTGCTCAATTACGTTATTTCACACCGCTATTAAGAGAATACCCAAACGTGCGCTGGCTCCCAAAAAAACGCTCTGAAAAACGAAATAAAAAAGCGATCGCGATCGAAGGTTAGCCAATAAACAAAAAACCGTAATGCGCAGATAAAAAATGGCAATTGTCATCCCACTGGCAGTATGTGAATTTTGCGTAGCACCAGGCAAATAAGAAATTTGTCACGCTTCATCAAGCAGTCGTACCTGCGATTTTGCTAGTATCGACAGGCCCACGTTAACCTTTCCAGGACAGGTTCTTATGTTTGATAAACGTCACCGCATCACTCTGTTATTTAATGCCAATAAAGCCTATGACCGCCAGGTGGTAGAAGGAGTGGGTGAATATTTACAGGCATCGCAATCCGAGTGGGATATATTCATTGAGGAAGATTTCCGCGCCCGTATCGATAATATTAAAGACTGGTTAGGCGACGGCGTTATTGCTGATTATGACGATGATGACATTGCACAATTACTTGCCGATGTGGAGGTTCCCATTATCGGCGTTGGAGGCTCCTACCATCTGGAGCAAGATTATCCCCCAGTACATTACATCGCCACCGATAACCACGCGTTGGTAGAAAGCGCTTTCCTGCATCTGAAAGAGAAAGGGGTTAACCGCTTTGCGTTTTATGGTCTGCCTTCTTCAAGCGGCAAACGCTGGGCCGCGGAACGTGAATATGCGTTTTGCCAGCTGGTTGCCAAAGAGAAGTACCGCGGCGTTGTCTATCAGGGGCTGGAAACCGCACCGGAAAACTGGCAGCACGCGCAAAATCGTCTGGCGGACTGGCTACAAACACTACCGCCGCAAACCGGTATTATCGCCGTTACCGACGCGCGGGCACGGCACGTCCTGCAAGTCTGCGAGCACCTGCATATTCCAGTACCGGAAAAGCTGTGTGTGATTGGGATCGACAACGAAGAACTGACCCGCTATCTGTCGCGGGTGGCGCTGTCATCCGTGGCCCAGGGGGCCAGGCAGATGGGGTATCAGGCCGCTAAACTCTTACATCGTTTACTGGCAAATGAAGAGCTGCCGCTGCAACGTACACTGGTTCCTCCGGTGCGCGTCATTGAACGCCGCTCAACCGACTACCGTTCATTAACCGATCCGGCGGTGATTCAGGCGATGCACTTTATCCGCAACCATGCCTGTAAGGGTATTAAGGTTGAACAAGTGCTGGATTCAGTGGGGATTTCTCGTTCGAATCTGGAGAAGCGTTTTAAAGAAGAGGTCGGAGAGACTATCCACGCCGTGATTCATGCCGAAAAGCTGGAAAAAGCGCGCAGCCTGTTGATTTCTACCACGCTTTCAATCAACGAAATTTCACAGATGTGCGGCTATCCGTCTCTGCAATACTTTTATTCGGTCTTTAAGAAAGAGTATGACACGACGCCCAAAGAGTATCGCGATGTGAACAGCGAAGTGTTGCTGTGAGGAATATTGCCGGATGCGGCGAAGCCGCCATCCGGCACACAGAATTACATATGCGCGGCGATTAAACGCTGGTTATCCTGATACATTGCGAACAGATAGTTGTTGTAGCTCTGTCCTTTAGTGGAATAACCCTTCAGCTTATGAATCATCGCGGTAGCGGTGACTTCCTGATCGGCTTTACGCAGCTGCGCACGTGACTTACGGAAAGAAGAGTAAGCCGGATGCGTGTTCAGGTTAATGACGTAGGCATTCACCGACTCTTTCACCGATTCAAACTGTGAGTAGCCTTTCACTTTACCCGGTGCATTGTTACAACGACCTTTGCCACATTTCATGCCAAACAGGTTGTTGTTGCTACGCGCCAGCTTCGACGTACCCCAGCCACTTTCAGCCGCAGCCATGGTTGCCACCATACTGGTCGGGATAATGTCTACGCGCTCAAGCAGCGTATTCCACGGAATTTTACGCGTGTTGCCAGACCAGTTCACCTTGTAGCGCTTCGCGATGTCTTTCATACGCGTACGCTCAGTCGGTGACCAGCGGTTCTGGTACTGTTTTGAAATCAGCCAGTTACGGTCTGCCGTAATGGCAGCATTTTGACTGGTAATATAAGGCATAACCGTCCGGAGAAACGCTTTTTTCCTTGGTGTTCCGGAAGGGTATTTTCGCAAATCAGGAAGTGAACTACTCTTTGCACTATTGCGAGAATACTCTTGTTTACTGCTTACCTGTGTATTACTTGTCTTGATTACTTGGGGCTTGTGACTCGTTGTCGCCGTGTGTGTCTTTGCCAGCACCTCACCCGAAAATGCAACGGTGAGTAACATAAGAATCATTGCCCCATATCGTCGAATGGGAGTCAATATCATTAGGTCTCCTGGTCGGATTTATACATTCCAACACCTTATATTTTTCACAAAAATGAGAGATGAATCTCAAATCATATCAAAAATAGCCGTCAAGAGCACCCAAAGGAATAGTCCAATTCTGAAACCATGTCACGCATTAACGGTTCAGGGTGCTATTAATTCGAAGAAAATGTGGAGGTTATCGCAAAATAAGTTCATTTTTTGCGCGCGATCGCTCACCCTCACTTCTCCTCCTGGCGGAATCGACTCAAAGGAGGAGTTTCCGGCCTGATTTCACTGGCAAACTGGCGAAAATTGCAGCACCAAGGACAGCATTATGAAACTTGCCGCCGTTGCGCTGGCGCTCATGCCCGGCATTGCCATCGCCTCATCATGGACTTCTCAGGGACTCCCCACCTTCGAAGCGGAAGGTACGGGTAAATTCGTCAGCCATGCAGCGTTGACGAAGGGTACTCGTCCTCTAATCCTGAATTTTGACCAACAGTGCTGGCAGCCTGCTGATGCAATAAAACTCAACCAGATGCTGTCGCTAAAACCGTGTGAAGGCGCCCCGCCGCAGTGGCGCTTATTCAAAGACGGCGATTACACGCTGGAAGTGGATACCCGCTCCGGAACGCCAACGTTGATGCTCTCGGTAAAAAGCGCCGCTGACCCTGTCACGACCCAGATTCGCCAGTGCCCGAAATGGGATGGTTCGCCGTTAACACTGGATGTGAGCCAGACCTTTCCGGAAGGTGCCGTGGTACGTGATTTCTACAGCCAGCAAACGGCAACGGTAAAAAATGGGTCGATTACCCTACAGCCTGCTGCAGCCAGTAACGGACTGTTGCTGCTGGAGCGGGCGGAAACTGACGCCCCAGCCGCTTTCGACTGGCATAACGCTACGGTGTACTTCGTCCTGACGGATCGCTTTGTAAATGGTGACCCAAGCAACGACCACAGCTACGGGCGTCGCAACGACGGCATGCAGGAAATTGGCACTTTCCACGGGGGCGATTTGCGCGGTCTGGCCAGCAAACTCGACTATCTACAACAGTTAGGCATCAACGCCCTGTGGATCAGCGCGCCGTTTGAGCAAATTCACGGCTGGGTCGGCGGTGGCACCAAAGGTGATTTCCCCCATTATGCTTACCACGGCTATTACACTCAGGACTGGACCACGCTCGACGCGAATATGGGTAATGAAGCTGACCTGCGTGCGCTGGTTGACGGTGCGCACCAGCGCGGCATTCGCATCCTGTTCGATGTCGTCATGAACCATACCGGCTACGCCACGCTGGCGGATATGCAGGAGTATCAGTTTGGGACCCTGTACTTGTCGGGCGATGAACTGAAAAACACGCTCGGTGAACGCTGGACGGACTGGAAGCCAGCCGCCGGGCAAAGCTGGCACAGCTTTAATGATTACATCAACTTCAGCGATAAAGCAGGCTGGGAAAAATGGTGGGGGAAAAACTGGATCCGCACCGATATTGGCGATTACGACAATCCGGGTTTTGACGACCTGACCATGTCGCTGGCTTTCCTGCCCGATCTGAAAACCGAATCCACCACGCCTTCCGGGCTACCAAACTTTTATCAACACAAACCGGATACGCACGCTAAAGCTATTGCTGGTTACACGCCCCGCGATTATCTGACCCACTGGCTCAGCCAGTGGGTGCGTGATTACGGGATTGACGGGTTTCGGGTCGATACCGCCAAACACGTCGAACTTCCCGCCTGGCAGCAGTTAAAAACACAGGCCAGCGCGGCACTGGTTGAATGGAAGAAAGCGAACCCGGATAAAGCGCTTGATGACAAACCTTTCTGGATGACCGGCGAGGCTTGGGGTCACGGCGTGATGCAAAGCGACTATTACCGTCACGGCTTTGATGCGATGATCAATTTCGACTATCAGGAACAGGCGGCAAAGGCCGTCGATTGTCTGGCGAGTATGGATGTCACCTGGCAACAGATGGCTGAAAAATTGCAGGATTTCAACGTTCTGAGCTATCTTTCCTCGCACGATACACGTCTGTTCCGCGAAGGTGGAGACAAAGCCGCCGAGCTATTGCTGCTGGCGCCAGGCGCGGTACAACTCTTTTACGGCGACGAGTCGGCCCGGCCCTTTGGACCAACAGGTTCAGACCCATTGCAGGGTACGCGCTCAGAAATGAACTGGCCGGATGTGACCGGGAAATCTGCCGCCAGCGTCGCTCACTGGCAACGCATCAGTCAGTTCCGGGCCAGACATCCCGCCATCGGTGCCGGTAAACAGACCACGCTGACATTGAAGCAGGGATACGGATTTATCCGCGAGCATGGCGACGATAAGGTGATGGTGGTGTGGGCCGGTCAGCCCTGATCCCAACAGGCTTCTCGCTGTGCATACAGCGGGAAGCCCAACACAAAATAAAAAACCAGCCAGGAAAGCATCTGTAGCACAAAACATCAACCCAGCCCGATCCCCCTGATTTGCACCCTGCCATAGGTAGCGCTATGGTTAGCCACTTTACTACTCAGTTCGACAGACCCCCTGCTATGACATTCTCACTTTTTGGCGACAAATTTACCCGCCATTCAGGCATCACCCGCCTGATGGAGGACCTCAACGACGGTTTACGCACCCCAGGCGCCATCATGCTCGGCGGTGGTAATCCGGCGCAAATTCCAGAGATGCAAAATTACTTCCAGTCTCTGCTGACAGATATGCTGGAAAACGGCAAAGCCACTGATGCGCTTTGCAATTATGACGGTCCGCAAGGGAAAACCGAGCTACTGTCTGAACTGGCGAAACTGCTACGTGAGAAGCAGGGTTGGGATATCGAACCACAAAATATTGCACTGACAAATGGCAGTCAGAGCGCGTTTTTCTACTTATTCAATCTGTTCGCCGGACGCCGCGCTGACGGAACAACGCAAAAAGTGTTATTCCCGTTAGCGCCGGAATACATTGGCTATGCCGATTCCGGACTGGAAGAAGATCTCTTCGTCTCTGCACGTCCGAACATTGAGCTGTTACCGGAAGGCCAGTTTAAGTATCACGTTGATTTTGAACACCTGCACATCGGTGAAGAGACGGGGATGATCTGCGTGTCGCGCCCCACTAACCCGACAGGCAACGTGATCACCGACGACGAGTTGATGAAGCTGGACCGGTTGGCCAACCAGCATGGGATCCCACTGGTGATTGATAACGCCTATGGGGTACCGTTCCCTGGCATCATTTTTAGCGAAGCACGCCCGCTGTGGAACCCCAACATTGTGTTGTGCATGAGCCTTTCCAAGCTGGGTCTGCCGGGTTCCCGCTGCGGTATCATTATCGCGAATGAAAAAATCATCACTGCGATTACCAATATGAACGGCATCATCAGCCTTGCACCTGGCGGGATGGGACCGGCGATGATGTGCGAGATGATTAAACGTAACGATCTGCTGCGCCTGTCCGAAACGGTTATCAAGCCGTTTTACTATCAGCGCGTTCAGGAGACGATTGCGATTATTCGCCGCTACTTGTCTGAAGATCGTTGCCTTATCCATAAACCTGAAGGCGCGATTTTCCTGTGGCTATGGTTCAAAGATTTACCGATCACCACCGAACTGTTGTATCAGCGCCTGAAAGCGCGCGGCGTACTGATGGTTCCTGGTGACTACTTCTTCCCAGGTCTGGATAAACCCTGGCCGCATACCCATCAGTGCATGCGGATGAACTACGTACCAGAACCTGAGAAAATCGAAGCTGGCGTGAAGATTCTGGCTGAAGAGATCGAACGCGCCTGGCTGGAAGGCTAACGCAAACCCGACCCAGGTGTGGGTCGGGCTCACTTCACAGCGGCTGTGAACGCAGGCGCTGGCGCTGAATACTGACGGCATCAACACACTGCAACGCGCTGGTCGGGCAGGCTTCGACACACGCTGGCCCCGCCTCGCGATGCCAGCACAAATCGCATTTTATCGCCTGCACCCGCGACGAACGGGCAACGACATTCATTGCCCCAAACGGGCAGGCCAGCATACAGCTTTTACAACCAATACAACGTGCCTGTTCAACGAAGATATGCCCATGTTCACGACGAATGGCGTGAGTTGGACAAACATTCGCACAGGGAGCGTCTTCGCATTGATGGCAGGCGACCGCCGTGGTAAAGGCGTCGTCTTTGATTACCCGAATCCGCGGGATAAACGCAGAAGAAGAGACCGACGCACAGTCCTGGTTTTGCTGATGCGCGACGACACAGGCAACTTCACAGGTACGACATCCAATACATTTTGCCGCATCCGCCATAATAAACGCGTTCATTGCCCCCTCCTTCTGCGTGAAAACCACAGAGTGCCAGAGAGACCGCCCCTGACGCTTTGATCGGACAGGGGAAACGGTTAAATAGTGTCAGGTGCCTGAACGACGCCTGGCATGTGCCTAATCGCGAACGGTAAAACCCAGCTCATTTGAAATGGCCTGCGCGGTTTCCCGTAGCGGCTTGAGTAGATTTTTTTCCCCTATCTGCTTAAGTCGCGAGGTAGAGAGTGAAATTGACACTGCGTACGGCACCCGACCATGAATATCAAACACCGGCACGGCAATACAGGAAACGCCCAATTCGTTCTCTTCCCGATCCATCGCCATACTGCTTTCGCGGATCTGCGCCAATTCGTCGTACATCGCCGGTAAACCGGTAATGGTATTGCGGGTCAGCGGCTGAATAAGATCCTGATGGCTCTCCCAGTAAGATTTCACATAATCCGCATGCCCAAACGCCATGTAAATTTTACCCATCGCGGAGCAATACAGTGGCATATGTTGACCGATATAAGCGCGAGTACGCAGCATGCCCGTCGTCGGTTCCAGCTTATAAATCAGAATCGCGTGGTCATCTTCACGGCTGGAGAAGTTGATTGTTTCACCAGTAGCAATATTCAACGCTTCGAGGTGCGGAGCGGCAACATGGATGATATTCAGTGACGACAGTGCCTTCTGCCCAACGGCGATAAATTTGGTGGTCAGCCTATAGCTACCCGCAGCAGGTGCAGGCGTGACATATCCGCAGGACTGCAGCCCTTGCAGGAGTCGATGCACAGTACTTTTGTTCAGCCCGGCCAGTTCAGACAGATGGGCCAATGGGCACCCATTCGGATAGTTACTCAGAATCTCAATCAACATCAAACCACGGAACAGGCTCTGACTTCCGGCTGGCCTCTCTTTGTCTTGCGTCATTTCACTCTCTTTTGTGCCCATCGCTTCCGCTCCCCTTTTCGTCGCGCTCTGATGGTAGCGCAAAGTGTGTTTCAGTTCACGATCTGAACCGAAAAAACACAACTATTTGATTTTGATGATTTTAAAAAATAGACCACCCCGTTGATCTGTCAAAATTTGATCGCTATATTTGAAATCAGATTTCGCATAGTGAAATTTAGAGATAAAAAAGCGATCAAATTTAAACAAGGAAACAGGAATGAAAGTCACTTTTGAGCAGTTGAAAGATGCGTTCAATCGGGTACTGCTGGCACGCGGTATTGCCGTTGAAACCGCCGATGCCTGTGCCGAAATGTTTGCGCGCACTACCGAGTCCGGCGTTTATTCGCACGGTGTGAATCGTTTTCCTCGTTTTATTCAGCAATTGGATAACGGCGACATCATTCCTGAGGCCAAACCGCAACGCATTACCAGCCTGGGGGCGATTGAACAATGGGATGCTCAGCGTTCGATCGGCAATCTGACGGCGAAAAAGATGATGGACAGAGCCATTGAGCTGGCCTCCGATCACGGTATTGGCCTGGTCGCACTGCGTAACGCCAACCACTGGATGCGCGGCGGCAGCTATGGCTGGCAGGCGGCGGAGAAAGGTTACATCGGTATCTGCTGGACTAACTCGATTGCTGTCATGCCGCCGTGGGGTTCGAAAGAGTGCCGCATTGGCACTAACCCACTGATCGTCGCGATCCCCTCATCGCCAATCACCATGGTTGATATGTCGATGTCGATGTTCTCCTACGGCATGTTGGAAGTGAATCGCCTGGCCGGTCGCGAACTGCCGGTAGATGGTGGCTTTGATGATGAAGGCAATCTCACCAAAGAGCCGGGCGTTATAGAAAAAAACCGTCGCATATTGCCAATGGGTTACTGGAAAGGTTCAGGTCTGTCGATTGTGCTGGATATGATTGCCACTCTGCTTTCTGATGGCTCTTCCGTTGCGGAAGTCACCCAGGATAACAGCGATGAATATGGCGTTTCACAGATATTTATCGCCATTGAAGTAGATAAGCTGATTGATGGCGCCACCCGTGATGCCAAGCTACAGCGGATTATGGATTTCATCACCACCGCCGAACGCGCAGATGAAAACACGCCTGTCCGTCTGCCGGGCCACGAGTTTACAAAGCTACTGGAAGAAAATCGCCGGAACGGTATCACCGTTGACGACAGCGTCTGGGCAAAAATTCAGGCCCTGTAAGGAGCAACACCATGATCTTCGGACATATTGCTCAACCTAACCCATGCCATTTGCCTGCTGCGATTGAAAGGGCGCTCGACTTTCTGCGCACCGCAGATTTTCGCAAACTGGAGCCGGGCGTGGTGGAGATCGACGGTAAAAATATCTTCGCGCAAATTATTGATTTAACCACGCGTGACGTTGCCGAAAATCGTCCTGAGGTGCATCGCCGCTATCTGGATATTCAGTTTCTGGCCTGGGGTGAAGAGAAAATCGGGATTGCCATTGATACCGGGAATAACCAAATCAGTGAATCGCTATTAGAACAGCGCGATATTATTTTTTATCACGCCAGCGAACATGAATCTTTTATTGAAATGATTCCGGGAAGTTACGCCATATTTTTCCCGCAGGATGTTCATCGTCCAGCATGTCATAAAACTGTCGCCACACCGATCCGCAAAATAGTCGTGAAGGTTGCTATTTCAGTTTTATAAAAGGAGCACAAAAAATGAAAGCTAACACTACCGGTTATATTATCGGTGCGTACCCCTGTGCACCCTCATTTCACCAAAAGAGTGAAGAGGAAGAGAAGGAATTCTGGCGACAACTCTCCGATACCCCGGATATTCGCGGACTGGAGCAGCCCTGTCTTGAACATCTGCACCCGTTAGGCGACGAATGGTTATTACGCCATACGCCGGGCGACTGGCAAATCGTGGTCACGGCCATTATGGAAACCATGCGCCGTCGCGGTATTAATGGTGGTTTCGGGCTGGCCTCCAGCGATGAAGAACAGCGTAAAGCCTGCGTGGCGTATTACCGTCATCTGCAGCAGAAAATCTACCATATCAATGCGGCCAACGGCGGAAAAGTGATTGCACTGGAGTTGCATGCTGCCCCGCTGGCGGGCAACCCGAACGTCGCTCAGGCCACCGACGCGTTTGCTCGTTCGCTGAAAGACATTACCCGCTGGGACTGGTCCTGTGATCTGGTGTTGGAACATTGCGATTCCATGACAGGCCCCGCGCCACGCAAAGGATTTTTACCGTTAGACAACGTGCTGGACGCGATAGCCGGATATGACATCAGCGTGTGCATTAACTGGGCGCGCTCGGCTATTGAAGGGCAGAGCCCCACTCTACCGCTGACCCACACGCAGCAGACCAAACGGGCTGGGAAACTGGGCGCACTGATGTTCTCCGGCACCACGCTTACGGGGGAATACGGCGAGTGGCAGGACTTACATGCACCGTTTGCCCCTTTCTGTCCAGAAGGTCTAATGACCACAGAGCATGCCCACGAATTATTCGCCTGCGCAGGAGCTGAGCCATTGCAATTTTCTGGCATTAAATTGCTGGAAATAAATGCCAGTGCAGATGTGAACCATCGTGTAGCGATATTGCGCGACGGTATCGCCGCATTAAATAAAGCAAAACTATAAAAATAAAATACTACTCTACGAGAATATTAATATGAACATGACCTCTCGCCCTACACTTCAAGACATACCCCGTCAGCGCTGGCTACGGATTATTCCACCTATTCTCATCGCCTGTATTATTTCTTATATGGACCGCGTCAATATCGCATTCGCGATGCCCGGCGGAATGGATGAGGAATTAGGTATTTCCGCCACCATGGCCGGTCTGGCCGGCGGTATTTTCTTTATCGGCTATCTGTTTTTGCAGGTTCCAGGCGGAAAAATTGCCGTTCACGGCAGCGGCAAGAAATTTATCGGCTGGTCCTTGGTTGCCTGGGCGGTCATTTCCGTTCTGACGGGCTTAATCACAAATCAGTATCAACTGCTGGTTTTGCGCTTCTTACTCGGCGTTGCCGAAGGCGGCATGCTGCCGGTCGTGCTGACGATGATCAGTAACTGGTTCCCCGATGCAGAACGCGGTCGCGCCAATGCGATTGTGATTATGTTTGTGCCGATTGCCGGGATCATCACCGCCCCGCTCTCGGGTTGGATCATTACCGTTCTCGACTGGCGTTGGCTGTTTATCATTGAAGGTTTATTGTCTGTCGTCGTCCTGGTGCTGTGGGCCTATACCGTTTACGACCGTCCACAGGAAGCGCGCTGGATCTCTGAGGCCGAGAAAAATTACCTCGTTGAGACGCTGGCCGCCGAGCAAAAAGCCATTGCCGGAACCGAAGTCAAAAATGCCTCTCTGAGTGCAGTGCTGTCCGATAAAACCATGTGGCAGCTAATCGCGCTGAACTTCTTCTATCAGACCGGGATTTACGGTTACACCCTGTGGCTGCCGACCATCCTCAAAGAGTTGACGCACAGCAGCATGGGACAGGTCGGCATGCTCGCCATTCTGCCATACGTCGGCGCAATTGCCGGGATGTTCCTGTTCTCTTCACTCTCTGACCGCACCGGTAAACGCAAGCTGTTCGTCTGCCTGCCGCTGATTGGCTTCGCCTTGTGCATGTTCCTCTCTGTGGCGCTGAAAAATAACGTCTGGCTGGCTTATGCCGCGCTGGTCGGCTGCGGATTCTTCCTGCAATCGGCTGCAGGCGTGTTTTGGACTATTCCGGCGCGTTTGTTCAGCGCAGAAATGGCCGGTGGCGCACGTGGGGTCATCAACGCTCTCGGCAACCTCGGTGGCTTCTGCGGCCCTTACGCGGTCGGCGTTCTCATCACCCTGTACAGCAAAGATGCGGGCGTTTATTGCCTGGCAATTTCACTGGCTCTGGCCGCGCTGATGGCCCTGTTGCTGCCAGCGAAATGCGATGCTGGTGCCGCGCCGCTAAAGACGCTGAATCCACATAAACGTACAGCTTAAAACAATGCCCGGTGGCGCTTCGCTTACCGGGCCTACAGCTAGCAACCGTCCCAGGCCGGATAAGCGCAGCGCCATCCGGCAAAAATGAGATAACAAAGATGAGTGAGAAAGCGACCTTCTGGCTGGGTATTGATTGCGGCGGTACATATCTGAAAGCAGGTTTGTATGATGCCAAAGGTCATGAACAGGGAATTAACCGGCAATCGCTGCAGACAATATCGCCATTACCAGGTTACGCCGAACGCGATATGCACCAACTGTGGCAACAGTGCGTCGCGACCATTGCCGGGCTGTTAAAGCGTACAGGCGTGTGCGGTGAGCAAATCAAAGGCGTCGGCATATCCGCTCAGGGCAAAGGTCTGTTCCTTCTCGATAAGCAAGATAAGCCGCTAGGCAATGCCATTCTCTCTTCTGACCGACGCGCGATGGACATCGTTCAGCGCTGGCAGCAGGATGGGATCCCTGAGCAGCTCTACCCGGTCACCCGCCAGACATTGTGGACCGGGCATCCGGCATCGCTCCTGCGCTGGGTGAAAGAGAACACCCCTCAGCGCTACGCGCAAATTGGAAGCATCATGATGGGTCATGACTACCTGCGTTGGTGCTTAACCGGCGTCAAAGGCTGCGAAGAGAGCAATATCTCCGAGTCGAACCTCTACAACATGACCACGGGTCAGTACGACCCGAGGCTGACCCAGTGGCTGGGCATCAGTGAAATCGACAATGCCCTGCCCCCCATCGTTGGTTCAGCAGAAATATGCGGGGAAATCACCGCTCAGACAGCCGCCATCACCGGTCTGGCGGCGGGTACCCCCGTCGTCGGCGGACTGTTTGATGTGGTTTCCACCGCACTCTGCGCCGGTATCGAAGATGAACGCACCCTCAACGCGGTGATGGGTACCTGGGCCGTCACCAGCGGGATCGCTCACGGCCTGCGCGACCACGAGCCCCATCCCTATGTCTATGGTCGCTATGTAAATGACGGGCAGTACATCGTTCACGAAGCCAGCCCAACCTCTTCCGGCAATCTGGAATGGTTTACCGCCCAGTGGGGCGAACTCTCTTTTGATGAGATTAATCAGGCCGTTGCCAGCTTACCGAAAGCCGGTAGCGAGCTTTTCTTTCTGCCCTTTTTGTACGGCAGCAACGCCGGGCTGGAGATGACCAGCGGCTTTTATGGCATGCAGGCTATACACACTCGTGCCCACTTATTACAAGCCATCTACGAAGGCGTGGTTTTCAGCCATATGACCCACCTGAACCGCATGCGCGAACGTTTTCCGCAGGCACATACCCTGCGCGTTACTGGAGGTCCGGCCCACTCCGACATCTGGATGCAAATGCTGGCAGACGTCAGCGGTTTACGTATCGAATTGCCACAGATTGAAGAGACCGGCTGCTTTGGCGCTGCGCTCGCCGCCCGCGTAGGCACCGGCGTTTATCACAATTTCAGCGACGCGCAGCGCAGCTTACAGCACCCGGTTCGCACACTGCTGCCAGACGCTACGGCGCATGCGAGCTACCAGCGTAAATACCGCCAATACCAGAATTTAATTACCGCACTACAGGGCTATCACGCCCGCATTAAGGAGCACGAATGATGAGTCGACCATTACTGCAACTGGCGCTCGACCACACCAACCTGCAGGCGGCCCAAAACGATGTCGCACTGCTACAAGAGAGCGTCGATATCGTTGAGGCAGGGACGATTCTCTGCTTAACCGAAGGTCTGGCTGCCGTGAAAGCGCTGCGTACTCAGTGTCCAAATAAAATCATCGTCGCCGACTGGAAGGTTGCCGATGCGGGTGAAACCCTCGCACAGCAAGCATTTGGCGCTGGCGCTAACTGGATGACCATCATCTGCGCTGCCCCACTGGCGACGGTGGAGAAAGGCCATGGCGTCGCGCAGTCCTGCGGCGGCGAAATTCAGATGGAACTGTTCGGCAACTGGACGCTGGATGATGCCCGTGACTGGTATCGCGTTGGGGTTCGCCAGGCAATTTACCATCGTGGCCGCGATGCTCAGGCCAGCGGACAACAATGGGGAGAAGCGGATCTGGCGCGCATGAAAGCGCTTTCCGATATCGGTCTGGAGTTGTCGATTACCGGCGGGATTACGCCCGCCGACCTGCCGCTGTTTCGCGATATCAACGTTAAAGCCTTTATCGCCGGACGCGCGCTGGCTGGGGCGCAAAACCCAACGCAGGTTGCCGCTGAATTCCATGCGCAAATCGACGCCATCTGGGGAGCACAGTATGCGTAATCATCCGTTAGGTATCTATGAAAAAGCGCTGGCGAAAGACCTCTCCTGGCCGGAGCGTCTGGTGCTGGCGAAAAGCTGCGGTTTTGATTTCGTCGAGATGTCGGTGGATGAAACCGATGAACGTCTGTCGCGTCTCGACTGGAGTCCTGCTCAGCGTGCATCGCTGGTGAGCGCAATGTTAGAAACCGGCGTGGCAATCCCTTCAATGTGCCTGTCCGCCCACCGTCGGTTTCCCTTTGGCAGCCGCGATGAATCAGTCCGTATTCGGGCACGCGACATCATGACCAAAGCCATTCGTCTCGCGCGCGATTTGGGTATCCGCACTATTCAACTGGCAGGTTACGACGTCTATTACGAGGAACATGACGAAGGTACGCAGCAGCGCTTTGCCGAAGGGCTGGCATGGGCAGTCGAGCAAGCCGCCGCCGCGCAGGTCATGCTGGCGGTAGAAATCATGGATACCGCTTTTATGAACTCAATTAGCAAGTGGAAAAAGTGGGATGAAATGCTGTCATCGCCGTGGTTCACCGTCTATCCGGACGTGGGCAACCTCAGCGCATGGGGTAATGACGTCACTGCCGAATTGACGCTGGGCATCGACCGTATCGCCGCTATCCACCTGAAAGACACGCTGCCGGTAACCGAAACCCATCCGGGCCAGTTTCGCGATGTGCCTTTTGGCGAAGGGTGCGTGGACTTTGTTGGTATCTTCAAAACGCTGCATGAGCTGAACTATCGCGGGTCGTTTCTGATTGAAATGTGGACTGAAAAAGCAAAAGAGCCGGTACTGGAAATTATCCAGGCACGACGTTGGATAGAAGCACGTATGCAGGAAGGAGGATTTCCATGTTAGAACAACTGAAAGCCGATGTGCTGGCGGCCAATCTGGCGCTTCCGGCTCATGGTTTAGTCACCTTTACCTGGGGTAACGTCAGCGCTGTGGATGAAACGCGTAAGCTGATGGTGATTAAGCCGTCCGGCGTGGAATATGACGTGATGACCGCCGACGATATGGTGGTGGTGGATATTGCCAGCGGCGACGTGGTTGAAGGCAGTAAAAAACCCTCATCTGACACGCCAACCCATCTGGCGCTGTACCGTCGCTACCCTGAGATCGGTGGGATCGTCCATACTCACTCACGCCACGCGACGATCTGGTCACAGGCGGGTCTTGATCTCCCGGCATGGGGCACCACGCATGCCGATTATTTCTATGGTTCAATTCCGTGTACCCGGCTGATGACCGTTGAGGAAATCAATGGTGAATATGAATATCAAACCGGTGAAGTGATCATTCAGACCTTTGAGCAACGCGATCTCAATCCGCTGCAGGTTCCGGCAGTGTTAGTACATTCACACGGTCCGTTTGCCTGGGGTAAAGATGCCGCAGACGCTGTACATAACGCAGTGGTACTCGAAGAATGCGCCTACATGGGGCTTTTCTCGCGCCAGTTAGCTCCGCAGTTGCCGGATATGCAGCCTGAGTTGCTGGATAAACACTATCTGCGTAAACACGGTGTGAATGCGTATTACGGGCAAAACTAACGTCCGGTGGCGCTGTGCTTGCACTGGTCTGTCATTTTGTAGGCCGGGTAAGCATAGCGCCACCCGGCGATCCTCATTTACGCCGAATTAATATGCTCTTTGCAGTAGCGCCGTTTCCACGCCGCAGGCGTCAGGCTGGTATGTTTACGAAAGATTTTGCGAAAGTAACCCACATCATTAAACCCACATTTAATCGCCACTTCGGTAAGCGACAGCGAGTCACTGATCAACAGCTTTTCTGCCGCCCTTACCCGCTGGCGATGCAACGCTTCAGTTAGCGTCAGCCGGAAAACGCTCCGGAATACACGCCCCAGATAGTCGGCATTGCAATGCAGTTCTTTCGCCAGAGTTGAAGCACTAATCGGCAGGTGGAACTGGGTGTGGATTATTTGTTGCGCTTTCCATGCCAGCGCATTACCGGGGCTATCTGCGGGTTGCTCGCTAGCCGCCGCGGAGATTTGTTGCAAAATCAGCAGTAGGATCAGTTCCAGCGCTATGCTGCGATGAATATTTTCCTGCTCGCGTAAGAACTGGCGAAACAGCGAAATAATATATTGTGGCTCGCTAACCCGGGCATGCTGAGGAATCGCAAGCAACGGTTCTGTAAGTGAAGCATCGTTTTCTGCTGTCACCTCAAAGTGTAGCCAGTAAAATTTCAAATCAGCCGGAAACTGTCCCACACCAATATGCGAACGCTGCGGCCATAGCAGCAAACTTTCTCCGGCATTCACGCAAAAAACGGTCTGGCCTTCGCGAATCGTTAATGTCCCTTTTTCGACAAAGATAATTTCCCAGGATTGCAATTGCCGCGCCGGATGGCTTCCCACGCCTCGGGAAATAAATAGCCCACCATTTTGCACTTTAATCGGAAGAGACATGGATAATTCGAGCATATATATTCAAATTCCCGCTTATTGCATTATTTAAACCGATCTTTATCATTGATTATTCACGATAAACTTGCTTTTCGCCGGATCGAAATCACATTTTTATAATGAAGTCGGAATTGTTATCTTTTTATACTTTTCTCTTCCCTTGTTGACCCAAACATTTCGTGCAGAATAAATAACGTACTTTGCAAATTACAAACAAATAACCCGCAACGTAGCGGGATACTTTCTGAACATCCTCTCCGGGAGTTATTTATGACTTCGGCTCCGATTACGACATCTGATTTGGCACAGCGTGCCCAGGACGACAAATTATCCCTGCGTGAAAAAATAGGTTATGGGTTAGGCGATGCTGGCGGGACGGTAATTACCTGTCTGATCATGAACTTCCTGACATTTTTCTACACCGATGTCTTCGGGTTAACGCCCGCGCTGGTCGGCACATTGTTTATTGCCCTGCGCGTATTTGATGCCATTTCCGATCCGATAATGGGCATACTTGCCGACCGCACGCAAAGCCGCTGGGGGCGTTTTCGCCCATGGCAGCTGTGGGTGGCAATTCCCATTGGCATCATTGGCGTACTCACGTTTACCGTCCCTGACGCCAGCATGAGCGTAAAAATCGCCTGGGCATTCGGCACCTATCTACTGCTTTCTGTCGGCTATACCGCCATCAACGTACCGTATTGTGCGCTGATCAACACCATGACGACCCGCCATAACGAGGTGATCGCCTGTCAGTCCTGGCGCTTTGTGCTGTGCGGCGTGGCGGGATTCCTTGTCTCCGTTGGTCTGCCGTGGATGGTGGATATTCTGGGTCAGGGCAATGCCGCGCAGGGTTATCAGTTCGGCGTGGGCATCCTGTGCGTCATCGCTGTGGTGATGTTCCTGTGCTGCTTCTTCTGGGTTCGCGAGCGTGTGCCGCTGGCGATGATGGGGAAATTTACCCTGCGTGAACACATTGGTGGGCTACGCAAAAATGACCAGTTGCTGCTGATGCTGGTGATGTCTTTCCTGCTGATTAACGTCTTCAATATTCGTGGCGGCGGGTACATGTATTTCATTACCTACGTGCTGGAAGGCAGTACAGCTTACACGTCGCTGTTTTTCACCATGGTGACCTTTGCGTCCATCATCGGTTCAGTGGTTGTCAGCCCGCTGACCCGCCGTATAGATACCGTCAAACTCTATTACTACACCAACCTGGTGCTGGCAGCCCTGGCAGTGATGATGTGGTTCCTGCCGACCGGTCCGGCTTATCAAACATTATGGCTGGCGGTGATCCTCGGCAACGGCATTATTCTGGGCTTCACGCTGCCACTGCACTTCTCGCTGATGGCCTTTGCCGACGACTACGGCGAGTGGAAAACCGGCGTGCGTTCTTCCGGCATGAATTTCGCCTTCAACCTGTTTTTCATCAAGCTGGCCTGGGCCTCGAGCGCGGGGATCATCAGCCTGCTGTTTATTTTTGTCGCCTATCAGCCAGGCGCTGGTAATCAAACCGCCAGTTCGCTGCAAGGAATTACCGCGATGGAAACGCTGCTGCCCGCACTGTTCCACCTGCTGCTGGCGCTGTCTGTCCGCATCTGCAAACTCAATAATCCGATGATGTCGCGCATTGCCACCGATCTGCGTCAGCGTCATGTACAGCCTTAAGGAGCACGAAATGAACGTACTGGAAGTCGACCTGCATAAGCTCACCGTCAGCGATCCGTTCCTCGGACAATACCAACAGTTGGTCCGTGATGTCGTGATCCCCTACCAATGGGATGCGCTCAATGACCGCATTGCAGAGGCGGAACCAAGTCATGCAATAGAGAACTTTCGTATCGCCGCAGGACTGCAGGATGGCGAATTTTACGGCATGGTTTTTCAGGATAGCGACGTAGCGAAATGGCTGGAGGCAGTCGCCTGGTCCCTGTGCCAGAAATCTGATGCGGAACTTGAGAAAACCGCAGATGAGGTCATCGAGTTGGTAGCCGCTGCGCAGTGTGAAGACGGCTATCTCAATACATACTTTACAGTAAAAGCCCCGGATGAACGCTGGACTAACCTTGCCGAGTGTCATGAGTTGTACTGTGCAGGTCATTTGATCGAAGCAGGCGTCGCGTTCTTTCAGGCGACGGGAAAACGTCGTCTTTTAGACGTAGTGTGCCGCCTGGCAGACCACATCGATAACGTTTTCGGGCCTGGAGAGAATCAACTGCGCGGCTATCCGGGACACCCGGAAATTGAGCTGGCGTTAATGCGCTTATACGAAGTGACCCAGCAACCACGCTATATGGCGCTGGTAAATTACTTTGTGGAACAGCGCGGCGCGCAACCCCATTTCTATGATGAAGAGTACGAAAAGCGTGGCCAAACCTCTTACTGGCATACTTACGGCCCGGCATGGATGGTGAAGGATAAACCCTATAGCCAGGCTCATCAGCCCATTTCAGAACAGCAAACGGCGATCGGTCATGCAGTACGTTTTGTTTATCTGATGACCGGCGTGGCGCATCTGGCACGCTTGAGCCAGGACGAAGGCAAACGTCAGGATTGCCTGCGTCTGTGGAAAAACATGGCCCAGCGTCAGTTGTACATTACCGGCGGGATCGGTTCACAAAGCAGCGGCGAGGCGTTTAGCAGTGATTACGATCTGCCTAACGACTCCGTGTATGCGGAAAGCTGCGCCTCAATCGGTCTAATGATGTTCGCCCGCAGAATGCTGGAGATGGAGGCAGACAGCCAGTATGCCGACGTGATGGAGCGCGCCCTGTATAACACTGTATTGGGCGGGATGGCGCTCGATGGCAAGCACTTCTTCTATGTGAACCCGCTGGAAGTGCATCCTAAATCATTAAAATTCAATCATATTTATGACCACGTGAAACCCGTTCGTCAGCGCTGGTTTGGCTGCGCCTGTTGCCCGCCGAATATCGCCCGCGTGTTAACCTCAATTGGTCATTACATCTACACACCACGTCAGGACGCGCTGTATATCAATATGTACGTGGGCAATAGCATGGAAGTCCCCGTGGCGGATGGCTCGCTCAAGCTGCGCATTAGCGGGGATTATCCATGGCATGAGCAGGTGAAAATCGCCATCGAATCACCGCAGTCGATATATCACACCCTGGCCCTGCGCCTGCCAGACTGGTGCACCGCACCGCAGGTTTTACTGAATGGTCAGCCAGTTGAGCAGGATATTCGCAAAGGCTATTTGCACATCAGCCGAACCTGGCAGGAAGGCGATACGCTCAGTCTGACCCTGCCAATGCCGGTGCGTCGGGTGTACGGAAATCCATTAGTGCGCCATGTTGCTGGTAAGGTCGCTATTCAGCGTGGACCGCTGGTGTATTGCCTGGAGCAAGCCGACAACGGCGAGGAATTGCATAATCTGTGGTTGCCAAAAGAGAGTGAGTTCAGAGTATTCGAGGGTAAGGGGCTGTTCAGCCATAAAATGTTAATTCAGGCTGAAGGCGTGAAGCAAAGTACAGCCGATGCAGCACAACAATCGTTGTGGCACTACGATGTTTCCCCAACTTCGCGTCAGGCGCATACATTGACGTTTATTCCGTGGTTTAGCTGGGCAAACCGTGGTGAAGGCGAAATGCGTATCTGGATAAACGAGCAGTAATTAAACCGTGCCGGATGGCGACGCTTCACGTCTTATCCGGCCTACAAAACCCATCCACGTAGGCCTGATAAGCAAAGCGCCATCAGGCACATATTTAAATCAGAAACGCCAGGTCAGACCGGACATAAAGGTGAAGCTGTCATCGCGATCAACCATTGGGCTATTTTTAATGTCATCCGGCAGTGCGCTATAGTTGGCGCTTGCCAGCAGCGTCAGGTTAGTGGTCAATGCGTATTTAGCGGACAGGCCAACATACGGTGTCCAACTATCGCCTGGGGAATAGCTTGATAAGCCACTACGACGGGACTCATTACCCGATATGCCGTAGTAGTATTCATTGAATTTTTCGTCATAGTAGAGCACGCCAATCGATGGTGTCAGCGTCAGCTTGCCCATCGGCATTGGACGGAACAGTGAAACTTCCCCTACCCAGCCATTACTGTTGTCCAGCACATCCGCAGCGGCGGAGACTTTCACGCTACCCCATCTTTCATGGTGATACCACGCGGCACCCGCCATTGCAGTTGCGTCACGCTTATCCAGCTTTTTCATCGCATGATCGTCATTATCGCCGGGATCAAACTCAAGCGGCATATAAGAGGCAGTAATACTAAATTCATTACTTTCACTCTTAGACAAAATATAACCTAGCGTTGTTTGCCTAAAATAAAATGATTCACTTTCGTAACTGACAAGCGGTACTGCGTGAACATTATCATTATATCCGCGATAAGGTGATTCATTATATACAGCACCAGCGCCAATAGAAAACTCTGCGGCAGTTGCACTCGCCATAAAAGAAAAGGCGAGCAGCGCCACAATATTGTGTTTAATTAACATGCCAACATTCCATTTTAAAATAAGCTACAAAGCTGGTGCATAATAATGCTTACAATTTCATCGGTGCAAGGTTCATATTTATATAGTAATATATAAAAAATTATATATATTGGGCTTGGCGATGAATAAATTACAACTTAAACACCGGGAGCTGAAGATTATTTCGGTAATCGCTGCCAGTGAAAATATCAGTCATGCCGCTACTGTTCTCGGCATCGCGCAGGCCAATGTCAGTAAATATCTTGCTGATTTTGAATCAAAAGTTGGATTAAAGGTGTTTGACCGCACCACCCGGCAGCTGACCCTCACGCCGTTTGGTATAGCGTTACTTCCTTACATCAATGACATGTTAGACAGAAACGAGCAGTTAAATAATTTCATTGCTGATTATAAGCACGAGAAACGTGGCAAAGTAACGGTATATGCCCCAACCGGTATTATTGCTTACTTATCGCAACATGTTATTGCAAAAATCCAAAATATCGGCGACATTAGCCTCTCACTTAAAACATATAACCTTGAACGAAAGGCATTTTATGAGGGTGTCGACTTTCCTGATGATTGTGATGTTTTAATCACCTATGCACACCCTAAAGATGAATCACTGGTCGCTAGTTTCATTACCAAATATGCAGTAACGGCTTTTGCCAGCCCTGAATATATCAAAGAACATCCTATTAAGAGTCCGGATGAACTGGAAGAACATTCCTGTATCCTTATTGATTCCATGATGATAGATGATGCCAATATCTGGCGCTTCACCTCCGCTGGCAGCAAGGAAATGCACGATTATCGGGTGACCGGAAATTATGTCTGCGACAATACACAGTCTGCATTGGCGCTGGCACGTAACCATCTGGGCATTGTTTTTGCGCCGAATGCGAGTGTACAAAAAGACGTTCAATCAGGATTGCTGGTTCCATGTTTCTCAGAACAACATGAATGGTGGCTGGATTTGGTGGCAATTTTCCGCAAGCGCGAATATCAGCCATGGCGGGTACAGTTTATTCTTGATGAGATGCTGGCAGAGATCCGCCAGCAGCTTACTCAGTCGCTGGAGCAGCAGACTGAGCAAGCAAAATAGCCTGCGTCTAATGGTCGAGATACAGGTAATGCACCCAGCTGGTCATCCGTAGTAAGACCTTGCGCATGACCGACACATGTTCGAAGTGGTCAGAGTAAACGGCGACCTGGGCGTAAATCCCATCAGGTAACGCGTTCACATCCGCATTGTCGTTCAGCTCAATCGTGGCGATCACCCCTTCCGAACCGGGCGTAGAGTTTAAAGATTGCAGTGCCCCGTTCGACTGGTATGTACCACCCGGTACTGCCGGACTAATGGCGGCCAGTTTACCGCTAAACACCTTACCCGGCAGAGCGTTAAATACCACTTCCGCTTCATCGCCTGGCTCCAGCCGCAACAGCGAGTTTTGACGGAACTGGGCGATAATTTGTCTTTTTTGATCCGGGATGAATACCATTACCGGACGCATCGGCAGTGCGGCGGCATAGGTTCCTGGGCGCATCAGCACCTGCGTGACGTAACCATCGCTGGGCGCGCGTACCACGGTCTGGTCCAGGTTGAACTCTGCTTCCGCTAGCTGTGCTTTCAGGCTGGCAATTTGCGAATTCTCACCCAGTACCAGGCTGTCTAACTGACTCTGAATTTGCTGCTGTTCTGCAACGGAGGATTTCACCGAGGCTTCCTGCGCCAGGTAGTTTTGGCGCGCCGCATCGATATCGCGTTCAGAAAAAGGATTCACCTTCGCCTGACTCCCCTGCGCATAGCGCTGGTAATCTTTTGCCAGTTTGTCACGCGTGGCCTTTGCCCGCTGCGTGTTGGCTTTCATTTCGTCTAACTGCGCAACCAGAGCCTGCTCTTTATGCTGTGCGGTGACAATATCAGCCTTCAGGCGATCGACCCGCGCCTGATAACGCCCTGGATTAAGCTTAAACAGAACCTCGCCTTTTTTGATTAGCGTATTCTTCTTATCCGTCACTTCTGTCACTACACCCGTTACCTGCGGCACCACGGGAATAGAAATTACCGCTTTTTGTGCCTTAAATGTATACGGATGGTTATAATTCATCAGTAATATAAGTCCGCAAACAATGAATATACCGCCTAATGCCGCGGTAGGAACTGTCCATTTATTTACAGGAATTTTAAAAATTTTAAATATTGACCATGCACACGCCACATAGGTCAGAACAATCAGTAAATCCATCGATATTACTCCGCCGGAGAGGTCTTGGCCTCGCCCAGTTTCTTTTCCAGATCCGCAACCCTTGCCTGAAGCTGGATCAGGGAAGAATCCGCGCTCTGCATACCCCATCCGCGCTCCGGGCGATAAAGCGTTGCCCAGATCCATAAAAAGGGCCAAATAACATGTAAGGTAAACAAACTAACCCAACCCGCAACATGTATTGCGTCGGCATGAGGATGGTTACGTTTCTTTGCAATTAGATAGGGAATATCATGCAGAATAATAATCCCGTAAAAAATGACCAGGAATACAAAAATAAGCACTCCTAATGCAAAATAATTAAGGAACATATTTGCCTCAGGGATTTAAATTAAGAATTTCGGATGCAATTTGATTTAAACAATAGAGTTGATAATAGTATTGGAATGACCAGATTGGATGCAATTATCTTATTTATATAACGATATATGGGTTTATATATACCCGTCGTCTTTTGAGCTGCTTCTTTGTTGGCTGCGTTCGTTCACCCCAGCCACATACCTGAGGACATAACTTGATGCCCGGTACGCTAAACGCGACCGGGCAGTAGGTGACGTGAAATTAAAACAGCCCCAGTGGTTTATCAGAGTAGCTCACTAACAGGCATTTGGTTTGCTGATAATGCTCAAGCATCATCTTATGCGTCTCGCGCCCGATACCCGACTGCTTATAGCCACCAAACGCCGCATGAGCAGGGTAAGCATGGTAACAGTTGGTCCAAACTCGCCCCGCCTGAATCCCACGTCCCATTTTGTACGCCAGATTTCCATTACGACTCCAGACGCCAGCGCCAAGCCCATATTGGGTGTCATTAGCGATTTCCAGCGCCTCTTCCATGGTTTTAAACGTCGTGACAGCCAGCACCGGCCCGAAGATCTCCTCCTGGAAAACCCGCATGTTGTTCTTACCAAACAGAATGGTCGGTTCGAGGTAGTAACCCTCTTTTAACTCGCCATCCAGCTGCTTGCGCCGCCCGCCGGTGAGAACATCTGCTCCTTCTTTCTTACCAATGTCGATGTAATTCAGAATGGTTTCCAGTTGACCATGCGACACCTGCGCGCCCATTTGCGTCACGCTGTCTAACGGGTTGCCGCTACGGATACTTTCCACCCGACGAATGGCTCTTTCCATAAAACGTTCGTAAATGGATTCTTGTACCAGCGCACGACTTGGACAGGTACACACTTCGCCCTGGTTGAAGGCAAACAATGCAAAACCTTCCAGCGCTTTGTCAAAGAACGCATCTTCTTCATCCATCACGTCCGCGAAGAAGATATTGGGTGATTTCCCGCCCAGCTCCAGCGTGACAGGAATAATGTTCTGCGTAGCGTACTGCATGATCTGCTGCCCGACTTCCGTTGAGCCGGTAAACGCCACTTTCGCAATACGTTTTGACGTCGCCAGATACTCACCGATTTCCCCCCCTGCGCCGTTGACCACGTTCACCACGCCAGGCGGGAGCAGATCGCCGATGACTTCCATCAGCAACAGTACGGACAGTGGCGTCAGGCGCGCGGGTTTCAGCACCACGCAGTTACCGGCTGCCAGGGCGGGCGCCATCTTCCAGCTGGCCATCAATAGCGGGAAGTTCCACGGGATAATTTGCCCTACCACGCCAAGAGGTTCATGGAAGTGATAAGCCACGGTTTCGCTATCAACCTCGCTTATTCCCCCTTCCTGTGCACGAATACAGGACGCGAAATAGCGGAAATGGTCAATCGCCAGCGGCACATCTGCCGCGCTGGTTTCACGGATGGGTTTACCGTTATCCCAGGTTTCTGCCGTCGCCAGCAGTTCCAGGTTTTGCTCCATACGATCGGCGATTTTGAACAGAATCGCCGCTCTGTCCTGCACGGATGTCTGCGCCCACTTGTCTTTTACTTTGTGCGCGGCATCCAGTGCCAGATCGATGTCCTTTTTGCCGGAAGAGGCCACTTCGCACAGTAGTTGCCCGGTCACCGGTGTCAGGTTTTGGTAATACTCACCGTCCGCCGGGGCGACCCAGTCACCGCCGATAAAGTTATCGTATCGGGCTTTTAACTTCAGAGGGTAACCATACTCGCCGGGGTAAATACGCGTTGAAGGGGGGTTATTGGTCATGACCGTCTCCTTGCTGTAGGGGTACTACAAGGGTAGACGGGGCTGGCGAATAATTCGCCAGCCTTTTACTGCTTTACGACAGGTATCACGAATTACATGGCAGCACGATAAATCGCCATGATTTCTTCATGTGTCGCCTGAATCGGGTTAGTGAAACCACATGCATCTTTCAGGGCGTTAGTCGCCAGAACGGCAAAATCTTCTTCTTTCACGTTCAGCTCACGCAACCCGGCTGGAATGTTCACTTTCTGCGCCAGTTCGCGGATCGCTGCGATGCAGGCTTCTGCCCCTTGATCTTCGCTCAGACCAGCAACGTTCACACCCATTGCCGAGGCGCAATCGCGCAGGCGGGCGGCAGCCACTTTGCTATTAAATACCTGTACATGCGGCAGCAGTACGGCATTACATACTCCGTGTGGCAAATCGTAGAAGCCACCCAGCTGGTGCGCCATCGCATGCACGTATCCCAGAGAGGCATTGTTAAAGGCCATACCTGCGAGGAACTGCGCATAGGCCATGGCTTCGCGCGCCTGAGCATTGCTGCCCTCTTCCACGGCGACCGGCAGGTTTTCCGCAATCATGGTGACGGCTTTAAGCGCGCACGCATCGGTAATAGGGGTCGCGGCAATAGAAACATAGGCTTCAATAGCGTGAGTCAGCGCATCCATACCGGTAGCCGCCGTCAGAGACTTCGGCATACCGACCATCAGCGAGGAGTCATTGACGGACAGCAGCGGCGTAACATGCTTATCCACAATCGCCATTTTAATGTGGCGTACTTCATCGGTAATGATGCAGAAGCGGGTCATTTCAGATGCCGTACCCGCCGTAGTGTTGATGGCAATCATCGGCAGTTGCGGTTTTGCAGAGCGGTCAACGCCTTCGTAATCACTAATATCGCCGCCGTTAGCCGCCACCAGCGCAATCCCCTTCGCACAATCGTGCGGGGAACCGCCGCCGAGAGAAATAACACTATCACAGTCATTTTCTTTCAGCATTTTCAGGCCAGCAGCAACGTTACTGGTCGTAGGGTTAGGATGCGTACCATCATAAATTACGCTGAAAATATCACGTTCCTGCAGCGCTTTTTGAATTTCACTCGCCATACCTAATTTCGCCAGCATGGCGTCCGTGACAATCAGCGTACGGCGAAAACCATATTCCGCCATTGTATTCATTGCATCTTTTAATGAACCAGCGCCAATTACATTCACAGAAGGAATAAAAAATGTTGAAGCAGCCATTGTACGATCCTTAATTACTCAAAAGAGGTAGGAAGCATACGAGTGAAATTTCCAACAAAATATGATCGTGGTTGTTATTTTAATAACACTCACAATTAAAAAGCACATTAGGTTCATAATCTAATGTGCTTATTTCAATCAACATCTATTTTGTATTAATTCATTTAATCCATGAATTAATTGTTTCATTATTTTTCAGGGAACAGCAATGCATCGCGTAATAAATGATCATTTCCCCGACGACGAGTAAAACCAATGCGGTCAAAATATTCCAGAATCTGAATAGCCAATTTGCGCCCGACGTTAAGTCTGTCGCGAAAATCGGCTGCACAGGTCGATCCCCGTTCCTGATCCAGTTCGCGGATCATATTGGCAAAGGCCACAATTCGATCGTTACGGTAATAACGATCTTTCACGATCGCGGTGATGATGCCTTGCTGCGCCGCCTGACGTAATGACACACGCATCATCTGCTCATCCGTGCCCGTCTGTTTTGCCAAATCGCGCACCCACCACGGCTCATCGCCAAAAAGCGGTTCTACTTTTTGCCAGATTGCCAACTGCTCATCGCTGAAACCCGCCTTATGTTCCGGCAAATGCAACCAGCCATGATGGCTATGGATGGCGCCACTCTCGCGCATCTTTTCAATCAGCAGCAAGACCAGCGCTTCGTCTTCCATCGGCAAAGCCATACGGCGCAGGCGCTCGCGCCCGGGCCCTGGTTCATCACGGTGCTGCTCATGGTAGGTCGCCAGCGTATCGAGAACTTTCCGCTGCCAGCGCGCGGCAACGGGGGCATTCAACAGGCTGTATCCCGCCTGAATAAATCCATGTTGCTCAATCAACGGACGCATACCGTTGCCATTGAGCTGACGCGCCCAGGCAAAGTCAGGAATATTCACCGCCCCACGCGTCAGGTGCAGCGCCAGAGCGTCACCGTCAGTCTGCGCGTTTTCCAGCGCCGACAGCCACTGCAAATACTCCGGCTTACGTTTTCCGCGACGCGGCGGATTGAGCGTGACCACGCGCGCGCCAGCCAGCGTCGTACGGGCAGAAATATCGCGCAGCACCAGACGGTCGTTATCGGCGAGCCAGAGTGGTGTATCAAACACTAGTTCCGCCAGTGTCCCTTCAAGCAGCGAGATACGTCCGGTAACATGGCTAGCCGCGTGGTGAATATGCAGCGGTTGCCACTGCATCAGCGGCGCGGCATGTTCTAAAGAAACAATCACGCGGGTAAAAGCCTCTGGCGGCGCATCGGAAAGCAGCCAGTCGCCACGGTTTAGTTCTTCTTTTTGCGCATCGCCGGCAATATTCAGCGCAATACGTTGTCCCGCTTGCGCGCGGTCGGTGGCCTGATTTTGTGCATGCAGGCTACGTACGCGCATCGGTTTGTTGACGCCCGTGAGCCACAGCGTGTCACCGACATTCACTTCACCGCTGAGCGCCGTCCCGGTCACCACCAGCCCTGCACCTTTGACCGTAAAGGCGCGGTCAATCGCCAGGCGGAAGCTGTGATCGCGGGCATGCTCGCGCGACGTTAATTGCAACAAATGGTCACGCAGTTCCTCGATGCCACGGCCTTCACTGGCCGCAGTGACGAAAAGCACCGACTCCGCGAAACCATAATTCCCCAGCGTGGCCTGAATCTCCGCACGCACCTCTTCAATTCTTGCTTCGTCTACGCGGTCGGCTTTCGTGAGCGCCACGGTGATCTGCGGATTGCCCGTCAGCTGCAGAATTTGCAAATGCTCACGGGTTTGCGCCATTACGCCATCATCACACGCCACCACCAGCAACGCGTGATCGATGCCGCCGACCCCCGCCAACATGTTGGACAGAAACTTTTCGTGTCCAGGAACGTCGATAAACCCCAGCACCCGCCCGTCCGGCTGCGGCCAGTAGGCATAACCGAGATCGATGGTCATGCCGCGCTTTTTTTCTTCCGGCAGACGGTCGGCATTTACGCCAGTAATCGCCTGTAATAACGTTGTTTTTCCGTGGTCAACGTGTCCGGCGGTTGCAATAATCATTTCAGCATCATCTCCATAAACCGGGTCTCGTCTTCAAGGCAGCGCAGATCCAGCCATAAGCGGCCATCATAAATTCGCCCAATAATCGGCACGGGCAGCGTACGCCAACGGGCTGCCAACGCTTCGAGGCGGCTCCCGCGCCCGTCATGTGGGGTAAAGGTTAGCGCCGCGCTGGGCAGCCTATCAACAGGTAGTGAGCCGCTGCCAATCTGCGACAGGCAAGGCATCACATTCAGGGCGAACTCATCACCGTAATGTTCTGCAAGCTGTGCCTGTAATTGCTGTGCCTGCGCGTGGATTGCCTCTTGTGAGCGGGTGAGCTGGCGCAACGTCGGCAACTTCGCCGCCAGTGCTTCAGGGTGCAGGTAGAGCCGTAGCGTCGCTTCCAGAGCAGCCAGCGTCATTTTATCTGCCCGTAATGCGCGTTTCAGCGGATGGCTCTGCAAACGAGCGATCATCTCTTTTTTACCGACAATTATCCCGGCCTGCGGCCCGCCCAGCAGTTTATCGCCGGAGAAACTCACCAGACTGACGCCAGCAGCAATCAGTTGCTGCGGCATCGGCTCCTGCGGCAAGCCATACTGGCTGAGATCGACCAGCGAACCGCTGCCCAAATCCGCCACCACCGGAACATCCAGCTCCTGGCCAATGACGGCCAGCTCCGCCTCATCCACCGACTTTGTGAAGCCTTCAATGCTGTAATTACTGGTATGCACTTTCATCAGCAGAGCGGTATTTTCATTCACCGCCTGGCGGTAATCTTTCGCATGCGTCCGGTTGGTGGTCCCCACCTCGCGTAGAATGCATCCGGCCTGACACATGACGTCCGGAATACGAAACGCGCCGCCTATTTCCACTAGCTCGCCGCGAGACACAACCACCTCTTTGCCGTTCGCCGTGGCAGCCAGCATAAGCAGAACAGCTGCCGCATTGTTATTGACGATACAGGCGTCTTCCGCCCCCGTCAGACGGCAGAGTAAATCCGCCAGGGCCCGATCCCGATGTCCCCGACCGGCATCATCCAGACTGTATTCCAGCGTCACCGGCGTGCGCATCGCCTGTACCACCGCCTCAATTGCTTCTTCGGCCTGCGACGCGCGACCAAGGTTGGTGTGCAGCACCGTTCCGGTCAGGTTAATCACTGGACGCAGTGCGCTTTGTGATTCTCGTTCCAGCCGGGCACTGGCTTCTTGCGCCCAGTCTTCACACCATGCCGGGAGCGCATGCGTGTCGCGAATAGCTTCTCTGGCTTCGTCGAGCATGTGACGCAGCAGGTCAACCACCCGGGTATGACCGTGAGATTCACGTAAGGCTGAGAAGGCGCTATCGCGCAATAAACGATCGATAGCAGGAAGCTGGCTGTAGAGTGAACGCAAGTCGCTTGTCATGAAAGGGCCTGGCTGTTGGTGACCCTCTCCACCGTAGAGAGGGATATCGATATAGGAAGGATTGTACCGTGACTTTGCTCAGGCGGACATAATACGCATCAAGCCTTTGGCGGTTCTGTACGGGCAAAACTCTCGCGTTGAAAGAGTGTTTCCACCAGTTTGACGAGACGCGGACGGTCCACACACCAGCCAGGTGCGACCCGACGGAAATTGAGATAACCGACGGCGCAGGCAATCGCAATGGTTGCCAGGTTAACCGTATCCGTTTTCAGTGTACCGCCCTCCAGATAACCTTCCAGCACATCCAGACTACGGGTGATCTTCTCACGCTGACGTAACAATTCAGTTTCTGACTGCTGCGCTGCAGGGCGAGCCTGTTCGCGCACCGAAACTAAACCGGCATCCATAATACCGTCTGCCAACGCTTCCAACTGGCGTACCTTCAGCGCAGCCAGCGGATCACGCGGCAGCATGGCTGGTGCAATATCCAGTAGCTCTATATATTCCGCGATGACAGGAGAGTCAAACCAGTACTCGCCCTCATCGGTGACCAACGCAGGTACTTTGCCTAACGGGTTATAGCGCGCCACGCCGCTATCCGCGTTGTAGGGGAGTTCATTCACAAATTCGAAAGTGATGCCCTTTTCCAGTAACAGAATCGAAATTTTACGCACAAAAGGGCTGGTATAGCTGCCAATGAGTTTCATGCCGGGTCCTTTTTGCCAACAAAAAAGCGGTGCCCAACGATAGTGGGACACCGCTTAGTATGGCTCAGGTCACTGAAAATGGCAGGTGATGGCAGTCTCAATGATCCAAATAAAGGTAATGCATCCAACTGGTCATGCGCAGCAGCACTTTACGCATTACCGACACGTGGGCGAAATGGTCAGAATAGACCGCGACCTGGGCATAGATACCGTCCGGCAGCGCATCCACATCGGCATTCGGATCCAGCTCAATTGTTGCCAGCACGCCATCGGTACCCGGCACCACCGTTAAGGACTGTAACGCCCCCTGCGCCTGATAAGAACCACCCGGAACGACCGGAAGAATACTGGTTAGCTTGCCGGTGAAAACCTGGCCAGGCAGCGCGTTAAACACCACTTCCGCTTCATCGCCTGGTTTAAGGCGCAGCAGCGAGTTCTGGCGGAATTGCGCCACGATTTGCCGTTTTTGTTCAGGAATAAACACCATTACCGGACGCAAAGGTAATGCTGCTGCGTAAGTCCCCGGACGAATTAAAATCTGCGTGGCATAACCGTTGCTGGGGGCACGAACTACCGTCTGTTCAAGATTATATTTAGCCTCGGCGAGCTGGGCACGCAGGGATGCAACCTGAGATTGCTCCCCGTTGACCATACTGTCTAATTGACTCTGAATCTGCGTCTGTTCTGCCACCGAGCCTTTGACCAGCGCATCCTGTGCCAGATAGTTTTGCCGGGCGTTATCGATATCGCTTTCAGAGAACGGGTTAACCTTCGCCTGGCTGCCTTTCAAATAACGTTGATAATCCTTATACAGGCGATCACGTTCCGCAGACACGCGGGTAGTATTAGCGACCGCTTCCGACAGTTGCGCTTTTAGGTTGTCGATATTATGCGTCGCGGTTACCAGGTCGGCCTGCAGTCTGTCTACACGCGCCTGATAACGTACCGGATCGAGCTTAAACAGCACATCGCCTTTTTTAATGAGCTGATTATTCTTATCCGTTACCTCACTAACAATTCCTGTGACTTGCGGAGTGACCGGAATTGAAATAACCGCTTTTTGCGCCGTAAAGGTATACGGGTGGTTATAGTTCATTAATAAAATCAATCCCGCAACAATGAACACCCCACCTAATGCAGCGGTAGCAAGCGTCCATTGGTTTACCGGAATACGGAATATTTTAAAGATGGCCCAGGCAAAGGCCACATAGGTCAGGACTATCAACAAATCCATGATTAAATCTCCGGAAAGGTGGAGTTATCGGTTTTTTTCTCCCCATCCAGTCTTTTTTCCAACTGGGTGATTCGCGCTGCCAGCGCGGCAATCTCAGGGTCTGACTCCTTTCCGGTCGGTGTGATGTGTGACTGCATTCCCCATCCCTTTTCAGGCTGGTAGAGCGTGGCCCAGATCCACAGGAACGGCCAAATAACATGAAGAGTGAACAAGCTCACCCATCCTGCAGTATGGATGGCATCGGCATGGGGATGGTTACGTTTTTTAGCCATGTTATAGGGAATATCATGAATGGCGATGATTCCGTAAAACAGAACCAGAAAAACGAAGATCAGCACGCCCAGTGCGAAATAATTTAGAAACATACCTGCCTCGAATTCACGCTAATTAGAGTTTTTTTATGCCGGCAGCCGTATGCACCCTGGCTGATGTTTTGAACATAACTGCAGTTAGGGGTTTTCGCCATATCACAAAAAAAATATTTTTTCTGGCGAGAAGTTGCTTTGTTTTGCAATAAAAATGTCAGGAGTAGAATCTGCCGCAGATCACATCTGCTCAAATCCAGATAAAAATACTTTGCGATCCACATCACAAAGATTCAACAAACAGCAAAACCAAAAATGTGAATTAGTTCACATTTAATCCCCATTTTTCATTAAATCTAACCCTGTGATGTTTTTTTGTACCGTTAATTTGTGATGCAAATCACATTAACTAACGCCATACACCCTATATTTACGTGACGAATGTCACATAAAAGGCCGTCGACTGGACAGTTGAACGATTCAGTGCCAGATTTCGCAGTATCTACAGGGTCCGGCTACCTCCTGCCGCTACATTAACAAACCTCGGGCTTTCAGCCTGCGCGATAGCAAACATAAGAAGGGGTGTTTTTATGTCATCCGATATTAAGATCAAGGTGCAAAGCTTTGGTCGATTCCTCAGCAACATGGTGATGCCAAATATCGGCGCGTTTATCGCGTGGGGTATTATCACCGCATTATTCATTCCGACAGGGTGGTTGCCGAACGAAACGCTGGCGAAGCTAGTCGGCCCGATGATCACCTATCTGCTGCCGCTGCTGATCGGTTATACCGGTGGTAAGCTGGTTGGCGGCGAGCGTGGCGGCGTGGTTGGCGCTATCACCACCATGGGCGTTATCGTCGGTGCAGATATGCCAATGTTCCTCGGCGCGATGATCGCAGGTCCGCTGGGCGGCTGGGCTATCAAACATTTCGACAACTGGGTAGACGGTAAGATCAAATCCGGTTTTGAGATGCTGGTGAATAACTTCTCCGCTGGCATCATCGGTATGATCCTCGCCATTCTGGCATTCCTTGGCATTGGCCCATTGGTTGAAGCGCTGTCAAAAATTCTGGCGGCAGGCGTTAACTTCATGGTTGTCCATGACATGCTGCCGCTGGCATCTATCTTCGTTGAACCGGCGAAAATCCTGTTCCTCAACAACGCCATTAACCACGGTATTTTCTCACCGCTGGGTATTCAGCAGTCCCATGAGATGGGCAAATCCATCTTCTTCCTGATTGAAGCTAACCCGGGTCCGGGTATGGGCGTCCTGCTGGCGTACATGTTCTTCGGTCGCGGCAGCGCTAAGCAGTCTGCAGGCGGCGCGGCTATCATCCACTTCCTGGGTGGTATCCACGAAATTTACTTCCCGTACGTTCTGATGAACCCGCGCCTGATCCTGGCCGTTATTCTCGGCGGTATGACTGGCGTATTTACCCTGACTATCCTGAACGGCGGTCTGGTTTCTCCGGCGTCTCCGGGTTCTATCCTGGCCGTGCTGGCAATGACGCCGAAGGGTGCTTACTTCGCTAACATCGCTGCTATCTGCGCGGCTATGGCAGTCTCTTTTGTGGTCTCAGCCATTCTGCTGAAAACCAGCAAAGTGAAAGAAGATGATGACATTGATGCCGCAACCCGTCGTATGCACGACATGAAAGCGGAATCCAAAGGCGCATCTCCGCTGGCGGCTGGCGATGTAACCAACGACCTAAGCCATGTGCGTAAAATCATCGTTGCCTGCGATGCTGGTATGGGTTCCAGCGCCATGGGTGCGGGCGTACTGCGTAAGAAAGTGCAGGATGCGGGGCTGTCTCAGATTTCCGTCACTAACAGCGCGATTAACAATCTGCCGCCGGATGTGGATCTGGTCATTACCCACCGTGACCTGACTGAACGCGCGATGCGCCAGGTGCCTCAGGCACAGCACATTTCGCTGACCAACTTCCTCGACAGTGGCCTGTACTCCAACCTGACCGAACGTCTGGTCGCTGCGCAGCGCCACAACGTGAACGAGGAGAAAGTTCGCGACCACCTGAAAGACAGCTTTGAAGAGGGTGATACCCACCTGTTCAAACTGGGTGCGGAGAACATCTTCCTTGGCCGTAAAGCGGCTAACAAAGAAGAAGCGATTCGCTTTGCTGGTGAGCAACTGGTGAAAGGCGGTTACGTTGAGCCAGAATACGTTGAGGCGATGCTGGACCGTGAAAAACTGACCCCGACTTACCTGGGTGAGTCCATCGCAGTACCGCACGGTACGGTTGAAGCCAAAGACCGCGTGCTGAAAACCGGTGTGGTGTTCTGCCAGTACCCGGAAGGCGTTCGCTTCGGTGAAGAAGAAGACGATATTGCCCGCCTGGTGATTGGCATCGCAGCGCGTAACAACGAGCACATCCAGGTGATTACCAGCCTGACCAACGCTCTGGATGATGAATCCGTGATCGAACGTCTGGCCCATACCACCAGCGTGGATGAAGTTCTGGAACTGCTGGCGGGTAAAAAAGCTTAACGCTTAAGTATCTCCAAAATAGTTCGAGCTGCAGGAAGGCGGCAACGCAGTGAATCCTTAGGAGCGTACATAAGTACGTGACTGGGGTGAGCGAGGAGAGCCAACGCATCTGCAGTTCGAAATATGAAGGCGATATCCTCTCCCTTGTGGAGAGGGTTAGGTTGAGGGAAAAGCCTCACCCCAGCCCTCTTGGGTAAAAAC
Source organism: Citrobacter sp. Cpo109 (assembly GCF_030332565.1). Taxonomy (NCBI): domain Bacteria; kingdom Pseudomonadati; phylum Pseudomonadota; class Gammaproteobacteria; order Enterobacterales; family Enterobacteriaceae; genus Citrobacter; species Citrobacter sp. Cpo109. The sequence continues at coordinate 281,129 of NZ_JAOWHQ010000062.1, forward strand.
ATTAATGAAGGTTAATACTATGAAAGCATTACATTTTGGCGCAGGTAATATCGGTCGTGGCTTTATCGGCAAACTGCTGGCGGACGCGGGGATACAGCTGACGTTCGCGGATGTAAATCAGGTCGTGCTCGATGCCCTGAATGCCCGTCATAGCTATCAGGTTCATGTCGTGGGTGAAAACGAGCAGGTTGATACCGTCTCCGGTGTCAACGCCGTGAGCAGCATCGGCGATGATGTTGTTGAACTGATTGCCCACGTAGATTTAGTCACTACCGCCGTCGGTCCGGTCGTGCTTGAGCGTATCGCTCCGGCCATCGCCAAAGGGCTGGTTAAACGCAAGGCGCAGAGAATCACTACTCCACTAAATATCATCGCTTGTGAAAACATGGTGCGCGGAACGACTCAGTTGAAAGGCCATGTAATGAACGCGTTAGCAGATGAAGATAAAGCCTGGGTTGAAGAACATGTTGGCTTTGTCGATTCTGCCGTGGACCGCATTGTTCCGCCTTCGGCTTCAGCAACCAACGATCCGCTGGAAGTTACCGTAGAAACCTTCAGTGAGTGGATTGTCGACAAAACACAGTTCAAAGGTGAACTGCCAAATATCCCAGGAATGGAATTAACTGATAACCTGATGGCATTTGTCGAACGTAAACTCTTCACGCTGAACACCGGGCATGCTATAACCGCGTACCTCGGAAAATTGACCGGTCATCAGACCATCCGTGACGCGATTCTCGACGAGAAAATCCGCGCAGTGGTAAAAGGTGCGATGGAAGAGAGCGGCGCGGTACTGATCAAACGCTATGGCTTTGATGCAGCAAAACATGCGGCATACATTCAGAAAATCCTCGGCCGTTTTGAAAACCCGTATCTGAAAGATGACGTTGAGCGTGTGGGTCGTCAGCCGCTGCGTAAACTTAGCGCAGGCGACCGCCTGATTAAACCACTGCTGGGTACGCTGGAATATGGTTTGCCGCATGCGAATCTGGTTACCGGTATTGCGGCAGCGATGCACTATCGCAGCGAAGAAGATCCGCAGGCACAGGAACTGGCCGCACTGATTGACGAAAAAGGTCCACAGGCCGCGCTGGCGCAAGTTTCCGGGCTGGATGCCAACAGTGATGTCGTGCTTGAGGCTGTTAACGCGTATAACGCAAAGAAATGATGCAGGACCTGGCGCAGGATATCCTGCGCCTGAATAATAGATTGTCAGATATGCAGGCAATAATGGAACAAACGCAGGCCTTTGAAAATCGTGTGCTTGAGCGTCTGAATGCTGGCAAAACCGTACGCAGCTTCCTCATCACCGCCGTAGAACTGCTCACCGAGGCGGTGAATATCCTTGTGCTTCAGGTATTTCGCAAAGACGACTATGCGGTGAAATACGCCGTAGAACCGCTGCTCGACGGCGATGGTCCGTTGGGCGATCTTTCTGTTCGTCTGAAGTTAATCTACGGCCTGGGCGTACTCAGTCGCCCGGAGTACGAAGATGCGGAGCTCCTGATGGCGCTGCGGGAGGAGCTGAATCACGACGGCAACGAATACGCATTCACCGACGACGAAATTCTTGGACCGTTTGGTGAACTTCACTGCGTGACGGCACTCCCGCCGCCACCCCAGTTTGATACCTCAGACTCTGGTTTGCATGCCATGCAGATCCAGCGTTACCAGCAGATGGTACGATCCACCATGGTCCTTTCCCTGACCGAGCTGATTTCTAAAATCAGCTTAAAAAAAGCCTTTCAAAAATAAGACGATGTTTGCTTATTTCTCTTCCTGCTGCGGTCGATACAGCTGCCGATAGTACGCCAGACGTTGCAGATACAGCTGCGCGTTTTCCTGCGGTATTTCTGAAGGGACAACGTTGCGCGGCGGTGTTTTATTCAAATATTCGCGAAAAGCCTGGCTTGAAGCCATAAAATCGACAGTTTTATCAATCAGGACCGAAACGTTCTCACCTATTTTCGCCATAATCTTCCCTCCTCCATGTATTAACCGCGCTCAGCCTGTGCGGTTGATCATTTAAGTTTAGGATCAGTTGGGTGTTTATATTGAGGAAAACGTGCTTCACCACGAACACGCCAATAAAAAGCACCACGGCCGATCTTATCGCTTAAAACTCCTTGTTAATCAATGCAGTAACATTATCATTAGCTAATTAATACTTACGGTATTTGATTATTTATCTTCGAGCAGTTGTGAATAATCCCGCTCTGCGCGCATACTATAGGATATTCATCCTATTTTTATCAGAAGCTATCCTATGAAAGAAGTCGAAAAAAACGAAATTAAACGCCTGAGCGATCGTCTGGACGCTATTCGCCACCAGCAGGCAGACCTGTCCCTGGTTGAAGCCGCCGACAAATACGCCGAGCTGGAAAAAGAGAAAGAAACTCTGGAAGCCGAGATCGCACGCCTGCGTGAAGTTCACAGCCAGAAGCTGAGCAAAGAAGCGCAAAAGCTGACAAAACTTCCGTTCCGTCGGGCCATCACCAAAAAAGAGCAGGCTGACATGGGCAAACTGAAGAAGAGCGTGCGCGGCCTGATCGTCGTCCACCCGATGACCGAGCTTGGCCGTGAAATGGGCCTGAAAGAGATGACGGGCTTCGCGAAGAGCGAGTTCTAATCTCCCACCGGGCAACATCCGCTTGCCCGGTCCTTCATTTCCCCTCGCAATTGGCCCTACCAATTTTAACCAGATCCTACCAGCACCTCACATTTCATTAAAATGTGCGTACAATACCGTTGCCAATAAATAACATTTGATTAACCATTCATTGTCATTACCCCTACACAACAATATTGGCAGGGCCACTTTTACACATAATGTGACCTGGAGATGAGCACAGACTCATTCCATTATGTCGGCGGCCCCCAGGAGACCTGCAATGAATCTCTGGCAACAGAACTACGACCCGGCCGGTAACATCTGGCTTTCCAGTCTGATCGCATCGCTCCCTATCCTGTTCTTTTTCTTCGCCCTGATTAAGCTCAAGCTCAAAGGCTATGTTGCGGCGTCATGGACGGTGGTGATCGCTTTGTCGGTCGCCCTGCTGTTTTACAAAATGCCGGTCGATCACGCTCTGGCATCCGTAGTGTACGGTTTCTTCTATGGTCTGTGGCCGATTGCCTGGATCATTATCGCCGCGGTATTCGTCTATAAAATCTCGGTGAAGACCGGGCAGTTCGACATTATCCGCTCCTCGATACTCTCGATTACCCCAGACCAGCGTCTGCAAATGCTGATTGTTGGTTTCTCCTTTGGGGCATTCCTCGAAGGAGCGGCAGGCTTTGGCGCTCCGGTAGCGATTACCGCCGCACTGCTGGTTGGTCTTGGCTTTAACCCGCTGTATGCGGCAGGTTTGTGCCTGATCGTAAATACCGCGCCGGTCGCTTTTGGCGCAATGGGCATTCCGATTCTGGTTGCCGGTCAGGTTACCGGACTGGACAGCTTCGAGATTGGCCAGATGGTAGGGCGTCAGCTGCCGTTCCTGACCATTATCGTGCTGTTCTGGATTATGGCGATTATGGATGGCTGGCGCGGCGTCAAAGAAACCTGGCCTGCGGTGATGGTCGCTGGCGGCTCGTTTGCTATCGCGCAGTATCTCAGCTCTAACTTTATCGGGCCGGAACTGCCGGACATTATCTCTTCTCTGGTCTCACTGGTGTGTCTGACGCTGTTCCTGAAACGCTGGCAGCCGGTACGCATCTTCCGTTTTGGCGATATGGGCGCTTCGCAGGTCGATATGGACCTGTCGCGCACCCGCTACACCGCTGGGCAGGTGGTACGCGCCTGGTCACCGTTCCTGTTCCTGACCGCTACCGTCACGCTGTGGAGCATACCGCCGTTTAAAGCACTGTTTGCGCCCGGCGGCGCGATGTACCACTGGGTGGTCAATATTCCGGTTCCGTTCCTCGACAAGCTGGTTGCCCGTATGCCGCCGGTCGTACACGAAGCCACGGCCTACGCGGCGGTGTACAAATTTGACTGGTTCTCCGCGACCGGTACCGCAATACTGTTTGCCGCCCTGCTGTCTATCGTCTGGCTGAAGATGAAGCCATCTGCTGCGCTGCAGACCTTTGGCAGCACGTTGAAAGATCTGGCGCTGCCTATCTACTCCATCGGGATGGTGCTGGCGTTCGCGTTTATCTCTAACTACTCCGGGCTTTCATCCACCCTGGCACTGGCCCTGGCGCACACCGGCAGCGCGTTTACCTTCTTCTCGCCATTCCTCGGCTGGCTGGGGGTATTCCTGACCGGGTCCGACACCTCATCAAACGCATTGTTCGCCGCCCTGCAGGCCACGGCCGCTCAGCAAATCGGCGTTTCGGATGTGCTGATGGTGGCCGCAAATACCACCGGCGGCGTGACCGGCAAGATGATCTCTCCGCAATCTATCGCTATCGCCTGTGCGGCAGTGGGATTAGTGGGGAAAGAGTCTGATCTGTTCCGCTTTACCGTGAAGCACAGCCTGATTTTCACCTGCATGGTGGGTGTGATTACCACGCTGCAGGCCTATGTCTTAACCTGGATGATTCCATGATAGTGATGCCCAGACGCCTGTCAGACGAAGTCGCATCTCGTGTGCGGGCGCTGATTGAAGAACAACAGCTGGAGGCGGGCATGAAGTTGCCCGCTGAGCGCCAACTGGCCGTACAGCTCGGCGTATCGCGCAACTCGCTGCGCGAGGCGTTAGCCAAGCTGGTGAGTGAAGGTGTGTTGATTAGCCGTCGTGGCGGCGGGACGTTTATCCGCTGGCAGCATGAAGCATGGTCTGAACAAAACATCGTTCAGCCGCTGAAAACCCTGCTGGCGGACGATCCTGATTACAGTTTCGATATTCTGGAAGCCCGCCACGCCATCGAAGCCAGCACCGCCTGGCATGCAGCTATGCGTGCCACTGCTGCCGACAAAGAGAAGATCAGACTCTGTTTCGAGGCCACACAAAGCGAAGATCCAGATCTCGCCTCGCAGGCAGACGTTCGCTTTCATCTCGCCATTGCGGAAGCCTCGCACAACGTGGTGCTGTTACAGACCATGCGCGGTTTCTTCGACGTATTGCAGTCTTCGGTGAAACAGAGCCGCCAGCGTATGTACCTTGTGCCGCCCGTATTTTCGCAACTGACGGCGCAGCATCAGGCCGTCCTGGATGCGATTGTTGCCGGAGATGCCGACGGAGCGCGTAAAGCAATGATGGCGCACCTCAGTTTTGTCCACACCACGATTAAACGATTTGATGAAGATCAGGCCCGCCAGGCGCGTATCACCCGCCTGCCCGGTGACCCTGGTGAGAATAGCAGGGAGAACAACGCATGATTATTTCAGCAGCCAGCGACTATCGCGCCGCAGCCCAGCGCATCCTACCCCCCTTCTTGTTCCACTATATAGACGGTGGGGCGTATGCAGAGCACACTCTGCGCCGTAACGTGGCAGACCTGTCGGAGGTGGCGCTGCGCCAGCGCGTGCTGAAGAATATGTCCGACCTGAGCCTGGAGACAAAGCTGTTCAACGAAACGCTCTCCATGCCGGTGGCCCTTGCACCTGTCGGTCTGTGTGGCATGTACGCGCGCCGGGGCGAAGTTCAGGCCGCCGCCGCCGCTGATGCCAAAGGCATTCCGTTTACGCTTTCCACGGTATCCGTATGTCCGATTGAAGAGGTCGCTCCAACCATCAAACGTCCGATGTGGTTTCAGCTATATGTTCTGCGCGATCGCGGCTTTATGCGCAACGCGCTGGAGCGCGCCAAAGCGGCGGGTTGCTCCACGCTGGTCTTTACCGTCGATATGCCAACACCGGGCGCACGCTACCGTGACGCACATTCCGGGATGAGCGGCCCAAATGCCGCACTACGCCGCTACTGGCAGGCAGTCACCCATCCACAGTGGGCATGGGACGTTGGCCTGAACGGTCGCCCACATGATTTAGGTAATATCTCGACTTATCTTGGTAAACCTACCGGTCTTGAGGATTACATCGGCTGGCTGGCGAATAACTTCGACCCGTCGATTTCCTGGAAAGACCTCGAGTGGATCCGCGAATTTTGGGATGGTCCGATGGTGATCAAAGGGATCCTCGATCCCGAAGATGCCCGAGACGCCGTACGCTTTGGCGCGGATGGTATTGTTGTCTCTAACCACGGTGGTCGCCAGTTAGACGGCGTGCTGTCTTCAGCTCGCGCGCTACCCGCCATTGCCGATGCGGTAAAAGGCGATATCACCATTCTGGCAGACAGTGGGATCCGCAACGGCCTGGACGTCGTACGCATGATTGCGCTGGGCGCAGATAGCGTTCTGCTGGGACGTGCTTATCTGTACGCGCTGGCCACCCACGGTCAGGCCGGGGTGACGAATCTGCTGAATCTGATCGAGAAAGAGATGAAGGTGGCAATGACTCTGACCGGTGCAAAATCGATTAGCGAAATCAGCCGTGATTCACTGGTACAAGAACTGGGCAAACAGGTGGCTGACTACCCGATGCAGCCCAAACGTGGAAATGCGGCGTAAACGTTAATTTGCTATGCTGCCCCGTACTTAAGGGGGCAGCATGCTAAACATCGTATTATTCGAACCAGAAATCCCGCCAAATACCGGCAATATTATCCGTCTTTGCGCCAACACCGGCTTTCGTCTGCATATTATTGAGCCAATGGGCTTTACCTGGGACGACAAGCGCCTGCGCCGCGCGGGGCTGGATTACCATGAATTTGCCGCCGTGCAACGCCACCCTGATTACGCCGCCTTCGTCGCCGCAGAAAATCCGCAACGTCTGTTTGCCCTGACCACCAAAGGTACGCCAGCGCATAGCGCGGTAAGCTATCAGGATGGGGATTATCTGATGTTTGGCCCGGAAACTCGCGGTCTGCCAGCCAGCATCCTCGACGCACTGCCAGCTGAACAAAAAATTCGTATTCCGATGATGCCGGACAGTCGCAGCATGAACCTGTCGAATGCGGTGTCGGTGGTGGTGTATGAGGCCTGGCGCCAGTTAGGTTATCCCGGCGCGGTATTGCGTAGTTGATTTTTGTCGGATGGCGGCTGACGCCTTATCCGACCTACGAAAGAATTTACCATTATTTTTCGAGCGTTATCGGAGCAGTCAGGTTGGACACGGACTGCGCTTGCCGACCTTCGCGTACACGTAGTACGTGAGGATGGCGAGCACAGCCCGGGTTCAAGATGACAAGTAAGATAGCTCGAAATCAGATTCCATCGCCGTATTCGAACGTATGATGTATCCCGTTGAAATGCTGATCCATATCCATAGACGGTTTATCGCTGTCAGGCTTGCCGACGATGCGCGCTGGTACGCCTGCGGCGGTGGTATGCGGCGGTACGGGCTGTAGCACGACCGAACCTGCGCCAATCTTCGCGCCGCGCCCGACTTCAATGTTGCCGAGAATTTTTGCTCCCGCGCCGATCATCACGCCTTCACGAATTTTCGGGTGGCGGTCACCGCCGGCTTTACCGGTCCCGCCCAGCGTGACGGATTGCAGAATAGAGACGTCATTTTCAATCACCGCGGTTTCACCGACCACAATGCCGGTGGCGTGATCGAGCATAATCCCACGACCAATTTTTGCCGCCGGATGAATGTCTACCTGGAAGGTAACGGACACCTGATTTTGCAGGAATATCGCCAGCGCCTGACGCCCCTGATGCCACAGCCAGTGACCGATACGATAGGCCTGAAGCGCATGAAAGCCCTTCAGATACAGCAGTGGAGTGGAATATTTATCGACAGCCGGGTCACGCGTGCGTACTGCCTGAATATCGCAGGCCGCTGAGGCAATCATTTCAGGATCGGCCGCGTAGGCCTCTTCTACGACTTCGCGAATCGCAATGGCGGGCATGATTGGAGAAGCGAGTTTATTCGCCAGCATATAGCTTAGCGCACTGCCGAGATTTTCATGCTTGAGCAGCGTTGCGTGGTAAAAACTGGCCAGCATTGGCTCACATTCCGCCAGTGCCCGGGCTTCCGCTTTAATGTTTTTCCAGACGATATCCAGTTCTTCACACGGCATTGCGTACTCCAGAAGGTAGCAAAACGACCGATCCGTTCTTCGCGGATCGGGTCGTTATATTCAACAGTTCCTTACAGCTAGTGGCGACTCAGCTCGTCCTTGCGTGCACGGCCTAATAACGTCAATGCTGCCTCGCGCGCGTTTTTTCCGCAATACAATACTTGATAAATTTCCTCGGTTATTGGCATCTCAACACCAAAACGGTGCGCCAATTCACGAACTTCTTTCGTATTGCGATAGCCTTCAACCACTTGGCCAATTTTGTCCTGCGCACCCTGCACGTCCATCCCCTGGCCGAGCATCATGCCAAAACGACGGTTGCGCGACTGGTTGTCGGTACAGGTCAGCACCAGATCGCCTAAACCCGCCATCCCCATAAAGGTGGCAGGATCGGCCCCCAGCGCCGCACCAAGACGAGACATTTCGGTCAGCCCACGGGTGATCAATGCGGTTCGTGCATTCGCGCCGAAACCGATGCCGTCAGACATCCCTGCGCCAATGGCAATGACGTTTTTCACCGCACCGCCAAGCTGTACGCCAATGAAATCCGGGTTGCTGTATACGCGGAAGCTTTTGCCGCAGTGCAGCAACTGCTGGAGATCGTCAGCAAAGGTGTCGTCCGTCGAGGCCAGAGAAATCGCCGTCGGCATGCCCGCAGCCAGCTCTTTGGCAAACGTCGGGCCGGAAATAACCGCCAGTGGAATTGAGTCCCCCAGCGCTTCACGCGCGACATCCTGCAGCAGACGCCCTGTTTCCGCTTCCAGACCTTTTGTCGCCCAGACCAGTCGTGCGTCAGAACGCATCAATGGTTTGATGTTACGCAGCACTTCGCCAAAGACGTGGCTCGGCACCACCACCAGAATATTACGACTGGCGGCCAGCGCTGTGGCTAAATCACTTTCCAGGCGCAGCGTGTCGGGAAAAGGCACATCAGGAAGGAACGCGACGTTGCAGCGATCGTGCTCGAGAGTCGCGATATGTTTAGGATCATGGCCCCACAGGACAACCTGATGGCCATTTCTTGCCAGGGTGATGGCAAGAGCGGTGCCGTACGAGCCGGCACCAATCACAGTCATTGAAGCATTACTTTGGTTCATCAGGCATCCTGATGTTCTTCAGTACCTTCGCCAGCCTGCTGCTGTAAATAGTTCATGAACAGCGCATCAAAGTTGACCGGCGCAAGGTTCAGTTGCGGGAACGTACCGCGTGAAACCAGGCTGGTGATGCATTCGCGGGCATACGGGAACAGAATGTTCGGGCAGTATGCGCCCAGGCAATGCGCCATTTGAGTCCCTTCGATACCACTGATGGAGAAAATACCGCCCTGCTGAACTTCGCACAGGAACGCAGTTTCTTCACCCAGGGAAGCCGTTACGGTGACACGCAGCACTACTTCATACACGTCATCTGCCAGTTGGGTAGATGCGGTATCAAGATCCAGTTTAACCTCTGGCTGCCAATCTTTCTGGAAAACATGCGGTGCATTTGGCGCTTCGAAAGACACATCCTTGGTATAAATACGTTGGATCTGGAAAGCCATTTCAGTGTTATTTTGTTCTGACATGTTGAGAAAACCCTTTAGTGTTGTCCTTTAAATACTTCGGTACGCCTTAACGCAGCAGCGGATCCAGTCCACCACGCGCATCCAACGCATACAAGTCGTCACAACCACCAATGTGCTGTGCATCAATAAAAATCTGCGGAACCGTAGTACGGCCACTGCGCTTGATCATCTCTTCACGCTTCACGGCATCACCGTCAATCGGAAGCTCCTGGAAACTCACACCCTTGCTGTTTAACAGCGCCTTTGCGCGATGGCAAAACGGGCAGGTTGCTTTGGTATAGATCTCAATATTGGCCATGACTTATCTCCAGTGTTCTTTTTACCCTGCGGCATGAAAGAAGACGGGTAAATTACTTGCCGCGAACCAGTGGCAGATTCTCACCACTCCAGCCCGCTACGCCATCTTTCAGTACAGACACCTGCTCAAAACCGGCTTTGATCAGCGCAGTTGCTGAATCCTGGCACTGCATGCCTGAACCATCAACCACAATAACAGGTTTGTTTTTGTGTTTTTCCAGTTCGCCAAAGTTGTTGGCTTTGATTTCGCTCGGCAGCAGGTTAGTGGAGCCAGCGATATGACCTTTGCGGAAGTCGTCGCGCTGACGTAAATCCACGACAACGGCGTCTTCTTTATTGATGAGACGTGTGGCTTCTCCGCGCGTAATCACCTTCACTTTGGAAGTCAGGCTCTTAAACGTGGTAAATAATACAGCCGCCAGTAACGCAATCCAGGCGATACTCAATACAGGGTGGCGACTAACAAATTGCATAATTTCTTGCATGGGGGGTAACAACTCCCGACTCAGTGATTAAAAAAACCAGGAAAGGAGTATACCTGCGCGTTGGCGCAAATACAGCCAGAGCGTGCATTGGATTGCATTTTTGCGGGGCGCTACGGAAAAAAAAACCTAAAACCACGCCCTCTGCGGCGCGCTCTGGTCGATTATTTGATCTTCCGGGGCTACTTTATCGATTCAGCTGTAGTAAAATTACGCAATTATTTTTTATCTATTAAGTGTGAGGTTGTCGCAATGTCGGTTTCTAAAAAACCTATGGTACTGGTGATTCTGGATGGCTATGGCTATCGCGAAGACAGCCAGGATAACGCCATCTTTAATGCCAAAACCCCGGTAATGGATGCCCTGTGGGCAAAACGTCCGCATACCCTGATTGATGCGTCTGGCCTGGAAGTTGGCCTGCCCGATCGCCAGATGGGCAACTCCGAAGTCGGTCACGTCAACCTGGGCGCGGGCCGCATCGTGTATCAGGACCTGACCCGTCTGGATGTAGAAATTAAAGAGCGTACTTTCTTCGCTAACCCGGTGCTGACCAATGCGGTCGACCAGGCAAAAAATAGCGGCAAAGCGGTACACATCATGGGTCTGCTCTCTGCGGGCGGTGTTCACAGCCACGAAGATCACATCATGGCGATGGTAGAAATGGCTGCTGAACGCGGGGCTGAGAAAATCTATCTGCACGCTTTCCTTGATGGCCGTGATACTCCGCCACGCAGCGCTGAACATTCACTGCAAAAATTCGAAGAGAAATTTGCCGCGCTGGGCAAAGGCCGCGTAGCGTCCATCATCGGTCGTTACTACGCGATGGACCGCGACAACCGTTGGGATCGCGTTGAACAGGCTTATGACCTGATGACGTTGGCCAAAGGCGAGTTCCAGTTCGCTACGGCGGTTGAAGGCCTGCAGGCTGCTTATGCCCGCGACGAAAACGATGAATTCGTGAAAGCGACCGTGATCCGTGCTGAAGGCCAGGCTGAAGCCGCCATGGAAGACGGCGATACGCTGATTTTCATGAACTTCCGTGCTGACCGTGCGCGTGAAATCACTCGTGCGTTTGTTAACGCTGATTTCGACGGCTTCGCCCGTAAGAAAGTCGTTAACCTCAACTTTGTGATGCTGACCGAATACGCGGCCGACATCAAAACTGCGGTTGCTTACCCACCAGCATCTCTGGCTAACACCCTTGGCGAGTGGATGGCGAAGCACGACAAAACGCAGCTGCGTATTTCCGAAACCGAAAAGTATGCGCACGTAACCTTCTTCTTCAACGGCGGCGTAGAAGAGCCATTCAAAGGCGAAGATCGCATCCTGATCAACTCGCCGAAAGTTGCGACCTACGATCTGCAGCCGGAGATGAGCTCTGCTGAGCTGACCGAAAAACTGGTTGCGGCGATTGAGAGCGGAAAATACGACACCATCATTTGTAACTACCCGAACGGCGACATGGTTGGTCATACCGGGGTGATGGAAGCAGCGGTTAAAGCGGTTGAAGCGCTGGATCACTGCGTTGAACAGGTCGCGAAAGCGGTTGAATCCGTTGGGGGTCAGTTGCTGATCACCGCAGACCACGGTAACGCAGAGCAAATGCGCGATCCGTCCACCGGTCAGGCGCATACTGCGCACACCAACCTGCCCGTTCCGCTGATTTATGTCGGTGGCAAGAACGTTAAAGCAGTCGAAGGCGGCAAACTTTCTGATATCGCCCCGACGATGCTGACGCTGATGGGTATGGAAATCCCGCAAGAGATGACTGGTAAGCCGCTGTTCATCGTGGAATAATCCCTCCCCATGAGGGGAAAGGCGATTAATACCATCACTCGGGCCGTGAAACCGCGTAAGTTTTCAGTCAGGCCCTTGTTCTACGCCAGCGCGCTTAGCGCTGGCGTATTGCTGTGCGCCTTTTCCGCCCACGCGGACGAACGCGACCAGCTCAAATCTATTCAGGCCGATATCGCGGCAAAAGAACGCGCGGTACGTCAACAGCAACAACAACGCGCCACCCTCCTCGCTCAGCTTAAAGCTCAGGAACAAGCCATCGCCGTTGCCGCAAGGCAGTTGCGCGAAACGCAAAACTCACTGGCGCAGCTGAATGCACAAATCGCAGAGATGAACGCAGCACTCGCGAAGCTGGAAAAACAGCGGGCCGCACAAGAACGCAGCCTGGCAGCCCAACTCGACGCAGCTTTTCGCCAGGGCGAACACACCGGCATTCAGCTCATTCTTAGCGGTGAAGAAAGCCAGCGCGGGCAACGCCTGCAGGCCTATTTCGGCTATCTGAACCAGGCGCGACAGGAAACTATCGCGCAATTGAAACAAACCCGCGAAGAGGTCGACTCGCAAAAAGCCGAGCTGGAAGATAAGCAGAGCGAACAGCAGACGCTACTGTACGAACAGCGCGCTCAGCAGGCTAAGCTGGAACAGGCACGTAACGAACGCCAGAAAACGCTTTCGAGTCTGGAATCATCGATTCAACAGGGTCAACAGCAACTGGGCGAAATGCGCGCCAACGAATCCCGTCTGCGCAACAGCATTGCCCGCGCCGAAGCCGCAGCCAAAGCGCGTGCGGAACGTGAAGCACGCGAGGCGCAGGCAGTACGCGATAAGCAACAGGATGCGTCACGAAAAGGCTCAACCTATAAACCGACCGAAAGTGAAAAATCACTGATGTCGCGTACCGGCGGTTTGGGTTCGCCACGCGGTCAGGCATTTTGGCCCGTTCGTGGTCCAACTCTACATCGTTATGGCGAACAGCTGCAGGGTGAGCTACGTTGGAAGGGGATGGTTATTGGCGCATCCGAAGGCACCGAAGTTAAAGCCATTGCCGATGGTCGCGTCATTCTGGCGGACTGGCTGCAGGGCTATGGCCTGGTGGTCGTCGTTGAACACGGTAAAGGCGATATGAGCCTGTACGGTTATAACCAGAGCGCACTGGTCAGCGTCGGTACGCAGGTTCGCGCCGGGCAGCCTATAGCACTAGTGGGTAGCAGCGGCGGTCAGGGCAGGCCGGCACTCTATTTCGAAATTCGTCGCCAGGGTCAGGCGGTCAATCCACAGCCGTGGTTGGGAAGATAAGTTTTGCCACAACAATTTCGTCGTCTACTACTCTCTCTCGCCAGTCTGCTGGCCTTCGCAACACCTGTATTTGCTGGCAAACTCGCCATCGTCATTGATGATTTCGGCTATCGCCCACACACTGAAAACCAGGTACTGGCGATGCCTTCTACCATCTCCGTTGCCGTTCTGCCTAACGCCCCACATGCGCGTGAAATGGCAATCAAAGCGCATAACAGCGGGCATGAAGTCTTAATCCATCTGCCAATGGCACCGCTGAGCAAGCAGCCGTTAGAGAAAGACACGTTACGCCCTGAAATGAGCAGCGAAGAGATTGAGAGGATCATTCGCGACGCGGTAAGCAAAGTACCGAATGCGGTCGGTCTGAACAACCATATGGGCAGCGCGATGACCTCCAGTCTTTTCGGCATGCAGAAGGTGATGCAGGCGCTGGAACGCTACGACCTCTACTTCCTGGACAGCATGACCATCGGTAACAGCCAGGCAATGCGCGCAGCGTCAGGTACCGGTGTGAAGGTCATCAAACGCAAAGTCTTCCTGGATGACACGCAAAACGAAGCCGATATTCGCCGTCAGTTTAATCGTGCCGTCGAGCTTGCGCGCCGCAACGGTTCCGCAATCGCCATTGGCCACCCTCACCCGTCTACGGTTCGCGTTCTGCAGCAGATGCTGTATAGCCTGCCAGCCGACATCACGCTGGTTCGCCCAAGCAGCCTGCTCAATGAACCGCAGGTGGATACCTCCAGACCAAACCTCACGCCACCGAAGAACGGTACGCCTGATGAGCCGCGTAATCCTTTCCGTGGGGTGAAATTATGCAAACCGAAGCAGCCGTTAGAGCCGGTGTACGCCAGCCGCTTCTTCAGCGTGCTCGGCGAAAGCATCACCCAAAGCACGCTGGTGCAGTATATGCGCTTGCAGTGGCAGGGCTGGCAATAATCAGTCTTTACTATCCAGCGTTAAATGGGCCAGGCGGCGCGGCGTCAATGATTTATCGCGCCACTGGCTAAAACGGATAGCCCACAACAGCACCTGATAACCCAGCTTTACGCTGCAGATATTACTCACCATACGCTTGAACATACCCGATACAAATACTTCAGCAATCATGCGCTGGCGGATCTGTGGATCGGGTTCTTTACGAATACAATGACATACTCGCAGTCCCTCATAAATCACTTGTTGCTTAAACTCAGGATAGATAGTGATGCGGTTAGCGTAGCTATGATTAAGTTCGTCCAGCAGGCGAGTGATCTTTATATAGTGCCGTTGATAGTTTAAATTCGCTTCACCCTGCCGCTTCATGTGACTAATTGAGCCATCGTGTTGGTAGTATTTATATAATGGTTTTTCCGTATATTTCGCACGAGTGGCATTAAACATAAACACCGTACTCCACATGACATCCTGATGATGTAATCCAGGGATAAATCTTATATTGTGTTCTTTAATAAGGTCATTTCTATATACCCCCATCCAGAGAACATGCGTCCAGCGGCGCGAAGCAAGCCCCATACGCAACCAGTCTGGGCCGGAGAGAATACCGGTAGAACGCAGACGATCTGTTGGAATGGATACCCAGACTCGGGATGTTTCCCGCGAACTCCAGTCTGCGTTGCTTTGTACAACGTCAAGGTTGTCCTGCAAGGCCATTCCCATCAATGTCTCATACATCTCCGGATAGACTTCATCATCAGCATCAACGAATGCGATGTAATCCCCCACAGCGACATCCAGGCCAAGGTTTCGCGCGACAGAGACACCCTGGTTGGCCTGATGCAGCAGCCGAACATGGGGATATTTTTCTGCATAGTATTGCGCAATATCGACTGAGCAGTCCGTAGAACCATCATTTACAATAATAATTTCAAGATCTTTCCAGGTCTGCGCAATTAACGACTCCATACAGTCACGAAAGTAACTACCGGCATTATATAACGGGATAATAACGCTTAATTTATATTTACTTTGCATCGTAGGGTAATCATCTAATCTATGGGATTGTCGTTACTCTATCACCCAATTATTAAGATATTATTAAGGCTTAACAAGAGGTACAATTTCCAGAGAAATAGGCCAGCATTCCTATAAATTTATATTAGCTAGATTGATAACCTATTTACTTACACGTCCGAGAAACAAAAAACAGCACGAATAGCCAACTTAGTTGTTACCTGTGTATGACAAAGGATTTTGTTATACTAACTTGATCTCTATCACAAAATGAACAGTGCAAATGTAATGATGACCAAAGCACTCTTGCTACATTGATGCTTTAAGTCATGAAATTTTCATAACGTAAAGCAATTAATCAATTACTTTCAATTAGATAGAGCATAACACTGTTGTTTATGTGTCTTTTACATAAAAGCATGTATTAACTAACCACCGTCGATACAATTTTGTATAATACAGAGCATAACTATCCACAACAGATTAATATACGAAGGCGAATTTAATGAACATTAGTAAGGTTGAATTAAATGACTTTAATGTTTATTTCAAGAAAGAAAAAATTAATTTCCCTTTGTTGATGAAAAAAATATCAAATAATGAAATAAAAGGGAAACAACTGAATGCTGAAAATGGTTTTCGCAGCGTCCATCTTGTCGAATATGAAAATAAAAAGTTTATTGTCAAGAACGATCGTGAAATAGACAATCGCTTTGAAAAAAAAGCGCTAAACTTTATTTCCGGGCCTTTTTATTCACATATGATTAAACGGCTGGCACGCTTAACTCCAGAGCAACGCGCCTGTACTGCAGATCTGTACTACGTTGCCGAAAAATGTCACTTTCGTCAATGTGTTGAAGTGTCAACCGTGCATGAATACATTGATGGAAAACCCCTTGCCGAAATCAACGAAAGTAATGCCGAAGAGGTGAAAAACTGTATTATTAAACTTCACAATGCAGGTCTTGCATCGAATGACATTCACCCTGGAAATTTTATTAGAACGCCATCTGGTGAACTTAAAGTTATCGATCTTTCATGCAAAGGCATTATGAAAATATGCCAGGCGAACGATATCCTCACGCTCCGGAATAAATACAATATCGATATTCAGGGTCATGGCTTCGTTTATAACCTGATTTTATTGAAAGAAAAGCTTCGCCGACTTTCACGAAAAATTCGCGGCAAGTAAAAAATAGCCAGATATTAATCATATCTGGCTATTCATTCTTACCGGCTTAATACTAATCCCAGCTCAGGATCACTTTCCCTGACTGGCCTGAACGCATCGCGTCAAAGCCCTGCTGGAATTCATCGATGGAGAATCGATGGGTGATGATCGGCGACAAATCCAGTCCAGACTGGATCAGTGCAGCCATTTTGTACCAGGTTTCAAACATCTCACGACCGTAGATACCTTTAATAAACAGCCCCTTAAAGATAACTTTGGTCCAGTCGATGGACATATCAGATGGCGGAATACCCAGCATAGCAATACGGCCACCGTGGTTCATGGTGTCCAGCATGGCGCGAAACGCTGGCGGCGCCCCGGACATCTCCAGGCCCACATCAAACCCTTCGGTCATACCCAGTTCAGCCATCACGTCGGTCAGATTCTCTTTCGACACGTTGACCGCGCGTGTGATACCCATTTTGCGTGCCAGCTCAAGGCGATACTCATTAACGTCGGTGATCACCACGTGGCGTGCGCCAACATGCTTCGCGACCGCCGCCGCCATAATACCGATTGGACCCGCACCGGAAACCAGCACATCTTCCCCAACCAGATCGAACGACAGCGCCGTGTGCACTGCATTACCGAACGGATCGAAGATAGACGCCAAGTCGTCGGAGATATTGTCCGGGATTTTAAATGCGTTAAATGCCGGGATCACCAGGTACTCCGCAAAGCAGCCAGGGCGGTTTACACCGACACCGGTCGTATTGCGGCACAGGTGAGTACGTCCACCGCGGCAGTTACGGCAATGCCCGCAGGTGATATGACCTTCGCCTGAAACGCGATCGCCGATTTTAAAGCCTTTAACTTCCTGACCGATGCCAACAACTTCGCCGACATATTCATGCCCAACGACCATCGGTACCGGGATGGTTTTTTGCGACCATTCATCCCAGTTATAAATGTGAACGTCAGTCCCGCAGATGGCTGTTTTACGGATTTTAATCAGCAAATCGTTATGACCGACTTCCGGTTCAGGAACGTCGGTCATCCAAATGCCCTCTTCCGCTTTCAGTTTGGATAACGCTTTCATTTCACATCCTCAGGCAATAACGCCCAGTTGTTTACCAATGCGTGTGAACGCCTCAACAGCACGCGTAATCTGCTCAGGGGTATGCGCCGCAGACATCTGGGTACGGATACGCGCCTGGCCTTTTGGAACCACCGGATAGAAGAATCCGGTAACGTAAATCCCCTCTTTTTGCAGCTCGCGGGCGAACGCCTGCGCCACTACTGCATCACCCAGCATGACCGGGATGATCGCGTGATCCGCACCGGCTAACGTAAAGCCTGCGGCAGACATTTGCTCACGGAACTGACGTGCATTCGCCCACAGACGATCGCGCAGGTCGCTGCCAGCTTCAACCATTTCCAGCACTTTAATGGAAGCCGCAACAATCGCCGGTGCCAGTGAGTTGGAGAACAAATAAGGACGGGAACGCTGACGCAGCCACTCAACAACTTCTTTGCGCGCTGCGGTGTAACCACCGGATGCGCCGCCGAGTGCTTTACCCAGCGTACCGGTGATGATGTCCACGCGACCCATCACGTCACAGTATTCATGGGAGCCACGACCATTTTCGCCGACAAAACCGACGGCATGGGAATCATCAACCATGACCAGCGCGTCGTATTTATCCGCCAGATCGCAAACGCCTTTCAGATTAGCGATCACACCATCCATAGAGAACACGCCATCAGTGGCGATCAGGATATGGCGAGCGCCTGCTTCACGCGCTTCTTTCAGGCGAGCTTCCAGTTCCACCATATCGTTGTTGGCGTAACGGAAACGTTTTGCTTTACACAGACGCACGCCATCAATGATAGAAGCGTGGTTCAGGGCATCGGAAATAATTGCGTCTTCTGCGCCCAGCAGCGTTTCAAACAGACCGCCGTTGGCGTCGAAGCAGGAAGAGTAAAGGATGGCATCTTCCATTCCGAGGAATGCCGCCAGTTTTTGCTCCAGTTGCTTATGGCTGTCCTGGGTACCGCAAATAAAGCGAACCGAAGCCATACCAAATCCGTGAGAATCCATACCCGCTTTTGCCGCTGCAATCAGTTCCGGATGGTTAGCCAACCCCAGATAGTTGTTCGCACAAAAGTTAATAACGTGGCTTCCATCCGCCACGGTAATATCCGCCTGCTGGGCAGATGTAATAATGCGTTCTTCTTTAAACAATCCTTCCGCACGTGCGGTTTCGAGATCGTTCGTTAACTGTTTGTAAAAATCCCCACGCATTTCAATTCTCCAGACTGGGCAAATTTCAGCACATATTACCCAAAGCTATACGTTGATACGAGATGACGCATCATCACTTCTTCAAAATGAAGCATAAATCACGTGTACCCGCACGGCTTATCGGTGAATGGCTGAAGCCTAAGCCATGTAGTGATATGATAGAAGTATTCGTGTCTGAGATTGTCTCTGACTCCATAATTCAAAGGTTACATTTATGATCATCGTTACCGGCGGCGCGGGCTTTATCGGCAGCAACATCGTTAAGTCTCTGAATGATAAAGGTATCACCGACATTCTGGTGGTGGACAACCTGAAAGACGGCACCAAGTTTGTTAACCTGGTGGATCTGAATATTGCTGACTACATGGACAAGGAAGACTTCCTGATCCAGATTATGGCCGGGGAAGATTTCGGCGATATCGAAGCGATTTTCCACGAAGGCGCATGCTCTTCAACCACCGAGTGGGACGGCAAGTATATGATGGATAACAACTATCAATACTCCAAAGAGCTACTGCACTACTGCCTGGAACGTGAAATCCCGTTCCTGTACGCATCCTCTGCCGCCACCTACGGCGGTCGCACTTCTGATTTCATCGAGTCTCGTGAATATGAGAAACCGCTGAACGTCTACGGCTACTCAAAATTCCTGTTCGACGAGTACGTGCGTCAGATCCTGCCAGAAGCCAATTCTCAGATTGTTGGCTTCCGCTATTTCAACGTCTACGGACCGCGTGAAGGCCACAAAGGCAGCATGGCAAGCGTTGCTTTCCACCTCAACACCCAGCTTAACAATGGCGAAACACCAAAACTGTTCGAAGGCAGTGAAAACTTCAAACGTGATTTCGTTTACGTAGGCGACGTAGCTGCGGTAAACCTGTGGTTCCTGGAAAACGGGGTTTCCGGCATCTTTAACCTCGGTACAGGTCGTGCGGAATCTTTCCAGGCCGTTGCCGATGCTACGCTGGCGTACCACAAAAAAGGCAGCATTGAGTACATTCCATTCCCGGAAAAACTGAAAGGCCGCTACCAGGCATTTACCCAGGCAGATCTGACGAACCTGCGCGCAGCGGGCTATGACAAGCCGTTTAAAACCGTCGCCGAAGGCGTCACGGAATATATGGCCTGGCTGAACCGCGACGCGTAAGTATGAAAATTTTGGTGGTTGGCCCGTCTTGGGTGGGCGACATGATGATGTCGCAAAGTCTCTATCGCACGCTCAAGGCGCGCTATCCCCAGGCGATAATCGACGTGATGGCACCTGCATGGTGCCGTCCGTTATTGTCGCGCATGCCAGAAGTCAACGAAGCTATCGCCATGCCGTTGGGGCACGGCGCGCTGGAGATCGGCGAGCGCCGTAAACTCGGCCACAGTCTGCGTGAGAAGCGCTATGACCGCGCTTATGTGCTGCCTAACTCGTTTAAATCCGCTCTGGTGCCGTTCTTTGCGGGTATTCCCCATCGTACAGGTTGGCGTGGCGAGATGCGCTACGGTCTGCTAAACGATGCGCGCGTACTGGATAAAGAAGCATGGCCACTGATGGTCGAGCGCTATGTGGCTCTGGCTTATGATAAAGGCGTGATGCTGACGGCCAAAGATTTGCCGCAGCCTCTGCTATGGCCACAGTTGCAGGTCAGCGAGGGTGAAAAATCGCTAACCTGTAGCCAGTTCTCCCTTTCAGCTGAACGCCCCATCATCGGTTTTTGCCCAGGTGCGGAATTTGGCCCAGCGAAACGCTGGCCACATTACCACTATGCAGAACTGGCAAAGCAGCTGATCGATGAAGGCCATCAGATTGTGCTGTTTGGCTCAGCAAAAGACCATGAAGCCGGCAATGAGATCCTGGCGACGCTGAGCGTTGAACAGCAGGCATGGTGCCGTAATCTGGCGGGCGAAACACAGCTGGAGCAGGCTGTCATCCTTCTCGCAGCCTGCAAAGCGGTGGTCACCAACGACTCTGGATTAATGCACGTGGCCGCAGCGCTGAACCGTCCACTGGTCGCATTGTATGGTCCAAGCAGCCCGGATTTTACGCCTCCGCTTTCCCACAAGGCGCGTGTCATTCGCCTGATTACGGGTTATCACAAAGTGCGTAAGGGCGATGCGGCAGAAGGCTATCATCAGAGCCTGATTGACATTACACCCCAGCACGTACTGGAAGAACTCAACGATCTGTTGTTACAAGAGGAAGCCTGACGGATGCGGGTTCTGATCGTTAAAACGTCGTCTATGGGCGATGTACTGCATACGTTGCCCGCATTAACCGATGCTCAGCAGGCTATTCCGGGTATTCAATTTGATTGGGTGGTGGAAGAAGGGTTCGCTCAAATCCCCTCCTGGCATTCAGCCGTTGACCGGGTTATTCCAGTGGCGATCCGTCGCTGGCGTAAAGCCTGGTTTTCAGCGCCGATTAAAGCCGAGCGTAAAGCGTTTCGTGATGCGGTGCGTTTACAGCAGTATGACGCGATAATCGATGCTCAGGGTTTGGTTAAAAGCGCGGCGTTGGTGACACGTCTGGCACGTGGCATCAAGCATGGTATGGACTGGAGCACAGCCCGCGAACCGCTGGCAAGTCTGTTTTATAATCGCAAACATCACATAGCCAAACAGCAGCACGCGGTAGAACGTACGCGTGAATTGTTCGCCAAAAGCTTGGGATATGTTAAACCGCAGTCGCAGGGTGATTACGCGATTGCGCAGCATTTTGTAAAACAGCAAACGTCCAATTCGCAGCCCTACGCTGTATTTTTACATGCGACCACGCGAGATGATAAACATTGGACAGAAGCACACTGGCGGAACCTTATTACGCTGATACCGAAGACAGGGATTCGCATTAAACTTCCCTGGGGAGCAGCGCATGAAGAGGAAAGAGCAAGAAGAATTGCGAAAGGATTTGATAATGTCGATGTATTGCCAAGGATGAGTCTTGAGGAAATTGCGCGTATCCTCGCCGGTGCTGAATTTGTAGTTTCGGTTGATACTGGCCTTAGTCATCTGACCGCCGCGCTCAATCGCCCAAACGTTACGCTGTATGGTCCCACCGACCCAGGGCTCATTGGTGGCTACGGTAAGAATCAGTTAACGTGCATTGCTCCGGAAGGAAAACTATCGTTACTCACCGCTCAGCAAGTACTAACACACCTACCGTCCGACGTATAACCCCCCGACTCGGGACGGGGGCTCTGCACGCTTATCAGAACATGCAGAGCATCGGTAAGCTTACTACAGGAATGGTTTTACATGCGCCATGATCTCTTCGCAACTCACCTTCTCTAGCGCTGAACGATACTTAATTTCATCCAGCGTCGTATAGGCTTTGTAAACCACCTTGTGCAATTGAGGGTCCTGATAGGGGCCATAAAGATAAGGTGAGGTGATCACATACATACTCACCGTCGGTACCCGCATTGCCACGGCAAGGTGCATAGGTCCTGTATCAGATGTTACCAGCAGGTCCATATTCTTCACTTCCTGAATAAGCCCTTTAAGCGTCGTTTTACCGATAAGTGGCTTCACGCGGTCATGAAAGCGGCTATCCAGCTTTTGCAAAAATTCGTCCTGCAGAGGCACTTCATTCGGCGCACCAATCAGGACGACACGCACATCATCATGAGCAAAAAGTTGGTTTGCGAAAGTGACAAATCGCTCAACAGGCCAGCATTTCTTAAAGGATGATGCTCCCATTTGAAAACCAATCCAACGCAGCTTTGAATCTTCCTCGCTCACCGTACGTTCGACAGGAAACGGCAGGTGCATACTGTTGTCTGGCTTTTCATTCAGCAACGGCATGATAAGCTCCAGCTTTCGCTGAATAGTATGCCCAACGAATTTACTGATTCTGTTGGTTGCCCATTTACTTACGAGTGGGATGTCCTGCTTATCGTTATCCACAAAGACATACTTTGTGCCAGCAATAATGGCGCTAAGGAAATCATAAGGTGTATGTGAGTGAAGAATTACCGTCAGGTCTGGCGTTCCACGTTTCTTGATCTCTTTAACCAATGCCGGGAGGGTAGTGAGTTTATTATCCCATGAGATAAGATCGTCCCAGTCACTCCCCCCTTTGAGGAAGTCATACATCTTTTTGTGGCAAATCAGGGTGATTGTCGCAGAAGGATATGTCTGGCGGAGCGCATGAATTGCTGGAGAGTTCATCATGAAATCACCCAGCGCCGTTGAAGAATAAATCAGGATATTCTTCAGCTGATTTTTATCCTGATTTTCAAATTCTTGCTGACTAAAAGAAAAATCTTTCTTACGGGTGTATATCATTAAAAAAAGATTAACCAGTAATAGCTGAATTTTTTTTCTCAATGCTCTAATCATTAAATAAAACCTATTTAATCTATCGCCAGATAGAGATCAATATATCAACTTATCTATAGCAATAAGTAAACTTATGCTTCATCCATTGCCGTATTTTTACGCACTTGCTCCTGCAGACTTACAAACCGCGTAAATACATCATCGACGCTAATATTGCGAGCATCATAATCTTTTCCTTGCAGCATTTCGTACGGCACACCCCATGGCGTCCATAGCCATGCAGCCTTGTTGCCGAACAGCGCCACCACTGGTTTACGCACCCCAGCAGCAATATGCAAGGCACCGCCGTCGCTGGTCACAATCTGATCGCATAGTGACATACCGGCCATCAGCTCACGAACGCTATTCGTTCTTACTGGAATAATCGGCAGATCGGCACATTGCGCGCTGATAAAATCAGCCTTATCATCATCACCGGGATGTAATTTATTATCTGATTTTCCTGGAGACCAGAATAACATAATATGGCACGCCTGTATGGCTGCAAGTTTATGAGCAAGCTCAACAAACTTTTCTTTTTGCCATTGTTGTTCTTCTCTTCGGGAACTTATCTGCAACCCATAAACAGGTAAATTGTCCTGTGGAAATTCTATCTTTGCTTTTATATCAGCCAGTTCTTGTGGTGTGACATACAGCTCCAGCGGACCTGGTTTAGAAGTACAGCCTAGCGGTCCCGTTAATCTATTCAATAAATTGACCAGATGAAGCTGCTCCTGAGTTTCAGGAATAGCATCGGTGACAATGTCCGGGCAGTCATTACCAATAGCGATAATTCTTTTAGCACCCGCTAATTTTGCCCACTGTAAAGGTCGTTTATCCCAATGCTCTTTGGCAATAATCGCGACATCATATTTAGCACGACGCAGATCGATAATCGTCTTCAGGCGCTGAAACAATACCTTAAGGCTAGATGTGCCTTTAGAACGGTGGTGCAGCTTGCTGTATAAGAAAACTTTACCTACATGAGGATTATTTTCGATAATCGATTGATTGTAGGTGTTAACCAACAAATCAACTTTACAATTCATGTCTTTTGCAATAGTCGAGATCAGCGGCGTTGTCAGTATCAAGTCGCCAATGTTATCTCTACGAATAATTAAAACTTTCATTTTTTAGCCCGTGATATTTTATTACTCGTAAAGATCAGACCCAGCATTAAACCTGATAACGCAAGGTTTTGCTCAAGGTAGTGATCACGCATCATGTTATCTACACCACTACGGAACAAGAAGCTCACCGTGAAAAGAGACAAGTACAGACCCGGAATTATTAAATCACGAGAGAATGCACGCCAGCCAATAAGGATCATCAACATGACGAATGCCACCCAGTTGATAAGCCCAAGGACACCGTTCTGAAGCGCGACATCAATCAACCCGTAATGGCTGTTAGATTGCTGAATAATAGGGTCGTGATATTTTTCCTGCAGAAGCACTAAGAATGCATCTTTTCGCGGACCCGCACCAAACGGATATTCAGCGATCAGTTCGTTCCCCTGACGGAAAAACGATGCCCGGCAACTATTCGAGTCATCCATTATGCGGCCAGTGCTGTCCTGCATCAACGGGCCATCAAAACCGTTATAGCAACGACTGTGCATACCCAGATCCCAGCCAGCAACCATATCCATGCTTAGGCTTTTCCAGCGGGAGTCCTGATGCCAGGAAGTGTAGCCTATAATGCCTACTACTATCGTAACGACCAGTGCAGCCAGACAGAGCTTCAGCAAGTTCTTTCGGCTAATCGCTTTTAAGGCAATAAATACGCAGATAGAAATCGTACTGCCAATCAGACCAATAGTGCCCCAGCGGGTCTTCGCTAATGCTGAACAGATGAAGCACAGCAAAATAAAGGCAGCCATCAATTTGTTGCTGAAAATTAGATACTTACGACCCAGGAACAGTCGACAGGCAAGTTCTGCCAGTAAAATTCCCGAAACCATGTTTATCTGGAAGCTCATCTCGGTACGAGTTGGCACAATCCACGTCTCACCCCAAAGTATCGTTCCTGTCTTGATATAAAAATAGATATTCTGCAGCAGGTGAATAAATATTACCCCTAGCGAACACAGAACAACTAAAGACAATACCTTATTGGCCGTTACGTTTTTAAAATGATACTTACAGATTGGATACAAAAAGAGTCCAACAAAGAATAATAGCCCCGCACGCAGGTACTGTCCCTGCCAGCTGCGCAGCATTTTCCCCACATCAACTGCAACAAATAATCCATTGGCCAGTGTAAATACGAGAAAAATAAGAATTAAAGCTATAGCATATTTCGCCAGTTGACTAAGCTCAATAGATACATATTTTCTACAAACGCAAAAGTATAAAGTTAGAGCTGCACTTAAATATATGGAGAAATTCCTATTGGCTGGCAAGATAGAATTCTGTATAGGCCAAACAAAACATAGAACACAAAATGAAATTAACAACAAATAAACTGCAATACCTTTACACGAGGCTTGCATTTGTGTATTTGAATTCATATAAACCCTATTGAAACAAAACCCGACACATATTTATAAATAAAAAATGCAAAAAGAGACATAGTATGAATTCATTCCATGAAATACAAATTCCATTTACAACATATTTTTACAGTTAAAATCACAATGATTTGCGAATTGTTCTTTCGCGAATAGATCTGGCTTTTCCTTCAACCTGTTCAATGAACACACCCTCATTCTTAATAATATCTTTCAGGCTACGATTGAAGTATACTTTTAAAAATCTATAATAATCTCGAGTCGTCAATCCAATATTATCGGATGAAAAATAAAGTCCAGTAAGATCCTTATTACGCCAACGTAATGGCACTTTATTTCTAATTTGTGCCCGATGCAGATCGATCACCGAAATTTTTAGACTATCTTCATTTTTATCATCAAATGGAAGATGAAGTAAGAAATGGCAAATATAACAATCACGATGGTTAACACCGCCAAGATGCATCGCGCGAACCATATCGGCTACGCGTTGAATCAGCATTCTTTTTACGTGCGGATGCGGGGGTTCAACACTCCAATTCGCACAATAATCTTCCAGGCTAATAGTTGGCGTTAAATCTTCGGTAATGATAAAAGAGGTTTTCTTTACCGGATTCCAACCCGTTTCGCCAAATGCAACGCCATGCATCGTATCAACGCCTAAGGAGGCTAAACGATGTATGGCATTCCACTCACGGTCGGCACCCAGTACCGGCATACGAAGTGACAGTAGGTTTTTAATGACTTCTTTATAAGTGGTACCTCGGTGCCACTTCAAAAAATAGCTCTTATCAGCAACGCTAAAACGAAGTGTGCGACGGGTTTCTAGTTCCCGAAAGACCTCACCCTGAAGCTTTCTAACCTCGATGAATGGGTCTTTTCCCTTCCACAATGTGGCAAAGGGTTCATTTAACTCAACCATGCAATTCACCTGTAATAATATCCGCTACATGTTCTGGCAAACTATAAAGATCCTGCGTATCCGCATAATGCCGCGCATTTTTCGCCCACTTTTCACGAAGAGAACTATCCGCCAGGACCTTATGCAAATCGTCATCAAGCGCATGTTGCTCAAAAGGTTCACTCAATACAACACCGCATCCTGCCGCCGCTACGTGAGGTGCGTAACCGCAGACCTCCGTCACGAGCACAGGCAAACCCGCCGCGATAGCTTCAACCAGTACAATTCCCGCAGCTTCCTGCTTCGCCGGATGTAATAACACGTCCGCAGCCGCCATCAGATGTGCAACATCATCACGCCCAGCAAAGAAATGGACGTTCTCTTTCACACCCATTCTTTCTGCCTGTGCAGCGAATGCGCGAGGTTTATCCTGACCAACAACAAAGAGCTGGGTTTGACGACGGATAGCCTCAGGCAGTGCGGCAACAGCAGCAATTGAGCGGCCGACCCCTTTTCGTGAAAAATCAGAACCAACCTGCAACAATAAGAAGTGATCCGGAGTGATGCCGATGGCTTCACGGTAGCGTTCGCGGCTACCGGGGGCCTGGCTACTGTATTTTCTATCGGGATAGATGCCGGGCGGAAGAAGCTGAAAGCGCTCGTCTTCCGTATGGTAATACATTTTAAAATCAAGGATTTGTTTTGTAGTCAGCATCAGCAACTTTGTCTTCATCCCTGGTTTAAACACAGCTTGCTCAAAGGCTGCGTAGTGACGGTATCGCGCCGTTAAGCGATACAAGAACCCCTTTTCTTTCGCTACCTTCGCCGCATAACACACATCCGCTGCGTAGTAATAATCCAGCCCCGGCATTTTATTAAAACCCAGGACACGGTCTGCCGGGTACTGAGTTAAATGCTGCTGAACCCACGTCTGATACTGTTTATCTCTTCCATGGTTGGAATGTGCGGTAACCGGGACATCAACGCACTCAAATTCCGCCGGGCGCTCCCCTTGCCAGGCTCGTGTATAGACTCGGACATGATGCCCGCGCGCCGCGATCGTTTTAGCGATACGCATAAAGTCACGCTGTAGCCCACCATAGGGAAAATATTTGTACAGACAGAGGGCAACAATCATTGTGCATTCACCTCAATTTCTGGCGCGTCGCCATTAAGCACTTGCCAGGCGGCGTTAATAACATCCTCCGCAGGGATAACTGACGGATATTTATAACTGCGGTCCAGCTGCTCTCTTGGCGGTACTGGCTGATAGTTTCCAGCCCATAGCAACGTGACATTTTCCGCCCATGGCCGCCATGCGATATGATCCGTCGCGCCAAACAAACAAATGATAGGGGTCTTCACCGCTGCGGAAATATGCATAGGCGCGGAGTCAACACCGATAAACAACGCCGCATGATCAATGAGAGCAGCCAATTCAGGAAACGTCGTTTTACCCGCAAGCGCGGTGACGGGAGATAATTTGCATCCCTCAGCAATATCATGGATACATTCCTGGTCTTCCTTCCCAGGTCCAGAGGTCAGCACAACCGGATAACCTTGTTCCTGTAAGGCATCAATAACCTCACAAAATTTCTCGTTATCCCAACATTTAAAGATCTGACGTGCGGTTGGCTGAATAACCACATAGCGCTCACCCACGCTGAGCTGTTTTAGCTGTTCATGGATATTTTTCCAATGGGAAGGAGCGTAGTGCATGGACAGTTCGTGATTGAGTGTTTTAAGCCCAAGTGGATTCAGAATCGACAGGTTACGCTCGACGATATGGTCGCCAGTAATCGGCACAAGATGCGTAAAGCTCTTCTGCCAGAAAGGCTTCTGACGGTGCGGGAAATCAGGAGAAAGTTTTGTATCAGCGGACAAAAAGCGGACCAATAGTGCAACCAGCCACTGATCGGTCAAGTTGATTACTAAATCATATTGGTTTTGGCGTAATTTTTTTATTAATGAAATGAAATTAGCGATTTTCTTTTTTGTCGTGGCGTTTTTCTTACTGATTCCATATAGCGCATTAATTTCCGGATTTTCAGATAAAATCGGCTTTGTGTCTTCGTAAAGGAGCACATCGATTTTGGCATCAGGATAGTTACGTTTTAATGTACTGATGACGGGGGTTGTCAGCAGCATATCGCCATGAAAACGCATTTTAATGACCAGGATATTTCTGAATAACTTTTCCACAAGCGGCTCTTTTGTTGAGAGTGTCCGATACCGTTAAGCAAAAAAAAGCACGCTACCGCCCCAAGCTCAACAGTTGCCTGATTACTGATATCGCACTAAAATTTTGCGCGCTAGTGTACCACTTCTTTAGTGGCAATCCGATACGAATAAAAGTTAAGCACATTTTTCTTTTCGTCTTTCCAATCAATTCATTAGCGCAGATTAATGTCAACTTTAAAACCAATTTCGTTATCCTCTCTAGCCCCTGACTTTAATTTCAAAGAGTTACGCCAGAATGTAACTTAATGGTCTATCACACGTCAGATTGACCACTTTAGCGTCTAATTGGTCCCTGAATGGCAAAAGTAATAGCAAAGCACCGGGTAAATACATAGAATCCACAGCACATCCATTAGCCAGCTAACGCCCATGCTTGAGTTGCTTTACACCACATTGCTCTACCTTATTCAGCCTTTGATCTGGATACGGCTTTGGGTGCGCGGACGTAAGGCTCCGGCCTACCGTAAACGCTGGGGCGAACGCTACGGCTTTTATCGCCGCCCGCTAAAACCCGGCGGCATCATGCTTCATTCGGTCTCTGTGGGCGAAACGCTGGCTGCAATCCCATTAGTCCGCGCTCTGCGCCACCGTTATCCCGACTTGCCGATCACGGTCACCACCATGACGCCAACCGGTTCCGAGCGGGTACAATCTGCTTTTGGCACTGACGTTCAGCATATTTATCTGCCTTACGATTTACCGGATGCCCTGAACCGTTTTCTGAATAAAGTTGACCCCAAACTGGTGTTAATTATGGAAACCGAGCTGTGGCCAAATCTGATCGCGGCACTCCATAAGCGCCACATTCCTCTGGTCATTGCCAACGCACGGCTTTCTGCTCGTTCAGCCGCTGGTTATGCGAAATTAGGTAAATTTGTTGGCAGACTACTGCGTCGAATTACGTTGATTGCCGCACAAAACGAAGAAGATGGCGCACGTTTTATTACGCTTGGCGCCAGAAGCAATCAAGTCACCGTTACTGGCAGCCTGAAGTTTGATATATCCGTCACACCGCAACTGGCCGCAAAAGCGGTGACATTACGTCGTCAATGGGCGCCTCACCGCCCGGTATGGATTGCAACCAGCACCCACGACGGTGAAGAAAGCATCATCATTGCCGCTCATCAGGCGTTATTAAATCAGTTCCCGAATCTTTTATTGATTCTGGTTCCCAGACATCCAGAACGGTTCCCGGATGCCATTAACCTTGTACGCCAGGCTGGACTAAGCTATACCACTCGTTCTTCGGGTGAAGTTCCATCATCAGGCACTCAGGTTGTGATCGGCGATACCATGGGTGAGCTGATGTTGCTGTATGGCATTGCCGACCTTGCTTTTGTCGGCGGTTCACTGGTTGAACGTGGTGGACACAACCCGCTGGAAGCGGCAGCGCATGCTATTCCGGTGTTGATGGGACCACATACGTTTAATTTTAAAGATATTTGCGCCCGTCTCGAACAGGCAAGCGGATTGATCACCGTCACCGACGCAACTACGCTGGTGAAAGAGGTCTCTTCCTTACTGACCGATGCAGATTATCGTAATTTTTATGGCCGTCACGCAGTTGAAGTTCTGTATCAAAATCAGGGCGCGCTACAGCGTCTGCTGCAACTGCTGGAACCTTACCTGCCACCCAAAACGCATTGAGGCAAGTCATGCAAAAACGGGCGATTTATCCAGGAACCTTTGATCCTATTACTAACGGCCACCTTGATATCGTGACGCGTGCTACAAGCATGTTTGATCACGTAATTCTGGCGATTGCCGCAAGCCCCAGTAAAAAGCCGATGTTTACTCTGGAAGAGCGCGTTGAGCTGGCACAACAGGCAACGGCGCATCTTGGCAATGTGGAAGTGCTGGGATTCAGCGATCTGATGGCAAACTTTGCCCGTGATAATCAGGCGAACATTCTGATCCGTGGCCTGCGCGCGGTAGCCGATTTTGAATATGAAATGCAGCTGGCCCATATGAACCGCCATCTTATGCCGCAACTGGAAAGCGTTTTTCTGATGCCATCTAAAGAGTGGTCTTTTATCTCATCGTCACTGGTGAAAGAAGTTGCCCGCCACCAGGGTGACGTGACACACTTTTTGCCGGAAAACGTCCATCAGGCGTTAATGAGTAAACTGAAGTAATGCACCTGGCCGGATGCAGCATCCGGCCAGCAATGACACTATTTCTGACAGCGACGGCAATAGAACGTTGTACGCTGGGCGTGTTTTGTCGCAACAATCGGTGCGCCGCATGCACGACACGGTTCACCTTCTCTCCCATAGACCTGCAGCTCCTGGGCAAAATAGCCAGGCTTACCGTCACTTTGCAGAAAGTCTTTCAGCGTCGTCCCGCCCTGCTCGATAGAACGCAGCAACACCGCCTTGATAACGCGTACCAGCAATTCACACTCATCTTTCGACAGCGATGACGCAAGACGGTCAGGATGAATCCCAGCCGCAAATAGCGACTCGCTGGCGTAGATATTACCCACACCCACCACCAGCTTGTTATCCATCAACCAGGGTTTAATCGCCGTTTTCTTCTTTGCACATTTCTGCTGTAGATAATTGGCGTTGAAATCGTCGCTCAGCGGCTCAGGGCCAAGATGGGCGAGGACATTATGTCCATCCAGTTCTTTAGTCCACAGCCAGGCGCCAAAGCGGCGGGGATCGGTATAACGCAGAACTTTGCCGTTGCTCATCACTAAGTCAACGTGGTCGTGCTTGTCTGCCGGAAGCTCTTCAGGAAGGATACGCAAGCTACCCGACATCCCCAGATGAATGATTATCCAGCCATCCGCCAGTTCTAGCAGCAGGTATTTCGCGCGCCGCTGTACGCTGAGGACAGGTTGATCACTCAGACGATAGATTTCCTCAGATACTGGCCAACGCAAACGACCGTTACGCACCGTCGCGTGCATAATCGTTGCTCCCACCAGATGCGGCTCAATACCACGGCGGCTGGTTTCGACTTCAGGTAATTCAGGCATAGTATCTCCGGCGGTATGTCAGGTCTCATTAATATGGGGACGGCCAGAAAACAAAAAACCCCGCCGAGGCAGGGTTTTTCTTTACATCAAAACGAAAATTATTTGATTTTCGCTTCTTTGTATAAAACGTGCTGACGAACAACTGGATCGAACTTTTTCAGTTCCAGTTTTTCCGGCTTAGTACGTTTGTTCTTCGTAGTGGTATAGAAGTGACCAGTACCAGCAGAAGAAACCAGCTTGATTTTCTCACGAATACCTTTAGCCATGATTTATTTCCTCTTAGTACTTAGTACTTTTCGCCACGGGCACGCAGTTCAGACAGAACTGTTTCGATGCCTTTCTTATCAATAACACGCATACCTTTAGCAGATACACGCAGGGTGACAAAACGCTTCTCGCTCTCAACCCAAAAACGGTGAGAGTGCAGGTTAGGCAGGAAACGGCGTTTAGTCGCGTTCAGTGCGTGGGAACGGTTGTTACCGGTCACCGGACGCTTGCCAGTAACTTGGCAGACTCGGGACATGTCTATTCTCCAAAAATCAAATTAGCTCGAGCTTCGTATGGGGTATTGGCGCCTCGTCAGGCTTCTCAGCCCGGTTATCGCAGTTCAATACACTTAATCTTTCAATGTTGCCTCGTCATTGGACGCAACAAGAATGATTTTGCGTATTTGCGAACTCTCGATTGCCAGGCCCAAATGCCAAACCCGAGATTCTCAAAGGTGGCGTAGTATACGCTGAGTCAGCGATGTGCTCAAGTCCCGAACAGACAAAGATCCCGATGGATCGCGTAAAGTGCGTTAAATCCAACCGCGTTCCGCAAAAGAAACGTACTCTCCGCGCCCAATGACCAGATGATCAAGCACCCGGATATCCATGAACTGACAGCATTTCACAACACGCTCGGTGATGAGTTTATCTGCTTTACTCGGCTCTGCACACCCCGAAGGGTGATTATGCGCAAGGATCACCGCAGAAGCATTCATTTTTATCGCTTCCCGGACAATTTCTCTCGGATGTACCTCGACATGGCTAAGCGTACCGGAAAAAAGTTTGCTGTGTTTAATCACGCGATGTTGAGAATCCATAAAGATCACCAGAAAGATCTCGCGTTCCTCTTGCGAAAGCTGGCTTTGCAGAAATTCTCGCGCCATTTCCGGACTAAGTAGAGCACGCTCCTCTATCACTCGCACTTTGTAGTAGCGTCTTGCCAGCTCCGCAATCCCCTTCAACTGTGCGTACTTCGCGATACCGATTCCCTGAACATAGCTAAAATCCATGTAATCAGCAGACAACAGGCCATACAGCGACTCAAAATGCTGAAGCATCTCTTTCGCCAGCGTAAGCACATCTTTACCCTGCATGCCGGTACGTAAAAAAAGAGCCAAAAGCTCAACATCGGTCAGAGAACTGGCCCCCTGCGCCAACAGCTTTTCCCGGGGCATCATACTTCCTGTATTTTCCATGCTTCTCCCTCCTCTCGCGTCCGCATAGTGGCATAACACCGACGGTGAATCGACGTGCTGTTTTCACTTCTTCGTAGCGCCTCGCAAAGTGGAGTACGGTCAAAAGCACGACAAATTGCGGATTGTGATAAAATATCCGCCTTCTGGTGAAACCCAACAGGAAAGATCATGATGAGCCTGGCCGGTAAAAAAATCGTACTTGGCGTCAGTGGCGGTATTGCTGCGTACAAGACCCCTGAGCTGGTGCGTCGTTTACGGGAACGCGGCGCTGATGTCCGCGTGGCGATGACCGAAGCGGCAAAAGCATTTATTACTCCCCTGAGTTTACAGGCGGTTTCAGGTTATCCCGTTTCCGACAGCCTGCTTGACCCCGCAGCCGAAGCCGCGATGGGCCACATTGAGCTGGGGAAATGGGCCGATTTGGTCATCCTGGCACCCGCTACAGCAGACCTGATTGCTCGTGTCGCCGCAGGTATGGCCAACGACCTGGTGTCAACGATTTGTCTGGCAACGCCTGCTCCTGTTGCTGTACTGCCAGCCATGAACCAGCAGATGTACCGCGCTGCCGCGACCCAGCACAATCTGGGTATTCTTGCCTCACGCGGTTTACTCATTTGGGGTCCTGACAGCGGTAGTCAGGCATGTGGTGATATCGGCCCTGGGCGCATGCTGGATCCGTTAACGATTGTGGATATGGCGGCAGAACATTTTTCACCTGTCAACGATCTGCAACATCTCAACATCATGATTACGGCAGGTCCGACGCGTGAACCGCTTGATCCCGTGCGTTATATTTCCAACCACAGTTCCGGGAAGATGGGGTTTGCGATCGCGGCCGCTGCCGCAAAGCGCGGGGCAAACGTCACACTGGTATCGGGTCCGGTTTCGTTATCCACACCACCATTTGTTCAGCGGGTTGATGTGATGACCGCGCTGGAAATGGAAGCCGCTGTGCAATCTGCAGTGCAACAACAGCATATTTTTATCGGTTGCGCTGCAGTCGCTGATTATCGCGCTGAAACTGTCGCCCACGAAAAAATAAAAAAACAAGCGACGCAGGGTGATGAATTAACAGTAAAAATGGTCAAAAACCCGGACATTATCGCCGGTGTTGCCGCACTGGATGTTAACCGTCCTTTTGTCGTTGGGTTTGCCGCCGAAACAAATAATGTGGAAGAATATGCCCGGCAAAAGCGCATCCGCAAAAACCTTGATGTGATCTGTGCGAACGACGTTTCACTGTCAACTCAAGGGTTTAACAGCGATAGCAACGCATTACACCTTTTTTGGCAGGATGGAGACAAAGTCTTACCGCTTGAGCGTAAAGAACTCCTGGGCCAATTATTACTCGACGAGATCGTGACCCGTTATGATGAAAAAAATCGACGTTAAGATTCTGGACCCGCGCGTAGGGCAACAATTTCCGCTCCCGACGTACGCCACTTCTGGTTCTGCCGGACTTGACCTGCGTGCTTGTCTTGATGACGCCGTAGAGCTGGCGCCGGGCGCAACAACGCTGGTGCCAACCGGGTTAGCTATCCACATTGCCGATCCTTCTCTGGCAGCGGTAATGCTCCCGCGCTCCGGGCTGGGCCATAAGCACGGTATCGTGCTGGGCAATCTGGTTGGTTTGATTGATTCCGACTACCAGGGCCAACTGATGGTGTCCGTCTGGAACCGTGGTCAGGACAGCTTCACTATTGAGCCGGGCGAACGTATCGCGCAAATGGTATTTGTACCGGTCGTGCAGGCTGAATTTAATCTGGTGGAAGAGTTTGAAGCCACCGATCGTGGCGAAGGTGGCTTCGGCCATTCCGGGCGCAAGTAACCCGCAGAAAAGTATCCCATAGCGTAATAACGCAATAACACACCGCAAACATCAGTTTGCGGTCGCTGTGTGGATGCCTGCCTGGCAAGAGCTTATTTTCAGGGGTATTTTGTAACATGGTAGAAAAGCAAACTGCGAAAAGGAATCGTCGCGAAGAAATACTTCAGTCTCTGGCACTGATGCTTGAGTCCAGCGATGGTAGCCAACGCATCACCACAGCAAAGCTGGCAGCCTCAGTTGGCGTATCCGAAGCGGCATTGTATCGCCATTTCCCCAGCAAGACCCGTATGTTCGATAGTCTGATTGAGTTTATCGAAGATAGTTTGATTACGCGTATCAATCTGATTTTGAAAGATGAAAAGGACACCAACGCGCGTCTGCGCCTGATCGTTCTGCTGATTTTAGGGTTTGGTGAGCGTAATCCTGGCCTGACACGAATTCTGACCGGACACGCGTTGATGTTCGAGCAAGACCGTCTGCAAGGTCGCATTAACCAACTTTTTGAGCGCATTGAAGCGCAGTTGCGCCAGGTTCTACGAGAAAAAAGAATGCGTGAAGGTGAAGGCTACACCGTGGATGAAACGCTGCTGGCCAGCCAGTTACTGGCTTTCTGCGAAGGTATGCTGTCCCGGTTTGTACGTAGCGAATTTAAATACCGCCCAACGGATGATTTTGACACCCGCTGGCCGTTGGTTGCCGCTCAATTGCAGTAGCGATTTCGTCTTGTCCGGCCTACGGGGTTACGTAGGCCGGATAAGCGCAGCGCCATCCGGCAGTTATTAAACGCCGTACGTTTCGCGATAGGCCCGTACTGCCACCAGATGCTCCGCCATCTCTGGTTTCTCTTCCAGATACGCAATCAGATCTTTCAGGGTAATGATAGAAATCACCTTGCAGCCATAATCACGTTCCACTTCCTGAATCGCGGAAATCTCGCCGCGACCGCGTTCCTGACGATCGAGAGAAATCAGTACCCCCGCCAGAGTGGCGCCATTCGCCTGGATAATTTCCATCGACTCACGAATCGCCGTACCTGCGGTGATAACATCATCCACCAGCATCACGCGTCCCTCTAGTGCGCTACCGACCAGATTCCCGCCTTCACCGTGGGTCTTCGCCTCTTTACGGTTAAAGCAGTACGGCAAATCTTTATCGTGGTGTTCCGCCAGCGCAACGGCCGTTGTGGTCGCAATCGGAATACCTTTGTAGGCAGGACCAAACAGCAAATCGAACTCGATACCGGAATCCACCAGCGCTTCGGCATAAAAACGGCCTAACAGTGCCAGGTCGCGCCCGGTATTAAACAGCCCGGCGTTGAAGAAATAGGGGCTTTTGCGCCCGGATTTCAGCGTAAATTCGCCAAACTTTAGTACCTGCTTGCTAAGCGCAAACTCAATAAACTGGCGCTGATACGGTTTCATGGATTCGCTCCTCATCTCACTTTATTACAGACAAAAAAAAGGCGACTCATCAGTCGCCTTTAAAATCAATTTTCTAACGCCGCCTTCTGCGTCGCTACAATGGATTCGATTCCCCCTCGAGCCAATGCCAGTAGGGTGAGAAGTTCTTCATGGCTGAACGGTTCGCCTTCCGCCGTGCCCTGAACCTCTATAATGCGACCGTCCTCAGTCATCACTACGTTCATGTCGGTTTCAGCAGCAGAGTCTTCAACATACTCAAGGTCACAGAGTGCTTCACCATTCACAATGCCCACGGAAACCGCGGCGACCATCCCTTTCATCGGGTTAGTTTTCAGCTTACCGCTCGCCACCAGCTTGTTCAGCGCATCAGCCAACGCAACGCATGCGCCGGTAATTGAAGCGGTGCGCGTACCACCATCGGCCTGAATAACATCGCAGTCCAGCGTAATTGTGAATTCGCCGAGCGTTTTCAGATCAACAGCTGCGCGCAGCGCGCGGGCGATCAGACGCTGGATTTCCATGGTACGACCGCCCTGCTTACCTTTTGCCGCTTCACGGGCGTTACGGGTGTGCGTAGCGCGTGGCAGCATGCCATATTCTGCGGTGATCCAGCCCTGGCCCTGACCTTTCAGAAAACGCGGTACGCCTTCATCAATAGAGGCGGTACACAGCACTTTGGTATCACCAAATTCGACCAGCACGGAGCCTTCAGCATGTTTTGTATAATTACGGGTCAGGGTGACGGGACGCACCTGATTGGCACTACGACCTGCTGGACGCATGATAAAATCTCCGGCTTGAAACGAATGTGGCTGCGCATTATACGGACTTCCGACTGTTATTCCTATCCTGACAAGACGCTGATGGCTATAATCCTCCCATCTCATCTTTAAAAACAGGAACGTCTATGATCCGCAGCATGACCGCCTACGCCCGGCGTGAAATCAAGGGTGAATGGGGTAGCGCCACCTGGGAAATGCGCTCGGTAAACCAGCGTTATCTGGAAACTTATTTTCGCCTGCCGGAGCAGTTCCGTAGTCTCGAACCCGTTGTTCGCGAACGTATTCGCACGCGTCTGACGCGCGGTAAAGTCGAATGTACGCTGCGTTTTGAGCCTGATGCCAGCGCGCAAGGCGAGCTGATTCTGAATGAAAAACTCGCTAAACAGCTCGTTAGCGCTGCTAACTGGGTCAAAATGCAGAGCGATGAAGGTGAAATCAACCCGGTTGATATCCTGCGCTGGCCAGGCGTAATGGCTGCCCAGGAGCAGGATCTGGACGCCATTGCCGCCGAAATCCTCGCCGCGCTTGATGGTACGCTGGATGACTTCATCGTTGCGCGTGAAACCGAAGGTCAGGCGCTGAAAGCGCTGATCGAGCAGCGTCTGGAAGGCGTCAGTGCTGAAGTCACAAAAGTGCGTGCTCATATGCCGGAAATCCTGCAATGGCAGCGCGAGCGTCTGGTTGCCAAACTGGAAGACGCCCAGGTGCAGTTGGAGAATAACCGCCTTGAGCAAGAACTGGTGCTGATGGCGCAGCGTATCGATGTGGCAGAAGAATTAGATCGTCTGGAAGCCCACGTCAAAGAAACCTACAACATTCTGAAGAAAAAAGAGGCCGTTGGCCGTCGTCTGGACTTCATGATGCAGGAATTCAACCGTGAGTCGAACACTCTGGCATCCAAGTCTATCAATGCCGAAGTGACGAATTCCGCGATTGAACTGAAGGTACTGATCGAGCAAATGCGCGAGCAGATTCAGAACATCGAATAAGTAGTCATTCAACGTAGCCCGCCAATAAATGGCGAGGCTACGTGTTTTTCCCGCCGCTTTAGTACTCTCCCCATTCAGTCCGAATTATATTTTCTCATCATTCATTATCACTACCCATAACACAAAGCGCATATCACCACGTATTTTCAGCACAGTCGCATTAGCTGTAGTTATTAAAATCACTTCACCTTAGAAAATCTCAATCGTGACAATGCGCACAAATCGCTAACCTTAGCCCCCAGCAAATCAGGGGGAATACATGCTGTTACACGTTTTATATTTAATTGGTATTACTGCCGAAGCCATGACCGGTGCGCTTGCAGCTGGGCGTCGTCGTATGGATACATTTGGCGTCATTATCATTGCCACCGCGACGGCCATTGGCGGCGGATCGGTACGCGACATTCTTCTCGGCCACTATCCGCTTGGCTGGGTAAAGCACCCTGAATACGTCATTATCGTGGCGACCGCTGCGGTACTCACCACCATTATTGCTCCCGTCATGCCCTATCTGCGCAAAATATTCCTCGTACTGGATGCGCTGGGCCTGGTGGTCTTTTCTATTATCGGTGCTCAGGTGGCACTGGATATGGGCCATGGACCGATTATCGCCGTGGTCGCTGCGGTCACCACCGGCGTCTTCGGTGGCGTATTACGCGACATGTTCTGCAAACGCATCCCGTTAGTGTTCCAGAAAGAGCTGTATGCCGGAGTTTCATTCGCCGCTGCAGTGCTGTACATCGTGCTACAGCACTATGTCTCCAGTCATGATGTGGTGGTTATCTCTACCCTACTCTTCGGCTTTACCGCCCGATTACTGGCACTGCGCCTGAAGTTAGGTCTGCCGGTATTTTACTATCGCCATGAAGGCCATTAAGATATAAAGCCCGCTATCCGCTGAGCAGCCAACCAGTTGCTCAGCGCTGTGACCTCCCGATCCTCCAGCCACTGAATAACCTGCCGTGCCCGCCGTTCTCCCATGAAAGGGAGCTGCCGCCAGCTTTGTTCATCACGTTCTTGTAATTGCTGCCACGAACTATCCCTGCTGGCATTCAGCGTTGCCTGTGTTAACGGTATTCCCATGGCAATCACCCAGCGCGTGAACGGGAGATGGCGCGACAGGTTGAACTGATGCCACAGCTTCTTCCCTTTGTTCACGCCGAAGGTGGACTGTAGCTGCGCCTGGGTTAATCCTAGCCAGGAAAAGATATGTTCAAAGCGATACGCCTGATGGAGCTTTCGCCATCCCGCCTCGCCGATCCCCTCCAGCCCCAGCACCTCTTTGCCACCCAGCCAGACCAGTCTGGCAACAAACTGTTCCTGGCACTCCGCTGCAGCATAAAAACAGGTTAATGAATTGAAGCGCCCCTCGGGGGGTATTGGCTTAGTACGCTGAGTGCTGCGCCAGACCACCTCGTCTATACGGGGTATCCCTTGTCCGGCCAGGCTCACCAGAATCTGATCGCCAGGCGCGATATCCCATTCATTCCAGCGTCGGACGGAGCCAATATTGACGCGCTGTACGCGTTTATCATCCAGCATGACGGGAGTCAGCAATGCAACCACCGCAATTTTCCCGCTTTTACCAACGGAGAACTGAATACCCGTTACCTCAGATACCCTCGTCACGGGAGGATGTTTCCACGCCGCCAGCCAGTCACCCTGTCCGGGTAGCCAATACTGTGCCCGTGGTTCTTTTGCCGTTCGCACCACGACACCATCCGTCACAAAAGGTAATGCTGAACTCCACCACCTGATGCGCGACTTTTCGACGTCATCCGCATTATTCACGGCCTGAGTATAGCGTTGCGTGTAACTGAACCCGGCAGCCGTGAGCTGCTCCAGTCTTTCAGACATGACCGCCGGACCATCAGGCCAGGCCCAGATAAAAATTGCCAGCGAGCGTAACATTTCCGGATTGCCCTGGCGCATCATCAATCCAGCAACCTTCGAGCGGGCATTCATTCCCCCGCTCTGCTTCTGAATATGCCCCTCTTGCTGCAAAAATATCTCACCCTGCAACGTACTGTTAGCGAGTTTCCCCCTGGTGGAATGTGGTACGGAAGGGATCTGTAGAACCTTTTGCGTCCAGTCTTCGCCTTGCAGGCCATTACCACGGCTAATCGCCCGTACCAGATTGCCATTGCGATAGACTAACGTCACCGCCACGCCATCCACCTTCGGTTGCACCCAGAGATTGCTGCGAGCGTGCATCCATTGCTGTAGCGCTTGCTTATCAGCAAGTTTTCGAACGCCCGTATGGGGAACAGGATGCGAGACGGTGCCACTTATTGGGGGCGCAGAAAGATCTGATGGGGCTTCATCGCCAAAACAGCGCTGCCATTGAATTAGTTGCGCATTGAGCTGGTCATAAACGCCGTCGTCTACGGCACTTTCCCCTTGTTTCCAGTAACTGTCATTCCACTGTGTAATCTGCTGCTGTAGTCGTGAAATTTCCTCGTTTGCCCTGGCAGGCGACCAGACGGGGCATACCGCCCATGCGGGTAGATACCCCATTAGCAAAACCAGCCCTATGCATTTCCATAATCCCATGCTATCTCCGCTGAACGATACGTTTCCCGGCAGGTATAGCGCGAAGTGAAATAGAAACAGAGCGGCAAAAATTCATCCTGCGAACAGCTTTCCGGACATTTACATGTATTGCTGCAAATCATCGATAAAACAGGAAACTGGTACGCAAAACGCAATAAACATGCGCAAAAAGTGTGACAAGGGCTACGTCACATAGCGGCTACGTGTATAATAAGCCCGTATGTAGGCTCTCTTTCGACAATCACATACATTAAGATACTCATGGCTCAAGGCACGCTTTATATTGTTTCTGCCCCCAGTGGCGCGGGTAAATCCAGCCTGATTCAGGCTTTATTAAAGACCCAACCGTTGTATGACACCCAGGTTTCTGTTTCGCACACCACGCGCGCACCGCG
This sequence comes from Citrobacter sp. Cpo109, assembly GCF_030332565.1. Lineage (NCBI taxonomy): Bacteria > Pseudomonadati > Pseudomonadota > Gammaproteobacteria > Enterobacterales > Enterobacteriaceae > Citrobacter > Citrobacter sp. Cpo109. Next base: position 322,393 of record NZ_JAOWHQ010000062.1, read on the forward strand.
CCCGGGGGAAGTGCACGGTGAACACTATTTCTTTGTGAACCATGATGAATTCAGAACCATGATTGGTAGAGACGCGTTCCTGGAACACGCGGAGGTTTTCGGTAATTACTACGGCACCTCGCGTGAAACCATTGAGCAAGTATTAGCATCCGGCGTAGACGTCTTTTTAGATATCGACTGGCAAGGTGCGCAGCAAATTCGTGAAAAAATGCCGCATGCGCGCAGTATTTTTATTTTGCCACCGTCTAAGATTGAGCTGGACCGCCGCCTGCGTGGCCGCGGTCAGGATAGCGAAGACGTGATCGCGAAACGTATGGCGCAAGCTGTTGCAGAAATGAGCCATTACGCCGAATATGATTATCTTATTGTGAATGATGATTTCGACACCGCCCTGGGCGATTTGAAAACCATCATTCGCGCCGAACGTCTGCGCATGAGCCGCCAAAAGCAGCGTCATGACGCTTTAATCAGCAAACTGTTGGCAGACTGAACCCACATTCAGTATCATGCCCAGTCATTTCTTCACCTGTGGAGCATTTTAAGTATGGCACGCGTAACTGTTCAGGACGCTGTAGAGAAAATTGGTAACCGTTTTGACCTGGTACTGGTCGCCGCGCGTCGCGCTCGTCAGATGCAGGTAGGCGGAAAGGATCCGCTCGTACCGGAAGAAAACGATAAAACTACCGTTATCGCACTGCGCGAAATCGAAGAAGGTCTGATCAACAACCAGATCCTCGACGTGCGTGAGCGCCAGGAACAGCAAGAGCAGGAAGCCGCTGAATTACAAGCCGTTACCGCTATTGCTGAAGGTCGTCGTTAATCACAAAGCGGGTCGCCCTTGTATCTGTTTGAAAGCCTGAATCAACTGATTCAAAACTACCTGCCGGAAGACCAGATTAAGCGTCTTCGGCAGGCGTATCTCGTTGCACGTGACGCTCACGAGGGCCAGACACGTTCAAGCGGTGAACCCTATATCACGCACCCGGTAGCGGTAGCCTGCATTCTGGCCGAGATGAAACTCGACTACGAAACGCTGATGGCTGCGCTGCTGCATGACGTGATTGAAGATACCCCAGCCACCTATCAGGACATGGAACAGCTTTTTGGTAAAAGCGTTGCAGAGCTGGTAGAAGGGGTATCGAAGCTTGATAAGCTTAAGTTTCGCGATAAGAAAGAGGCGCAAGCTGAAAACTTTCGCAAGATGATTATGGCGATGGTGCAGGATATCCGCGTCATTCTCATCAAACTTGCCGACCGCACCCACAACATGCGCACGCTGGGCTCATTACGCCCGGACAAGCGTCGCCGCATCGCCCGCGAAACCCTCGAAATCTATAGTCCGCTGGCACACCGTTTAGGTATTCATCACATTAAAACCGAGCTGGAAGAGCTGGGTTTTGAAGCGCTGTACCCAAACCGCTATCGCGTGATTAAAGAAGTGGTTAAAGCCGCTCGCGGCAACCGCAAAGAGATGATCCAAAAAATCCTCTCGGAAATCGAAGGGCGTTTGCAGGAGGCTGGTATTCCGTGTCGCGTAAGCGGGCGTGAGAAGCACCTGTACTCTATTTACTGCAAAATGGTGCTCAAAGAGCAGCGTTTTCACTCCATCATGGATATCTACGCATTTCGCGTCATCGTTCATGATTCCGATACCTGCTATCGCGTACTCGGCCAGATGCACAGCCTGTACAAACCACGCCCTGGTCGCGTGAAAGACTATATCGCCATTCCGAAAGCGAACGGATATCAGTCTTTGCACACCTCAATGATCGGCCCTCATGGCGTCCCGGTTGAAGTACAGATTCGTACTGAAGACATGGACCAGATGGCAGAGATGGGTGTCGCAGCGCACTGGGCTTACAAAGAGCACGGCGGCGAAAGCAGCACCACTGCGCAAATCCGCGCTCAGCGCTGGATGCAAAGCTTGCTGGAACTGCAGCAGAGCGCCGGTAGCTCGTTTGAATTTATTGAAAGCGTTAAATCTGATCTCTTCCCGGATGAGATTTATGTTTTCACACCGGAAGGGCGCATTGTCGAACTGCCTGCCGGTGCAACACCTGTCGACTTCGCCTACGCTGTGCATACCGATATCGGTCACGCCTGCGTCGGCGCACGCGTAGACAGACAGCCTTACCCGCTTTCACAACCGCTCTTTAGCGGTCAGACAGTTGAGATTATTACCGCGCCGGGCGCACGTCCGAATGCCGCGTGGCTAAACTTCGTCGTCAGTTCGAAAGCGCGCGCCAAGATTCGCCAACTGTTGAAAAACCTCAAGCGCGATGATTCCGTCAGTCTGGGGCGTCGACTGCTCAACCATGCCCTGGGCGGTAGCCGTAAACTGGCTGAGATCCCGCCAGAGAGCATTCAGCGTGAGCTTGAGCGCATGAAGCTCGCCACGCTTGACGATCTGCTCGCAGAAATCGGTCTGGGTAACGCCATGAGCGTGGTGGTAGCGAAAAACCTCCAGCAGGGCGAAGCAACAGCGAACGTACCAGCACAATCCGGCCATGGTCATCTGCCGATCAAAGGCGCTGACGGCGTACTGATCACCTTCGCGAAATGCTGTCGTCCAATTCCAGGCGATCCAATCATTGCCCACGTCAGTCCGGGTAAAGGTCTGGTGATCCACCATGAGTCCTGCCGTAATATTCGTGGCTACCAGAAAGAGCCAGAGAAGTTTATGGCGGTGGAATGGGATAAAGAGACGGAGCAGGAATTCATCACCGAGATTAAGGTGGATATGTTTAACCACCAGGGTGCTCTGGCGAACCTGACGGCGGCAATCAACACGACCACCTCCAATATTCAAAGTCTGAATACGGAAGAGAAAGATGGCCGCGTTTATAGCGCCTTTATTCGCCTGACCGCTCGCGATCGTGTGCACCTGGCGAATATCATGCGCAAAATCCGCGTCATGCCGGACGTGATAAAAGTCACCCGTAACCGAAACTAGTCTTATGAATGAACAGCGCTATGCACGTATCCGCGAGATGCTCGCACGTCGTCAGCCCGATCTGACCGTCTGCATGGAGCAGGTTCACAAACCTCATAACGTTTCTGCGATTATTCGTACTGCAGATGCGGTCGGCGTGCATGAAGTCCACGCCGTCTGGCCGGGTAGCCGCATGCGCACTATGCTCTCTTCTGCCGCAGGCAGTAACAGTTGGGTGCAAGTCAAGACCCACCCGACTATTGGCGATGCGGTCACACATTTAAAAAGCCGGGGCATGCAGGTCCTGGCAACCCATCTGTCAGATAAAGCCGTGGATTTTCGCGAGATTGATTACACGCACCCTACCTGCATCCTGATGGGCCAGGAGAAAACCGGCATCACTCAGGAAGCGTTGGATCTGGCTGATCAGGACATCATCATTCCCATGACTGGCATGGTGCAGTCGCTGAACGTTTCTGTCGCCTCTGCGCTGATTCTGTACGAAGCACAGCGCCAGCGGCAAAACGCAGGGATGTACCGCCGAGAAAACAGCATGCTGCCACAAGATGAGCAACAGCGCTTACTGTTTGAAGGCGGTTATCCGGTGCTGGCGAATGTCGCTAAGCGCAAAGGTCTTCCCTACCCTCACGTAAACACGCAGGGCGAAATTGAAGCCGATGCAACGTGGTGGGCCACTATGCAATCTGCGAGATAAACGCGATGAAAGGCCGTTTACTGGATGCCATCCCACTCAACTCTCTGACCGGCGTTGGCGCAGCGCAAAGCAGTAAACTGGCGAAAATTGGCCTGCACACCGTGCAGGACCTCCTGCTCCACCTTCCTCTGCGTTACGAAGACCGTACCCATCTGTACCCAATTGGCGAACTGCTGCCGGGTGTCTATGCCACCGTTGAAGGCGAAGTGCTGAACTGCAATATCACCTTCGGCGGCCGCCGGATGATGACCTGTCAAATCAGCGATGGCTCGGGGATTCTCACCATGCGCTTTTTCAACTTCAGTGCAGCGATGAAAAACAGCCTTGCTACCGGGCGTAGGGTTCTGGCCTACGGCGAAGCCAAACGCGGGAAATACGGCGCAGAGATGATTCACCCGGAATACCGCGTACAAGGCGATCTCAGCACGCCAGAATTGCAGGAAACACTCACACCAGTGTATCCAACCACCGAAGGTGTGAAGCAGGCCACGCTGCGCAAGCTGACCGATCAGGCACTGGATCTGCTCGATACCTGCGCCATTGCCGAACTGCTGCCGCCAGAGCTGTTACAGGGCATGATGAGCCTACCCGAAGCACTGCGCACATTGCACCGCCCCCCACCGTCGCTGCAACTCAGCGATCTGGAAACCGGACAACATCCGGCGCAGCGACGTCTGATTCTCGAAGAACTGCTGGCGCATAACCTCAGCATGCTGGCGCTACGCGCCGGGGCACAGCGTTTTCACGCCCAGCCGTTAAGTGCTAACAACGCGCTAAAAGATAAGCTGCTGGCAGCATTGCCGTTCAAACCTACTGGCGCGCAGGCCCGCGTTACCGCTGAGATTGAACGCGATATGGCGCTGGATGTGCCGATGATGCGCCTGGTGCAGGGTGATGTCGGCTCCGGTAAAACGCTGGTTGCCGCGCTGGCTGCGCTGCGGGCTATCGCACATGGTAAACAGGTTGCGCTAATGGCTCCTACCGAATTATTGGCTGAACAGCATGCAAATAACTTCCGCAACTGGTTCGCGCCACTGGGCGTTGAAGTGGGCTGGCTGGCGGGCAAGCAGAAAGGTAAAGCGCGTCTGGCGCAACAGGAAGCTATCGCCAGCGGTCAGGTGCAGATGATTGTCGGCACGCACGCGATTTTCCAGGAACAGGTGCAGTTCAACGGGCTGGCGCTGGTTATCATCGACGAACAGCACCGCTTCGGCGTACATCAGCGTCTGGCACTGTGGGAGAAAGGTCAGCAGCAGGGTTTCCATCCACACCAGCTAATCATGACCGCCACGCCGATTCCGCGCACCCTGGCGATGACAGCCTATGCTGACCTCGACACATCGGTTATCGATGAACTCCCTCCGGGGCGTACGCCGGTCACCACAGTCGCCATTCCGGATACCCGCCGCAGCGATATTATTGATCGCGTGCGCAACGCCTGTACCCACGAAGGACGTCAAGCATACTGGGTCTGTACGCTGATTGAAGAGTCTGACTTGTTGGAAGCTCAGGCGGCAGAAGCGACGTGGGAAGAGCTTAAACTGGCGCTGCCAGAACTCAATATTGGCCTGGTACACGGGCGCATGAAGCCCGCTGAGAAGCAGTCAGTAATGGCGGCCTTTAAGCAGGGTGAACTGCATCTGCTGGTTGCCACCACGGTGATTGAAGTGGGCGTGGACGTACCCAATGCCAGCCTGATGATTATTGAAAACCCGGAACGCTTAGGTCTGGCCCAGTTGCACCAGTTGCGTGGTCGCGTAGGCCGTGGCGCGGTGGCCTCCCACTGTGTCCTGCTTTACAAATCACCGCTATCTAAAACCGCGCAGAAACGCCTGCAGGTTCTGCGAGACAGCAACGATGGATTCGTGATTGCGCAAAAAGATTTAGAGATTCGCGGCCCCGGCGAGCTGTTAGGTACTCGCCAGACCGGAACGGCAGAATTCAAGGTCGCAGATTTACTGCGCGATCAGGCGATTATCCCGGAAGTTCAGCGCATTGCCCGCCATATTCACGAACGTTATCCGCAACAGGCCTTGGCACTGATAGAGCGCTGGATGCCGGAAACCGAACGCTACTCCAACGCGTAGTTAATTCATAGCTGCGGCGGATGTTACTCCGCCGCACAGCCGTTATTGCGCGAAAATCGGTAACAGCAGATACAGCTTAATCACCAGCGCGTTGACGATATCGATAAAGAACGCCCCCACCATCGGCACCACCAGAAACGCCATATGGGATGGTCCAAAACGTTCGGTAATCGCCTGCATGTTGGCAATCGCCGTCGGCGTCGCGCCGAGGCCAAAACCACAGTGTCCGGCAGCCAGCACGGCGGCATCGTAGTTCTTACCCATCATGCGCCAGGTGACGAATATCGCGTACAGCGCCATGAAAATAGTCTGCACAACCAGGATTGCCAGCATCGGCAAGGCCAGTGAAGCCAGTTCCCACAACTTCAGGCTCATCAACGCCATCGCCAGGAACAGCGACAGACTTACGTTACCCAGCACCGAAACTGCACGTTCGAACACCCGATAAAAACCCAGTAGCGCCAGACCGTTACTGAGGATCACCCCAACAAACAACACGCAGACGAAGGTCGGCAATTCCAGCACTGTTCCAACCAGCATTTGCGCAACGATTTTACCCACCGTCAGACAGATAGCGATCAGAGCAATGGTTTCAATCAGCACCAGCGAGGTGATCATGCGCCCAACGTCCGGCTTTTCAAATGCGGTCGGCACGGCCTGATCGTCCGGCATACCGTCTGGCGTGGTGGAGTGTTTGACCAGATAGCGTGCCACCGGGCCGCCAATCAGTCCGCCCAACACCAGACCAAACGTTGCGCAAGCCATCGCCACTTCAGTCGCATTGGTGAAGCCATAACGTTCAATAAACAGCTTGCTCCACGCGGCCCCGGTTCCATGTCCACCAGAGAGGGTGATCGAGCCAGCGATCAGACCCATCAGCGGGTCCAGACCCAGTAGGGTCGCCATACCAATACCGATGGCGTTTTGCATCAGCAACAAGCCAACAACCACAATCAGAAAGATACCCACCACGCGGCCACCAGCACGCAGACTGGCGATATTGGCGTTCAGGCCGATAGTGGCGAAAAAGGCCAGCATCAGCGGATCGCGCAGGGTCATATCGAAGTTCACTTCCCAACCCATGCTTTTTTTCAGCACCAGCAGCGCAATCGCCACCAGCAATCCACCTGCAACGGGTTCGGGAATGGTGTATTTTTTCAGGAAGGAAACAGACTGGACGAGCTTACGTCCCAGCAGCAACACAAGGGTTGCCGCAACCAGCGTTGATAACGTATCGAGATAAAACATTTACAGCTCCATTAGTGCGTTTAGCACAATCACGCACGATGCATTCCAGACCGATTTTTAGCTCTTATTGAGTTTTCGGAGTGGATTTTAAGCAGAAAATGATGAAAAGTTATATAAAAATGTTTGTTTATCCGTTTTAAATATTAAGAATACCTGCTAGCAAACGTTTGCTTTTCTGCCCTGGTCAGATAAAATCACCGCTTTTCCACCATGGGATTGCCTCTGATGTCCGTTAACGCCGTAGAGTCAACAAATGCGCAACCGGTTGCGCAGACTCACAACAGTGAACTGATTTACCGTCTTGAAGATCGCCCCCCGTTAGCCCAGACCCTGTTTGCCGCCTGTCAGCATCTACTGGCCATGTTCGTCGCGGTGATCACCCCTGCTCTGTTAATTTGCCAGGCGCTTGGTTTACCGGCTCAGGATACTCAACACATTATCAGTATGTCGCTGTTCGCCTCCGGCGTAGCTTCTATCATTCAGATCAAAGCCTGGGGACCAGTAGGCTCAGGGCTGCTATCCATTCAGGGCACCAGCTTTAACTTTGTTGCGCCACTGATTATGGGCGGTACGGCGCTAAAAACCGGTGGCGCAGATGTCCCAACCATGATGGCGGCGCTGTTCGGTACACTGATGCTGGCAAGCTGCACCGAGATGGTTATCTCGCGTGTCCTGCACCTGGCGCGTCGTATTATTACTCCGCTGGTCTCAGGGGTGGTAGTGATGATTATCGGCCTGTCGTTGATTCAGGTGGGTCTGACATCGATTGGCGGTGGCTATGCCGCAATGAGCGACAACACCTTTGGTGCGCCGAAGAATTTACTGTTGGCAGGCGTGGTGCTGGCGCTAATCATCCTGCTTAACCGTCAACGCAACCCTTACCTGCGCGTTGCGTCATTGGTGATTGCGATGGCGGCAGGCTATCTGCTGGCCTGGTTTATGGACATGCTGCCGCAAAATACCGCACCGGTAAGTCAGGACCTGCTGATGGTGCCAACGCCGCTGTATTATGGCCTGGGCATCGACTGGAGTTTACTGCTGCCGCTGATGCTGGTCTTTATGATCACTTCACTGGAAACCATCGGCGATATTACGGCCACCTCTGATGTCTCCGAGCAGCCGGTTTCTGGTCCGCTGTATATGAAGCGCCTGAAAGGCGGCGTGCTGGCGAACGGTCTGAACTCGTTTGTTTCCGCCGTGTTCAACACCTTCCCGAACTCCTGTTTTGGCCAGAACAACGGGGTTATTCAGTTAACGGGCGTCGCCAGCCGCTACGTTGGTTTTGTGGTGGCGCTGATGCTGATCGCGCTGGGCCTGTTCCCGGCAGTCAGCGGTTTTGTACAGCATATTCCTGAGCCGGTACTGGGCGGCGCAACGCTGGTAATGTTCGGTACTATTGCAGCATCCGGTGTGCGTATCGTGTCCCGCGAGCCGCTGAACCGCCGCGCGATTCTGATTATCGCGCTGTCGCTGGCAGTTGGTCTGGGTGTTTCCCAGCAGCCGCTGATTCTCCAGTTCGCCCCGGATTGGGTGAAAAACCTGCTCTCTTCCGGTATCGCCGCTGGCGGTATTACCGCAATCGTTCTGAATCTGGTATTCCCGCCAGAAAAGCAATAAGCAAAATGCGGCGTTGGTTCTGAATCAACGCCGCTGTAACGCTCTTTCACCATTCCCGCCTTGAGCATTGCGCCTAAATCGTGCATAACTTGACTATGTGCACTTCGCGGGATGGAAGACCATGAAATTTATTGGAAAGCTGCTTCTTTACGTGCTGATCGCCCTTGCAGTGGCGATTCTCGGCCTTTATTTTCTACTGCAAACCCGCTGGGGGGCAGAGCACGTCAGCGCCTGGGTTTCGGAGAACAGCAGCTACCATCTGGCGTTTGATGCCATCGATCACCGGTTTTCTTCCCCTTCCCATATTCTGCTGGAAAACGTCACCTTTGGCCGGGATGGTCAGCCCGCAACGCTGGTCGCTAAAACGGTCGATATTGGGCTGAGTAGCCGCCAAATCACCGACCCGCTGCACGTAGACACCATTTTGTTGCAAAACGGCACGCTGAATCTTTCCCAGCAAACAGCGCCGTTGCCGTTCCAGGCCGATCGCCTGCAATTGCAGGATATGGCGCTTAACAGCCCCGGCAGCGAGTGGAACCTCAGCGCCCAGCGCGTTAACGGCGGCGTCATTCCCTGGAGCCCTGAGGCAGGTAAAATTCTCGGGAGCAAAGCGCAAATTCAGCTCAGCGCCAGTTCGTTGACGCTCAACGATGTTCCAACTACCAACGTCTTGATTGAAGGCAGCATCGACCATGACCGGGTGACGCTAAGCAATATTGGCGCTGACGTGGCGCGTGGGGCATTAACCGGCGTAGCGCAACGCAATGCAGACGGGAGCTGGGTTGTGGAGAATCTGCGCCTGAACGATATCCGGCTGCAAAGCGACAAATCGCTGGCCGACTTTTTTGCCCCGTTAAGCACTATTCCTTCCCTGCAAATTGGTCGTCTGGAAGTGACGGATGCCCGTCTGCAAGGCCCCGACTGGGCGGTGACGGATCTCGATCTGAGCTTGCGCAACATGACCTTCAGCAAGGACGACTGGCAAACTCAGGAAGGAAAATTGTCGATGAACGCCAGCGAGTTTATTTACGGCTCTCTGCACTTCTTCGATCCGATTCTGAACGCCGAGTTCTCACCTCAGGGCATTGCGCTGCGCCAGTTCACCACCCGCTGGGAAGGCGGTATGGTCAGAACATCCGGAAACTGGATGCGCAGCAACAAAGCACTGGTCCTTGACGATGCCGCTATTGCTGGTCTGGAATACACGCTGCCGGAAAACTGGAAGCAGCTGTGGATGAAACCCCTGCCAGCGTGGTTAAACAGCCTGACGCTGAAGAAATTTAGTGCCAGCCGTAATCTGGTGATAGATATCGACCCCAATTTCCCGTGGCAGCTCACCGCGCTGGACGGCTACGGTGCTAACCTCGGGCTGGTACAGAACAATCAGTGGGGGATCTGGAGCGGTAGCGCCACCCTCAACGCCGCTGCCGCTACCTTTAACCGTACCGACGTGCGTCGCCCTTCGCTGGCGCTGACGGCAAACAGCAGCACCATCAATATCAGCGAACTGAGCGCCTATACGGAAAAAGGACTTCTGGAGGCCACTGCCAGCATTTCGCAGCTACCTCAACGCCAGACGCAGGTCAGCCTGAACGGGCGCGGCGTGCCAATGACGATCCTGCAGCAGTGGGGCTGGCCCGCACTGCCGCTTTCCGGCGATGGCAACATCCAGCTTACCGCCAGCGGCAATATTCAGGCCGATGTGCCGCTCAAGCCAACGGTCAACGGTCAGCTGCATGCGGTGAACGTGGAGAAACAGCAGGTAACGCAAACCATGCAGACGGGCGTGGTTTCGGGGAGTGAAGTCACTGCACCACCACCTGCACAATGATTTATTGCCCGGTGGCGCTTCGCTTACCGGGCCTACTCACGCTCATAAGCGAATATATTCACTGCACAACAGCCATTTCACCGGCTCGTCTTCTTCAATCAACGGGAAGCGACCGCCAGGTTCCAAAAAGTGGTTGTCATGCTGGTCGTCATTGACCATCGAGATTTCCCAGCCCAGCACAAACGCCTTCTCCGCCCAAAAGCGATGATACAAGCGCGGTGGCAGGCACACTCCTTGTCCCGGTTTCAATACCAGCGTCTCGCCAGCGTTAACTGTACGCCGCTGACCATCCACACTAACCTCAACAACGCGTCGGGCGTCATACTCATCATCAGGCGTGGCCCACGCCAGTTGCATACACAAATCACCGCCGCCGCGATTAACGATATCTTCCATTTTATGGCGATGAAAATGCCATGGCGTTTGCTGATCCTGCTGAATTTGCAACATCTTTTCGGCGTACGGTTTGGGGTAGTCCGCTGACCCCATCAAACCATTGCGCAACGTTAGTAACGTCAGCCCCGTTTGCGCAAAATCTCCGTGCCCGAAGTCGGTAATATCCCAGCCCAACTGGAGATCGCGCACTTCACGCCACAGAGTTTGATCCTGTTGCCGCCAGGCATCGACCGTAAAATACGCAAAATCAGGCAGACAGACCCGAAAAGTCTCAGCGATGGCATGCGCTTTATCGACGGCATAATTAATGTGTGAACGCTTCATTCCACTTTTCCTTGTTGCGAAAGAGGCGGGTCGCCCCGCCTGCATGCCGTTAGTAAAGTGATGCTTTGCCGGTTGAACCGAACAGTTTCATTTTGTGGCGGATAACGTCCCGCGCGGCGCTAATGGCTTCCGGATAGATTACGTTCGGGTCCCACCAGGTTTCTTTCGCCAGGATTTCGCGGACTTTCTGGAAGTAAGCGTATTTCATATCGCTGGAAATGTTGATTTTGCCAACGCCCAGCGTCACGGATTCGGCAATTTCCGCATCCGGGTTCGCGGAACCGCCGTGCAGCACCAGCGGAATATCCACACGTCCGGCGATATCGCGCAGGATGTTCATTTGCAGCTCTGGCTGCATCCCTTTCGGGTAGATCCCGTGCGCGGTTCCAATCGCCACCGCCAGCGTGTCTGCACCGGTTCGGGCGATAAAATCCTCTGCCTGAGCAGGATCGGTATAAGTAACCTTCGACACGCCGCCTTCCACTGACGTCCCGGTCTGGCCAATCGTTCCCAACTCCCCTTCCACCGAAACACCTACCGCATGCGCCAGTTTGACCACTTCGCGGGTCAGCGCCACGTTCTCTTCATATGGCAGCAGCGAGCCATCAATCATCACCGAGGTAAACCCACACTGAATCGCCCGCAAGACATGCTCAACCGAAGCGCCGTGGTCCAGATGCAGAGTAAAGGGAACCGGGCTACGCATGGTGATATCACGGACGTAGCTAAAAAACGCATCGCCGACAAAATCATGTTCGCTGGGGTGAATGGAGATAATCGCCGGGGTGTTGGTCGCTTCCGCTTCTTCCACTACTGCGCGTACAAAGCAGCTGTCCGCCACGTTGAATGCGCCGATGGCAAAACCGTGCTGACGGGTAGGTTGCAGTAATTCTTTCATCGAAACTAACATGTTAATTCTCCAGTTTCAGGGTGTAGAAAGCCCTGCCAGTGCGTCATCGCAGAGGCATAGAAGGCGTTACAGAAAATGAATCAGGCTTTGCCGATAGCGCCGCTGGCCTGCAGGTACGGAATAATGGCTTCCTCGCAGGCCTGTTCCATCAGGGCCAGGGCATCAACGAGTTCACCGGATGTGTCGCGACACAGGGTATGCAGTAGCGCAGCCTTTCCGGCTTCGAAAACCGCCGCACCAACGTTTATCTTGGCGACACCAAACGTCGGGCAGCGCTGTAGCTGGTCAAACGGCGTTCCGCTGCCGCCATGCAGCGCCAGCGGCACCGTTGATAACCGGGCTATTTCCTCCAGCCGCAGGAAATCAATAGCAGGTGTGATGCCCGGCGCGTACATGCCGTGTGCTGTACCCACCGACACCGCCAGCAAATCGATCCCGGTCTGTTGGATGAAGGGTTCCACGTCGGCGGCCTGGGTCATCAAATCAGCGTTAGCGGCGTGGTCATAGCACGGAGCATCGGCCAAATGACCCAGCTCGCCTTCCACGCACAGAGAAACGCTGGCTGCAAGCTCAACCACCGCCCGGGTCTGGCGAATGTTCTCCTCCAGCGCAAAGGCGGAGGCGTCGATCATTAAGCCGCTGAATCCGGCGCGAAAAGCCTGGCGAATGCGTACAGGATCCTTTCCATGATCCAGCGCCAGCGCGACCGGTACCGAGGCTTCCTCTGCCAGCGTTTTGACCACCGCTGCCGCTATCGGGGCTGGAAAATGCTCCAGATGCCCCTGATACAAATTCAGAATGATGGGCGCACGGTGTTTCTCCGCCACTCGCACCGCTGCGCGGGCGCTTTCCAGGTTCATACAGTTGATGGCCAACAGCGCGTACTGCTCGCGCCAGGCTTTGGTCACCATGCTTTTCATATCGGCAAACATACGGCCTCCGGTTATTCCAGGGTGAAGGTGATTTCTTCGTCTTTCAGCTTTTGATCGCTGAGTTCGTCAAACTCTTCATCACGCTCGGTTACCGGTTTCTTCCACAGCGACAGCATGACGCCGCAAATCACCGTACCGATCCCCAGCGCCAGGCAAAACAGCAGCGGATGCGTAAAGAGCGGAACCACAAACATGCCGCCGTGCGGTACCGGGCTTTCGACACCCCACACCATAATCAGGCCACCCGCAATCGCCGATGCCACCACGCAGGAGCCCACCACGCGCAGCAGGTCGCGTGCCGCAATCGGAATGACCCCTTCGGTAATCATGCAGATCCCCATTGGGAATGCGGCCTTCAGCGCCTCACGTTCCGCACGGGTGTACTTGTGACGCGTCAACAGGAAAGAGAGCGTAATGCCAAATGGAGGGATCATCGAACCGACAAACTTCACCGCTTCCGGACCGTACACGCCGCTGACCAGCATGCCGTCAGCAAACAGCGACATGGTTTTATTCACCGGCCCACCGAAGTCGAATGTCGCCATCGCACCGAGGATAGCGCCCATCAGAAAGCGGGATCCGCCCTGCATAGACTCCAGCAGATGAATCAACGCGTCCTGCAGCCAGGCAATCGGCTTGCCAATCAGCGTCATCATCAACAGGCCGCCGATAACGGTACTCAGTACCGGCAGCACCATGATGGGCATCAACCCCTGCATCGACTGCGGCAAACGGATATAGCGCTTGAGCAGTAGGACGGTATAACCGACCAGAAATCCGCCCAGCATCCCGCCGATAAAACCGGTATGGATTTCTCCGCAGACGAAGCCGACAATCAGACCCGGCGCGAATCCCGGACGGTCAGCAATGGAGTACGCAATCGCCGCACTAATCAGCGGTACGATTAACCCCATCCCCCAGCCGCCAATCTGGTTGAGCATCCAGGGAATGGTTCCTGTTTTTTCACCGACGTTAGTGCCGCCAAGTATTTGCCCGAGAGCAATACAGATCCCGGCGGCGACAATTAACGGGATCATCCACGAAATTCCCGTTAATAAATGTTTTTTTATTTCCTGAGATAGCGGAATTTTATTTTCACTCATGTGAAACCCCTCCAGAATGAGGATCGCTACTGGTTATTATTAACTAATGATTTTTCGACCTTTTCAAGAAACTGAATGGGCGATTTTATGACGATTTCAGTTTTTACTCGCACAATACGTTTGTTTGAAAATCGCTCTTCCCCTTTTATTTTTACATCGACAGCAAGAATCACGACATCAGCCGCAGAAATATCTTCTGTCAGCAGTTCGTTTTCTGTGCCAATGGTGCCCTGGGTTTCAACTTTTATATTATGACCAAGCGCTTTGGCACCTTTAATTAACTTCTCACGGGCAATATAGGTGTGCGCAATACCCGCCGTACAGGCGGCAACACAAACAATATTCATAACATGCTCCACATTTTATTTAGCAGACATTGGATTCAGCATATTGGCTAAAAAGCTCAATAATTTTTTGTGGACTACTTTCAACTAATAGTTGTTCAATAATGTCGTCATCTGCCAACGCGCCAGCAACCTGCGAAAGCAGACGAATATGGGTGGTGTTTTGATCTTCAAGACGTACGGCAAACAGAATAATGCACCGTACATTGCTGCCGTCCAGGGTTTCCCAGGGAATCTCCTGGCGGGTACGCCCAATCGCCAGCGTGGTATTGACCACCGCCGAGGATTTCCCGTGCGGGATCGCAATATGGTTTTCGAAGCCGGTCGAGCCTTCTGACTCACGTTGCCAGACATCCTGAATAAACGTTTCGCGACAGCTAATTGCTCCATCTTTTTGCAGAATATCCGTCAGTTCCTCAATAGCCTCCGTTTTGCTTGTAGCCTTCATGTCCAAAATAACGCGATTTGTATTGAGTATTTTCGTGATGTCCATCAATCATACCTCATGGAGTTCAGACATTAATTTTCAACGACCAGCGACGTCGCCCGATGTAATTTTTCCGTAATAACCGTTTCTGTTACCCGCTTAATATCCGCATCATTGAAGAAGGCAGTGACATACACGACCGGCATGGCAACCGCGGGTAAATTAATCGTCGATACCACCAGTTCAATATCGTCCGTCAGTACAGAGGGCAGGCTGCCTGCCGACACCACGCCGACGATAGTCCAGTCCGGAAAGGCGCGTAGAATACGGCTTTTGAGTAAGTGAGAAGTGCCGATACCCGTTGAACAGACCAGTAGTACGCGTTTACGCGCTATCTGACGCTCCATTGCGGCCTGAAAATGCACGGTTAAATATCCCACTTCATCTTCCGACACGGCCCGCTCGCCCCAACCGCTAAACACCCGATTTACCGCACACTGGGTCAGACGCCACACGTCCTGCAACTCGCCTTTGATATCCTCCAGCAACGGATTACGAATGCGGATCTGGTAGTTCAGTCGGTTAATCAGCGGCTTAATGTGGATCAGCAATCCGTCATACAGCGCCGTGTCCTGGCTAAGATCGCTGTCGACCATCTCGGCGAAGGTGGCAATCAACCGATGGGTAATCAAACGCGCTTCGTCGCTGGAGTGCATATGACCAATCACACTCACGTCATTATGCTCTTCAATCACCACACCCGAGGAGATAATGTATTGATATATAAACCAGACTTCGTCTTCAGGCAGCGGGTGGGCAATGCGTTTTTCGATATGCTGAATCATGCGACTGGCAATGGAAAATATGTTCTCATCACAGGTAGTGATGCTCTCTTCTTTTCTCGGAAGCGCATTGCCACGCGTGATGCGGTACATCATGATCAGAATATGGGTAAAGATATTGACGTAATAAGGCTCGCCGAGCGACCAGCACAGGTCGTTCTCCATTTCCTGTAATAACGTCTGGACAAATAAAACATCTTCTTCGCCAAAGTAATGCACTAAGGCTTTATAACTGCCCGGGTCAAGGCGTGAATAAACCACGTTACCAGGTTCATTATGGTTAATCACACCGTTAATCAGCGATGCCATCGCCTGGCGCACACCGCTCTCGCTACCTTCGATGTGCGTGCCGCTCTGACTGCGAATCAACGACAGGCCCAGTGGGGTAATCCAGGATTCAATTACTTTCAAATCGTTCACAATCGATGCGCTACTAATAAAATAACGTTCGGATAATTTACTGATCGACGTTTCATGCGGCGTTTCGCTTAATAATTGTGAAGCTATCTTTACTCGCCGTGAATTATTCATCATGCCGTCAGCATCATCACCCTCCGTTCCTAATAACTGGTCCATATATAAAAGGTCGGTAATATTATCGGCACTTAATATCACCCCAGCACCAGCACGTTTATCGATGGCTATTTTCCATTCTGATAACCATGGTTCCAGTAAGCGCAGATCGCGCTGCACAGTTTTCTCTGAAACAGATAAATACTCGGCAATTTTCAGCAGCGTGACATATTCCTTCTTAGACAGAAGAAATTTTAATAATCTGTTTTGTCGCGAGGTAATCATTTGCATTATTTACCCTTATTACATACCAGATTAAATATCTATACCCGTCATACTTCAAGCTGCATGTGCGTTGGCTTTCCTCGCTCACCCCAGTCACGTACTTATGTACGCTCAGGGGATTCGCTGCGTCGCCGCCTTCCTGCAACTCGAATTATTTAGGTTATAAAGAAGCATTGATGCTCCACGTGTAATCCGTGATGATAAATATAAGAGGACTACGATGCGCCAACAATACTAAATCGTGTCCAGTAATCCGGACAGAAATAAGACAAAAACGGGAAATAGTGAGATATTTACGGCGCAGATCACATTTTTCGTGGGAATCAGAGTGACACCGCTCGCAAATATGGGGAGTTAAAAATTTAATTCAGGATGTTTTAGATTTTCAGATCTGGAATGCTGCTCGCAGCGTGGGCCGGATAAAACGCATTGCGTCGCCATCCAGCCCACGTTGAGATTTACTTACAGGGTAATCGTCAGCACAATCGCATCCGGCGTGACAACCGTTCCCCACTCACTGCCCACAGACGAGCCGCCCTTCACGCCGCTAACCTGCGTAATATTACGCAGACACAGCGTCCAGTTACGCGCTTCGCCACTTCCTTGCACGGTGATGGTATTACCCGTGCGCGTCGCTTTCAGCGTGAAGATAACCGAACCGTCAGCCGCCGGGACTTCACAAATCGCCTCCCGGCCCTCCTGCAGATGGAACAGCTGGAACGCCGTCCCTTCGTGCCAGGCGTAATCCGGCTTCTGGTTATTGCAGCCCAGCGCCAGCAGTGTATTGTCGCGCACATAAACCGGCAGACTCAGGAAGTCATGCTGCTGCTTATGCCAGCGGCTGCCCGCCACCTCGTCGTTACGCCACAGATGCGTCCAGCGTCCTTCCGGCAGATAGAACTGCACATCACCCGCCTCGCTAAACACCGGCGCAACCATCACGCTATCGCCCAGCATGTACTGGCGGTCGAGATAATCACATGCCGGATCGTCCGGGAACTCCAGCATCATTGCGCGCATCATCGGCGTTCCGAGTTCATTGGCGCGCGCCGCTTCGCGATACAGGTACGGCATCATGCGGCATTTCTGCTCAGTAAAGTAGCGCACCACGTCGCAGGATTCATCATCGTACGCCCATGGCACACGGTAGGATTTACTACCGTGCAGGCGGCTGTGGCTGGAGAGCAGCCCAAACGCACACCAGCGCTTGTAGACGTGCGCAGGGGCGGTATTCTCAAAGCCGCCAATATCGTGACTCCAGAAGCCAAAGCCGGACAGGCCGATGGACAACCCGCCACGCAGGCTTTCGGCCATTGATTCATAGTTGGCATAGCAGTCACCGCCCCAGTGCACCGGGAACTGTTGCGCGCCGACCGAGGCCGAACGGGCGAACAGCACTGCCTCTTCTTCACCGACGGTCTCTTTCAGCACGTTCCATACCAGTTCGTTGTAGATGTACGCATAATGGTTGTGCATTTTCTGCGGATCGGAACCGTCAAACCACTGCACGTCAGTAGGAATGCGTTCACCAAAGTCAGTTTTGAAGCAGTCAACGCCGATATCCACCAGACCTTTCAGCTTGTTGGCATACCACTCGCAGGCTTCAGGATTGGTGAAGTCATAAATCGCCAGGCCCGGCTGCCATTTATCCCATTGCCACAGGGAGCCGTCCGGGCGCTTGAGCAGATAACCTTTCTCTTTCAGTTCATTGAACAGCGGGGATTTCTGGCCGATATAGGGGTTTATCCATACGCAGACCTTCAGCCCTTTCTCTTTCAGGCGGCGGATCATGCCTTCCGGGTCAGGGAAGGTCACCGGATCCCACTCAAAGTCGCACCACTGGAAGGCTTTCATCCAGAAGCAGTCGAAATGGAAGACGTGCAGCGGCAGATTGCGCTCGGCCATCCCGTCGATAAAACTGTTCACCGTCGCTTCATCGTAATTAGTGGTGAACGATGTAGTCAGCCACAAACCGAATGACCAGGCTGGCGGCAGCGCCGGACGACCAGTAAAGCGGGTATAACGATCCAGCACCGCTTTCGGCGTAGGGCCGTCGATGACGAAATATTCCAGATACTCGCTTTCAACGCTGAACTGCACTTTTGACACTTTCTCAGAGCCAATTTCAAACGACACGCACTGCGGATGGTTTACCAGCACGCCGTAACCACGGTTGGTGAGATAAAACGGGATGTTCTTGTAAGACTGCTCGGTACTGGTGCCGCCATCGCGGTTCCATGTTTCCACCGTCTGACCGTTACGTACCAGCGCAGTAAAGCGCTCACCCAGACCGTACACCATTTCGCCAACGCCCAGATCCAGGCGTTCAAACATATAGTTTTTCCCGCTGTTGGTGTCCTGCACGTAGCCGTTATTTTTCAGCTGGCTGCCGGTAATACGTTCGCCGTTACGCAAGAAATCCAGCGACCAGAACTCACCTTTAGTGACTCGCACGCTCAAATTTCCGCTTTTCAGTTCGGCAAATTCAGCGGTGTTTTGTATCTTTACATTGACGTCCTGCAGCACGTTCAGCGGATAGTGTGGACCGTTATCCAACGCGCCCTGGAAGTGTTCCATACGCACCCCAACCACGCCTTCCTGCGGCGAGAAAAAGCGCAGGGTGAAGAGTGGAGTATCCAGTTGCCAGGTACGTTCACGCACATCGCGCGGCGCAACGTAGACAATCATCTCGTTACCCTGCTGTTCGACCTCGAACACCTGAATCGGGTGAGTTAAATTCAGGCCAGGCTGCGTCAGCCAGTTTCCGTCGCTAATTTTCATCGTTGGTTCCTTAGTTCTGTAATTCTTTCGTCGAAAAATCCTGCTGATTGCGGTGCGCACCGTGAGCCAGCTGACTCATGATTTCCGTCAGATACGGCGTTTTCAGGGTATAGAAGCGTTTGGCAATCACGGCACTCAACAGGTAACAAATAGCTGGGACAATCGTGAACAATGCGATAATGATGCTAATGGTGGCGCTGTTCTGGGTTTTCGCTGCGGCATCGTAACCGCCGCCCGCCAGCATCCAGCCAATCATCGCCCCGCCGAGCGCCAGACCCAGCTTCAGCACGAACAGCGTGCCCGCGAAGCTGATCCCCGTCAGACGTTTTCCGTTACACCACTCGCCGTAATCAACGGTATCGGACATCATCACCCACTGGATTGGCGTCACGAGCTGATGCAGTACGCCAATCACGAAGATGAAGGCAAACATGGTGAGGTTGGCGTGCATCGGCACGAAGAACATCGCCAGACTGACGACCGCCAGCAGGGCGTTCGTCCACCAGAAGACGCTGACTTTGCATTTCCAGTCGGTCAGCGGTTTTGCCAGCGCAGAGCCGATAAGATTGCCGACGCAATAGGTGGTGAGGAAGGCGACAAACACTTCCGGGGTACCCAGAATCCAGGTGACGTAATACATCATCGCCCCGCCGCGTACGCAGACGGCCAGGATGTTGAGGATGGTCAGCAGGCCGACGATGCGCCATTGGTCGTTCTGCCAGATGTCGCGCAGGTCCTCACGCATTGAGTTGCTGCTCGGCGGCGCTTCCACGCGTTCTTTGGTAGTAAAGAAGCAAAACGCCAGCATCAGGAACGCCACAACCGAGAGCACGGCAATCCCGCCCTGGAAGCCCAACGCTTTATCTTCGCCGCCAATCAGATTCACCAGCGGCATCATCAGCACGGTGGAGAGCATGCCGCCCGCCGTCGCCAGCACAAAGCGCCATGACTGCAGAGAGATACGCTGCGTTGGGTCATTGGTTATTACACCGCCCAGCGCGCAGTAGGGAATATTCACCACGGTATAAAGCAGGGTCAGCAGCGTGTAGGTGATTGCGGCATAAATCATTTTGCCGTGCAGGCTGAGATCCGGCGTGCTGTAGGCGAGCACACAGACCAGACCAAATGGCAGAGCACCAAACAGCACCCACGGGCGGAATTTCCCCCAGCGTGAACGGGTGCGGTCGGCGAGCAGTCCCATGCAAGGGTCTGAGATAGCATCCAGCGCGCGAGCCAGTAAGAACATCGTGCCGACAAAACCGGCCGGGATACCAAAAATATCGGTATAGAAGAACATCATATATAACATAACGTTATCAAAGATGATGTGGCTGGCGGCATCGCCCATGCCGTAGCCAATCTTCTCTTTAACGGACAAAATCTCACTTTTCATTACGCATCCTTGTTAGCACTTTCACACGCACTGATACCGGTTACAGTTCTTGTAAACCATCCCTGTGAGCGCGGGTATTCCGATATCTCGTTATCAAATTACGATTCTTGTTTTCTGTGATCAGGGTAGCGTCTGAAAATGTGTCTAAGTGTAAGTAATGGATTTTGCGGGGATTTATTTGAAACTGGTCATGGTATGGAGAAACGGAAGTTAAAAAAGTGAGTGAGGGGGTGTGGAAACGTTTGGAAGTAGCTATAATGCGCCCCGCCTCCATGTAGCAATCGAGGCGCGGAAGATCGTCATCTCCGGTGAGGTGGCTGGACTTCAAATCCAGTTGGGGCCGCCAGCGGTCCCGGGCAGGTTCGACTCCTGTGATCTTCCGCCAAAATTCCTCCGCCGTCATCCAACAACGTCTAAAAACCCTTTATTTTCAAAATACATAGTAAACCACTCATCCGTAACCGTCCGACAAGTTCTCCCTGAATCCATGAAAAATATGTATAGTGATGTGTATAGATTTTTTATACACATTTTTGACTTATACACATGGCACTTACAGACATACAAATCAAACGAGCAAAGCCTCAAGACAAACCCTACACAATGAACGATGGACAGGGGCTGTCATTACTCATCAATCCAGACGGTTCAAAAGGCTGGCGCTTCCGCTTTCGTTTTGCAGGTAAAGCGCGGCTAATGTCATTTGGCAGCTACGACCTTGTGAGCCTCGCAGAAGCACGTGAGAAACGCGATACGGCTCGTAAGCAGGTTGCAAACGGCATAGATCCAGTGGAAGAACGTAAAGCTCAAAAGCTGGCACAGCAGCTCTCAACAGAAAGATCATTCGAAGCTATATGTCGGGAGTGGCACTCAAATAAAGCCGATCGCTGGACGGTGGCCTACCGCGAAGAAATCATTAAAACATTTGAGCAAGATGTTTTCCCGTTCATCGGTAAGCGTCCGATAAATGAGATCAAACCTCTGGAACTGCTTGAGGTACTACGACGAATAGAGAAGCGTGGAGCACTGGAGAAGACCAGAAAAGTGCGCCAAAGATGTGGCGAGGTCTATCGCTATGCAATCATAACTGGCCGCGCTGAATACAATCCAGCACCTGATTTAGCTATCGCACTGGCCGTTCCGAAGCAAAAACATCATCCATTTTTATCTGCCGAAGAATTGCCTCATTTTATTGGGGATCTCGAAGCCTACACCGGTAGCATCATCACCAAAAATGCTACAAAGATAGTCATGCTAACTGGTGTAAGAACGCAGGAGATGCGCTTTGCTACTTGGGATGAGGTAGACCTTGAGAAAGGTATATGGGAAATCCCAGCAGAAAGGATGAAAATGCGCAGACCTCACATCGTGCCGCTTTCTACTCAGGTAATCGATCTCTTCAAGCAACTCAAGCCTATTACTGGCCACTACCCTTATATTTTTATTGGCAGGAACAACCGTAGTAAGCCAATCTCGAAAGAAAGTGTGTCACAAGTGATTGAGTTACTTGGTTACAAAGGACGTGCTACAGGTCACGGTTTTAGACATTCATTATCGACCATCTTACATGAACATGGATTTGATAGTGCATGGATTGAGATGCAATTAGCTCATGTTGATAAAAATAGTATAAGAGGTACTTATAATCATGCTCAATATTTAGAGAGAAGATTACATATGTTGCAGTGGTATAGTGACTTACTTTATCCAAAAATAAAAAATTTATAATGGAGCTTTAAAAGGAGCGTTTTATGACCAAAGATACCATAATCTCTGTTCTGATTCGTATATTGAAAGAAAAACGTGATGGTCTTATATTAATAAATGGGGAGTGGGGTGTAGGTAAAACATACTTTCTTCAAACTGAATTTAAACAATTTTATTCAGATGCGAGTCATTTTTATTTGTCTGTGCTTGGGTTAAATAGTTTACAAGATTTCAAAGATAGGATGCTAAGCATAACGTATCTAAACAATCCTTCTGAGATAAAAAAACTTGGAGACTTAACCTCAAGTGCTGCATCAGCATTAACCCAAGAAGAAAGCACTGGAAAGTTGACAGAACAAATTATATCAACCTTTTCAGGTGCGATGAGAGATTATGTACTCAAGGATCTTTCAGGGGTTTTTGTCATTGACGATTTAGAAAGAATCCCTCAATCTTTGAGAGATGAAATAGCAACTTTTTGCCTGCAAAGTTATCAAAATGATAATCGATTAGACTTTATTTTAGTGGGTAATTTTTCAAAGCAAAGTAATGAGGTATTAAGTCATAAAGAAAAAGTTGTCAGTGATGAAATATATTTCTCCATTAACAACCTTACCGATATATTAGAACAAAAGCTGGACTCATTAGAAGAGAGACATAGACATTTAATCACTCAAGTTATTATGGGATTCGAAGAAACAAATCTACGAATCATTAATAGAGTAATTTCAAAATTGATACCTCTTTTTGAAAAACAAAAATCTGGGCAAGAAATCTCTGATATAGACATAAAAAATTTGGTCACTTCACTTTGTGCTCATATAATACTAAAAGAGAAATTTTCATATCAAGAAAATGATTTCCATGATAATTATGTCACATCCTCTCTCAAAACACTTACGGCTTCATCTGAGAATGATCCAGATAAAATAAGCAAAGAAGAGAGTAACCTTTTAAATATCACAGCTTACAGAACTTATAATGATTTAATGATTCCATATTGTTTTAATGTGATATCTCAAAAAGATATCATTCCATATACATTCAATTTACAAGAGCCTTTAAAAAAAAGTGATTACGCTACGTTAAAACAACCGGAATGGTATAATATACCTGAAAATGATTATTTGGATGAAATTGAAAAAGTAATACTAAAAACCTCATCACCGACACTATCTACTTGGCTAATTGCTACAAACAATTACCTAAGACTCTCAAAATCAAAATACATCCCGCGAATAAAAGGATTAACTAACAAAATCATCGAAAAAAACAAAAATAGCTTTAGTGACGATGAAATAAAAACATATTTCCTAGAATCAAATCCCAATATAGATGATATCCCACTACATATATTAAGAAGAGAGGGAAATGATCTTCACAATTACTTCCTTAATAAATACGGCGAAATAATAAAGAAAGATAAAATAAAAAAACTGAAAGACAAAATGAATGATAGCGGTTGGAGTGCTATTGATATGGATATTTATCAATCAAAATTCAAATTTAATCTACTTGAAACGTTGGATGTAAGTCTTATCATAAATGGAATAAAAAAAACTTGGTCCATTCGCGATATTCAGATGTTTTCAAACCATCTATCATCACTCTATAACTTCTCTAACCTTGCAGATTTTCTTTCTGCTGAACTACCACATCTTAAGAAGTTACATTCAGCCATAAGTGCTCATCATAAAAGAATTAAGAGCTCTTTTCGACGCGGAGCCATAATTGAACTAACAGAATGCGTTAAACGCATAAAAGAAGCTTTAGAACAAAGCATCGCCTTAAAAGAAGGCGCATCTCAATAATTACTTCATGCAACCTCCATGAAGCGCATGATCTCTCTGGTTTGGTTATCATTCTTCAAGCCAGAGAAAAAATTTAATAGCCCTCCCTGTTGCGCGCAATGCTCTCCCCGCCACGCCTGCCCGCTTTATAGGGTAGTTTTCATGCAGGTGCATGAACCGGCTCAGGCCGCGCCGGTAATGGCGTGGTAGGGGAAATAAAATACGGGGATTTGCATGCAAAACCATGCACCGTATGGATGCATGGCTTTTTTCGGGAAAAATAGCGGAATTTTCGGGGATTTTTTCGCGTGCTACCGTGCGGCCAGTTCTGCACGTCGGCGGGTGTAAATCAGGTTCTGTGCCGGGGTGAATTTCTCGCGATTATCATCCCGCGAAACCGCATCAGGCCTGAATCCGATGGCCGATAAAATATCGCTGTCCTGCGCGGAATAATTAATTTTTTCACCTGCGGCCAGCCATACCGACAGGGCTTCACGCAGATAATCAACCGAGTGCTGCATGGCGCTCTGTTTTACTGCGGGAAGCTGTTCGTGATATCCCATCAGCTCAGGTGCCAGCGTGGCGGCCAGCTCCGCGCCGTGCTGCTGCATAAAGTCATGGAGCCGGTTGCGGATGCT
>NZ_JAOWHQ010000063.1:0-5275 GCF_030332565.1 Citrobacter sp. Cpo109
GCAACAACGCCCGCACCAACAGTACGGCCGCCTTCACGGATTGCGAAACGCAGACCGTCGTCCATCGCGATTGGGTGGATCAGGGTAACAACCATTTTGATGTTGTCGCCCGGCATTACCATCTCTACGCCTTCCGGCAGTTCGATGGTACCAGTCACGTCAGTAGTACGGAAGTAGAACTGCGGACGGTAGCCTTTGAAGAACGGAGTATGACGGCCGCCTTCGTCTTTGGACAGAATGTACACTTCAGATTCGAACTTGGTGTGCGGCTTGATAGAGCCCGGCTTAGCCAGTACCTGACCACGTTCGATTTCTTCACGTTTGATACCACGCAGCAGAACACCAACGTTCTCACCAGCACGGCCTTCGTCCAGCAGTTTGCGGAACATTTCAACGCCAGTACAGGTAGACTTAGCAGTCTCTTTGATACCAACGATTTCAACTTCTTCACCAACTTTGATGATACCGCGCTCTACACGACCGGTAACAACGGTACCACGACCGGAGATGGAGAATACGTCTTCGATAGGCAGCAGGAACGGCTTGTCAATCGCACGCTCTGGTTCTGGGATGTAAGAATCCAGGAAGCCAGCCAGTTCGATGATTTTCGCTTCCCACTCTGCTTCGCCTTCCAGCGCTTTCAGAGCAGAACCACGAACGATCGGAGTGTCGTCGCCCGGGAAATCGTACTGAGACAGAAGTTCACGAACTTCCATTTCTACCAGTTCCAGCAGCTCTTCGTCATCAACCATGTCGCATTTGTTCAGGAACACGATGATGTACGGAACACCTACCTGACGACCCAGCAGGATGTGCTCACGAGTCTGCGGCATCGGGCCGTCAGTCGCAGCAACAACCAGGATCGCGCCGTCCATCTGCGCAGCACCGGTGATCATGTTTTTAACATAGTCGGCGTGGCCCGGGCAGTCTACGTGTGCGTAGTGGCGAGTCGGGGTGTCATATTCAACGTGAGAAGTGTTGATGGTGATACCACGAGCTTTTTCTTCCGGCGCGTTATCGATCTGGTCGAATGCGCGAGCAGCACCGCCGTAGGTTTTAGCCAGAACGGTAGTGATTGCAGCGGTCAGCGTTGTTTTACCATGGTCAACGTGGCCGATAGTACCGACGTTAACGTGCGGTTTAGTACGTTCAAATTTTTCTTTAGACATCGATTGTCCCTCTAAGACACGGATAAATCGGTGATATCACCACATCAACCAGGCAATATACCTGAGCTGTTGAATGCTTTTAAAAGTAAACAGAGAGAAACGGGAAGGAGAAGTGAAGTGGTGCTGATACCCAGAGTCGAACTGGGGACCTCACCCTTACCAAGGGTGCGCTCTACCAACTGAGCCATATCAGCACGTCTGGAGCGGGCAGCGGGAATCGAACCCGCATCATCAGCTTGGAAGGCTGAGGTAATAGCCATTATACGATGCCCGCATCCTGAAACTCGGCTACCCAGTTCTTTCTGCAACAAAGAAGAGATCTCTCTCTTTTCTGTTCGAGCTGATTAATTTTTTAATCAACTCAGGCGGCGATAACGCTGCCAGAAAGTGGTGGTGGGGGAAGGATTCGAACCTTCGAAGTCTGTGACGGCAGATTTACAGTCTGCTCCCTTTGGCCGCTCGGGAACCCCACCGGACTTGATGGTGCCGACTACCGGAATCGAACTGGTGACCTACTGATTACAAGTCAGTTGCTCTACCTACTGAGCTAAGTCGGCATCAAGTAGCGCGCATTTTATGGAGACATGCGCACTCATGCAACTAAAAAATTGCATAAAATGTTCTATCGCTCACATTTTGCACTATACGACCGATAAATAATCTATTTCCTCTTTGGATTGGACAAATTTCCAACGTCAGGTGCCTCCTCAGAGAGGAATTTTGCTCCGGCAGGTACGCTTTGATAGAGAGAAAGCACATCTTTATACATCTGGAATACTCGTCACATTGCATTTCAGAGGATGATTTTTTCTTATTATTCCCCCCCATCTGGTGTTACCCTCCTGCCCATTGTCCAAATTAACTGAAATGTGCGTGCCATTGCGTACCGGGGATGATTTCGTTTTTTACCGCAGACCTGATATAGCAATGACAGCCAGACCATGCGTATGAGTATAAAAGAGCAAGCGTTAACGTCGCCTTACCTACAGTTTGATCGCAACCAGTGGGCTGCGCTTCGTGATTCCGTGCCGATGACCCTGACCGAGGAAGAGATTGCTCGTCTTAAAGGCATTAACGAAGACTTATCGCTGGAAGAAGTTGCCGAGATTTATTTGCCTCTCTCGCGTTTGCTAAACTTTTACATCAGTTCGAACCTGCGACGTCAGGCCGTGCTGGAGCAATTTTTAGGCACGAATGGCGAGCGTATTCCTTATATTATTAGCATTGCTGGCAGCGTCGCCGTCGGTAAAAGTACGACTGCGCGTGTTTTGCAGGCTTTGCTCAGTCGCTGGCCCGAGCATCGCAAGGTCGAGTTGATTACTACCGATGGCTTTCTCCACCCTAACCAGGTATTGAAAGATCGTGGACTGATGAAGAAGAAAGGCTTCCCCCAGTCCTATGATATGCATCGCTTGGTTAAATTCGTTTCCGATCTGAAATCAGGCGTACCTAACGTCACGGCGCCGGTCTATTCCCATCTCATCTATGATGTGATCCCTGATGGCGACAAAACCGTTGCCCAGCCCGACATATTAATACTCGAAGGGCTAAATGTATTACAAAGCGGGATGGACTATCCTCACGATCCGCATCATGTATTTGTTTCTGACTTTGTCGACTTTTCTATTTATGTTGATGCGCCAGAAGAATTACTCCAGACGTGGTATATCAACCGTTTCCTGAAATTCCGTGAAGGGGCGTTTACCAACCCGGACTCTTATTTCCATAACTATGCAAAATTATCAGAAGATGAGGCTATCAACACCGCCACATCGTTATGGAAAGAGATTAACTGGCTGAATTTAAAACAAAATATATTACCAACGCGTGAGCGAGCAAGCTTAATCATGACGAAAAGTGCCAATCATGCCGTTGAGCAAGTCAGGTTGAGAAAATAAATAAAGAAGGGGAGCAACAGCTCCCCTTCTTATTACTCAGCGCTTCTTAGCGATATTTCTCCACCCATCCAGGGTTTGATCTCGCCTTTTTGTTCAAGCAATAATGCACCTTGCGCGTCTATTCCACGTGAGATGCCAAATATTTCTTTATCACCAATAATAAGTTTAACCGGACGGTCGATAAAGTTATCCAGTCTCTTCCAGCGAGACAGATACGGCGCTAAACCTTCGTGCTCAAAGAGCACTAACGCAGCACGCAACTCACGTATCAGTCGGGCAGCAAGGGTATTGCGATCAATGTTAATGCCCGCTTCCTGCAGGTTAATCCAGCCTTGATTAACCACATTTTCTTCAACCCGGCGCATGGACATATTAATACCCGCACCGATAACAATCTGCGCGGCATCCCCTGTCTTACCGGTCAGTTCAACCAGGATCCCTGCCAGCTTACGGTCGAGCAAATAGAGGTCGTTGGGCCATTTTACACGTACCTTCTCTGCGCCCAGATCGCGTAAAACCTCAGCCATGACGATACCAATAACCAGACTCAGGCCAATCGCGGCAGCCGGTCCTTGTTCCAACCGCCAGAACATTGAAAGGTACAGGTTGGCACCAAACGGTGAAAACCATTTGCGACCACGGCGGCCGCGCCCGGCTTGCTGATATTCAGCGACACAGGCATCCCCTGACTCCAGTTGACCTATTCGGTCCATCAGGTACTGATTGGTTGAGTCGATAACCGGCAGGACTGTGATATTTCCACCATCCAGTTGAGAATGAATAAGTGAAGCATCTAATAGTTGGATAGGCTCCGGTAAGCTGTATCCTTTACCTGGAACAGTAAAGACATCAACCCCCCAGTCGCGTAACGTCTGGACATGCTTATTGATTGCGGCACGGCTCATTCCCAACTTTTCACCGAGCTGCTCACCGGAATGAAATTCGCCGTCAGCGAGTAATGAAATAAGCGTCAGAGGGACGGTATTATCCTTCATGCAATGATCTCCACAGCATTCATTTCACCCTGCGGGCCAATAAACCGGACCTCTGGTTCGAGCCAGACATTAAATTTCTCACCGACTTTTTGGCGCACATGGTGTGCAAGTTGCACTACATCCTGACTCGTCGCATTATCTGCATTGATCAGCACCAGTGCCTGCTGCTGATGTACCGCTGCGCCACCAATGCGCATGCCTTTTAGCTGGCATTGATCGATCAGCCAGCCTGCTGCCAGTTTCACAGAGCCATCAGCCTGCGGGTAATGAGGTGCTGTTGGGAATTTTGCCAGGAGCTCTTGCGCAATCTCTGCGGTGACAACCGGGTTTTTAAAGAAGCTTCCTGCATTACCGTTTACTTTCGGATCGGGCAGTTTTGTCGTGCGCATATGGCAGACAGAATCAAAAACTTGCTGAGGCGTCACCGTTGTAGGATCCAGGCGCGTCAGATCGCCATAGGTCAGTACCGGATGCCACTGTTTAGACAAGCGTAAACCAACAGCAATAATTGCGAAGCGATCCTGGTATTCATGTTTGAAGATGCTGTCACGATAACCAAAACGACATTCTGCTGCACCAACACGCAGATATTTACCAGTCGACAGCTCAACGCAGTCTACGTATTCGCAGACGCGCTGTAGCTCTACGCCATAGGCACCTATATTCTGGATTGGCGATGAACCCACGCAGCCTGGGATAAGCGCCAGATTTTCCAGCCCAGGCATACCAAGCTGCAACGTATGCTGGACCAGATGATGCCAGTTTTCACCCGCACCTACGTGCAAATGCCACGCATCAGGTTGTTCTGTAATCTCAATACCCTTAATACGATTGACGATCACCGTACCCTGGAAGGTATCAAGAAACAGGACGTTACTCCCTTCGCCCAGGATCAGTACTGGATGATGCGATGCATTGGCTGATTGCCAGGCATTCAGCAATTGTTGTTCATTTTCGGCGCAGACAAGTTCATTCGTTTGCTGATCGATACCGAAGGTGTTCCAGGCTTTAAGGGAGTGATTCATAGACGCTTTCCTGATGCAAAATCGCGCCTAGTTTACCGCATATGCCGCAGGATGGCTTGTGTTATGGAGGTTTTGGATATTGCTTTGCACCCGATGGTGCTGCGATGTGATGTGCCTGATGCGCTGCGCTTATCAGGCCTACAAAATACATTCAGCCCAGCCCCTGCAGGCCGGATAAGGCGGCACGC
>NZ_JAOWHQ010000064.1:0-32927 GCF_030332565.1 Citrobacter sp. Cpo109
GCATTCGACCAGATCGATAACGCGCCGGAAGAAAAAGCTCGTGGTATCACCATCAACACTTCTCACGTTGAATATGACACCCCGACTCGCCACTACGCACACGTAGACTGCCCGGGCCACGCCGACTATGTTAAAAACATGATCACCGGTGCTGCGCAGATGGACGGCGCGATCCTGGTTGTTGCTGCGACTGACGGCCCGATGCCGCAGACTCGTGAGCACATCCTGCTGGGTCGTCAGGTAGGTGTTCCGTACATCATCGTGTTCCTGAACAAATGCGACATGGTTGATGACGAAGAGCTGCTGGAACTGGTAGAAATGGAAGTTCGTGAACTTCTGTCTCAGTACGATTTCCCGGGCGACGACACTCCGATCGTTCGTGGTTCTGCTCTGAAAGCGCTGGAAGGCGAAGCAGAGTGGGAAGCGAAAATCATCGAACTGGCTGGCTTCCTGGATTCTTACATCCCAGAACCAGAGCGTGCGATTGACAAGCCGTTCCTGCTGCCTATCGAAGACGTATTCTCCATCTCCGGTCGTGGTACCGTTGTTACCGGTCGTGTAGAGCGCGGTATCATCAAAGTTGGTGAAGAAGTTGAAATCGTTGGTATCAAAGAGACTGCTAAGTCTACCTGTACTGGCGTTGAAATGTTCCGCAAACTGCTGGACGAAGGCCGTGCTGGTGAGAACGTTGGTGTTCTGCTGCGTGGTATCAAACGTGAAGAAATCGAACGTGGTCAGGTACTGGCTAAGCCGGGCTCTATCAAGCCGCACACCAAGTTCGAATCTGAAGTGTACATTCTGTCCAAAGACGAAGGCGGCCGTCATACTCCGTTCTTCAAAGGCTACCGTCCGCAGTTCTACTTCCGTACTACTGACGTGACTGGTACCATCGAACTGCCGGAAGGCGTAGAGATGGTAATGCCGGGCGACAACATCAAAATGGTTGTTACCCTGATCCACCCAATCGCGATGGACGACGGTCTGCGTTTCGCAATCCGTGAAGGCGGCCGTACTGTTGGTGCGGGCGTTGTTGCCAAAGTAATGAGCTAATTGCCGAATAACATTTGACGCAATGCGCAATAAAAGGGCATCATTTGATGCCCTTTTTGCACGCTTTCACACCAGAACCTGGCTCATCAGTGATTTTTTTTGTCATAATCATTGCTGAGACAGGCTCTGAAGAGGGCGTTTAGTCCGAAACGCACCAGAGCATTTCGGTTTGGATCGCCTCGCTTACGCGGGGTGAAAATGTTTGTAGAATACTTCTGACAGGTTGGTTTATGAGTGCGAATACCGAAGCTCAAGGAAGCGGGCGCGGCCTGGAAGCGATGAAGTGGGTTGTTGTCGCTGTATTGCTGCTTGTAGCTATCGTTGGCAACTACCTCTATCGTGACATGATGCTGCCGCTGCGTGCGCTGGCCGTAGTGATTCTGATTGCCGCAGCGGGTGGTGTCGCGCTGTTGACAACAAAAGGTAAAGCGACCGTTGCTTTTGCCCGTGAAGCGAGAACCGAAGTCCGTAAGGTCATTTGGCCAACTCGCCAGGAAACATTGCACACCACATTAATTGTGGCTGCGGTTACCGCAGTAATGTCACTGATCCTGTGGGGACTGGATGGTATTCTGGTTCGCCTGGTATCCTTTATCACTGGCCTGAGGTTCTAAGATGTCTGAAGCCCCTAAAAAGCGCTGGTACGTCGTTCAGGCGTTTTCCGGTTTTGAAGGCCGCGTAGCCACGTCGCTGCGCGAATATATCAAGTTACAAAATATGGAAGAGCTGTTTGGCGAAGTCATGGTGCCGACCGAAGAAGTGGTCGAAATCCGTGGTGGCCAGCGTCGCAAGAGCGAACGTAAATTCTTCCCGGGCTATGTACTGGTCCAGATGGTGATGAATGACGCAAGCTGGCACCTGGTGCGCAGCGTGCCGCGTGTGATGGGCTTTATCGGCGGTACATCTGACCGTCCGGCGCCGATCAGCGACAAAGAAGTTGATGCGATCATGAACCGTCTGCAGCAGGTTGGCGATAAACCACGTCCGAAAACGATGTTTGAGCCAGGTGAAATGGTTCGCGTTAGTGACGGTCCGTTTGCTGACTTTAACGGTGTGGTTGAAGAAGTGGACTACGAGAAGTCCCGCCTGAAAGTCTCTGTTTCTATCTTCGGTCGCGCGACCCCAGTAGAACTGGACTTTGCCCAGGTAGAAAAAGCCTAAACAGCGATCAAAAAAGCGGCGATTTAATCGTTGCACAAGGCGCGAGATTGGAATACAATTTCGCGCCTTTTGTTTTTATGGGCCCTGTCCGTAAAACGAATTTAATCACGGGGAGCCTCCTTGAGGCGCTATAACCCAACTAGAGGAATTTAGAATGGCTAAGAAAGTCCAGGCCTACGTCAAGCTGCAGGTTGCAGCTGGTATGGCTAACCCGAGTCCGCCGGTAGGTCCAGCACTGGGTCAACAAGGCGTGAACATCATGGAATTCTGCAAAGCGTTCAACGCAAAAACTGATTCCATGGAAAAAGGTCTGCCGATCCCGGTTGTTATCACCGTTTACGCTGACCGTTCTTTCACTTTCGTTACCAAAACGCCTCCGGCAGCAGTTCTGCTGAAGAAAGCGGCTGGTATCAAGTCTGGTTCCGGCAAGCCGAACAAAGACAAAGTGGGTAAAATTTCCCGCGCTCAGCTGCAGGAAATCGCGCAGACCAAAGCTGCCGACATGACTGGTTCCGACATTGAAGCGATGACTCGCTCCATTGAAGGTACTGCACGTTCCATGGGCCTGGTAGTGGAGGACTAAGAAATGGCTAAACTGACCAAGCGTATGCGCGTGATCCGTGACAAAGTTGATGCAACTAAACAGTACGACATCAACGAAGCTATTGCTCTGCTGAAAGAGCTGGCCACTGCTAAATTCGTAGAAAGCGTAGACGTTGCCGTTAACCTCGGCATCGACGCTCGTAAATCTGACCAGAACGTACGTGGTGCAACTGTACTGCCGCACGGTACTGGCCGTTCCGTTCGCGTAGCCGTATTTGCCCAGGGCGCAAACGCTGAAGCTGCTAAAGCTGCAGGCGCTGAGCTGGTAGGTATGGAAGATCTGGCTGACCAGATCAAGAAAGGCGAAATGAACTTTGACGTTGTTATTGCTTCCCCGGATGCAATGCGCGTTGTTGGCCAGCTGGGTCAGGTTCTGGGCCCGCGCGGCCTGATGCCAAACCCGAAAGTTGGTACTGTAACCCCTAACGTTGCTGAAGCAGTTAAGAACGCTAAAGCAGGTCAGGTTCGTTACCGTAACGACAAAAACGGCATCATCCACACCACCATCGGTAAAGTGGATTTTGACGCTGACAAACTGAAAGAAAACCTGGAATCTCTGCTGGTTGCGCTGAAAAAAGCGAAACCGACTCAGGCTAAAGGCGTGTACATCAAGAAAGTTAGCATCTCCACCACCATGGGTGCTGGCGTTGCCGTTGATCAGTCCGGTCTGACTGCGACTGTGGCGAACTAATATTCGCCTTTACGTGGGCGGTGATTTTGTCTACAATCTTACCCCCACGTTTCTGTTTAAATAAACAGAACTCTATGCGAGTCATTTGAATTGTAGCAAGGCAGCAATTGAGTGAATCGCCGGGAGTGTAGTTAACTACATGACCGGTGTGAACGAGAGCAGCTAACGCGGTTACAGTTCAAAGGGCGAAGTCATAGACAAGATTTGTTCGTTGGAGCCTGGCCTATCCAGGCCTCCGTCGAAGACCGCAGGTGTTTCGTAAGAAACTTAATGCCCTGCGTAGACGGTGACAGAACGCTAAGATTATTTCTGATACTCTGGCTTGTTTCTGCTCACCGTATTTAGACGCTCTTTCCGTTGGGGAGAGTGAAGTGAGTTCCGGAACATGAGTTCCGGCAAACATCCAGGAGCAAAGCTAATGGCTTTAAATCTTCAAGACAAACAAGCGATTGTTGCTGAAGTCAGCGAAGTAGCCAAAGGCGCGCTGTCTGCAGTAGTTGCGGATTCCCGTGGCGTAACTGTAGATAAAATGACTGAACTGCGTAAAGCAGGTCGTGAAGCTGGCGTATACATGCGTGTTGTTCGTAACACCCTGCTGCGCCGCGTCGTTGAAGGTACTCAGTTCGAGTGCCTGAAAGACACGTTTGTTGGTCCGACCCTGATTGCATACTCTATGGAACACCCGGGCGCTGCTGCTCGTCTGTTCAAAGAGTTCGCGAAAGCGAATGCAAAATTTGAGGTCAAAGCCGCAGCCTTTGAAGGTGAATTGATCCCGGCATCGCAAATCGATCGCCTGGCAACTCTGCCGACCTACGAAGAAGCAATTGCACGCCTGATGGCAACCATGAAAGAAGCTTCGGCTGGCAAACTGGTTCGTACTCTGGCTGCTGTACGCGATGCGAAAGAAGCTGCTTAATCGCAGTTATCTTTCTCAAGCATCTGCTTACGTATAAACTTATTCTGATTTTCAGGAACAATTTAAATGTCTATCACTAAAGATCAAATCATTGAAGCAGTATCCGCTATGTCCGTAATGGACGTTGTAGAACTGATCTCTGCAATGGAAGAAAAATTCGGTGTTTCCGCTGCTGCTGCTGTAGCTGTAGCTGCTGGCCCGGCTGAAGCTGCTGAAGAAAAAACTGAATTCGACGTAATTCTGAAAGCTGCTGGCGCTAACAAAGTTGCTGTAATCAAAGCAGTACGTGGCGCAACTGGCCTGGGTCTGAAAGAAGCTAAAGACCTGGTAGAATCTGCTCCGGCTGCCCTGAAAGAAGGCATCAGCAAAGACGACGCAGAAGCACTGAAAAAATCTCTGGAAGAAGCTGGCGCTGAAGTTGAAGTTAAATAAGCCAACTTTTCTGGTTGCAGCCTAAGAAATTAGGCTGATGGCTGGTGACTTTTTAGTCACCAGCCTTTTTGCGCTGTAAGGCGCCAGTAGCATTTCACACTGTTTGACTACTGCTGTGCCTTTCAATGCTTGTTTCTATCGACGTCTTAATATACTGCGACAGAGCATCAGTTCTGTGTAAATCGCAATGAAATGGTTTAAGCGTGATAGCAACAGGCATTGCGGAAAGTATTCGATTTTCCGGTCAACAAAATAGTGTTGCACAAACTGTCCCTTCGTCGGACAGATGGGTCGACTTGTCAGCGAGCTGAGGAACCCTAATGGTTTACTCCTATACCGAGAAAAAACGTATTCGTAAGGATTTTGGTAAACGTCCACAAGTGTTGGACATACCTTATCTCCTTTCTATCCAGCTTGACTCGTTTCAGAAGTTCATCGAGCAAGATCCTGAAGGGCAGTATGGTCTGGAAGCAGCTTTCCGTTCCGTTTTCCCGATTCAGAGCTACAGCGGTAATTCCGAGCTGCAATACGTCAGCTACCGCCTTGGCGAACCGGTGTTTGACGTTCAGGAATGTCAGATCCGTGGCGTGACCTATTCCGCACCGCTGCGCGTAAAACTGCGTCTGGTGATCTACGAGCGCGAAGCGCCGGAAGGCACCGTAAAAGATATTAAAGAACAAGAAGTCTACATGGGCGAAATTCCGCTCATGACTGACAACGGTACCTTTGTAATCAATGGTACTGAGCGTGTTATCGTTTCTCAGCTGCACCGTAGTCCTGGCGTCTTCTTTGACTCCGACAAAGGTAAAACCCACTCTTCGGGTAAAGTGCTGTATAACGCGCGCATCATCCCTTACCGTGGTTCCTGGCTGGACTTCGAATTCGATCCGAAGGACAACCTGTTCGTACGTATTGACCGTCGCCGTAAACTGCCTGCGACCATTATTCTGCGTGCACTGAACTACACCACTGAGCAGATCCTTGACCTGTTCTTTGAAAAAGTTGTTTTTGAAATTCGTGACAACAAGTTGCAGATGGAACTGGTGCCGGAACGCCTGCGTGGTGAAACCGCATCCTTTGACATTGAAGCTAACGGCAAAGTCTACGTCGAAAAAGGCCGTCGCATCACTGCGCGCCACATTCGCCAACTGGAAAAAGACGATATCAAACATATCGAAGTTCCGGTTGAATACATTGCTGGTAAAGTTGCTGCTAAAGACTACGTTGACGAATCTACTGGCGAGCTGATCTGCGCAGCTAACATGGAGCTGAGCCTGGATCTGCTGGCTAAGCTGAGCCAGTCTGGTCACAAGCGTATCGAAACGCTGTTCACTAACGATCTGGACCACGGTCCGTACATTTCTGAAACTGTACGTGTTGACCCAACCAACGATCGTCTGAGCGCACTGGTAGAAATCTACCGCATGATGCGTCCTGGTGAGCCGCCGACTCGTGAAGCTGCTGAAAGCCTGTTCGAGAACCTGTTCTTCTCCGAAGACCGCTATGACCTGTCTGCGGTTGGTCGTATGAAGTTCAACCGTTCTCTGCTGCGCGACGAAATCGAAGGTTCCGGTATCCTGAGCAAAGACGACATCATCGAAGTGATGAAGAAGCTCATCGATATCCGTAACGGTAAAGGCGAAGTCGATGATATCGACCACCTCGGCAACCGTCGTATCCGTTCCGTAGGCGAAATGGCGGAAAACCAGTTCCGCGTTGGCCTGGTACGTGTTGAGCGTGCGGTGAAAGAGCGTCTGTCTCTGGGCGATCTGGATACCCTGATGCCTCAGGATATGATCAACGCCAAGCCGATTTCTGCAGCAGTGAAAGAGTTCTTTGGTTCCAGCCAGCTGTCTCAGTTTATGGACCAGAACAACCCGCTGTCTGAGATTACGCACAAACGTCGTATCTCTGCACTCGGCCCAGGCGGTCTGACCCGTGAACGCGCAGGCTTCGAAGTTCGAGACGTACACCCGACTCACTACGGTCGCGTATGTCCAATCGAAACGCCTGAAGGTCCGAACATCGGTCTGATCAACTCCCTGTCCGTGTATGCACAGACTAACGAATACGGCTTCCTCGAGACTCCGTACCGTAAAGTGACCGACGGTGTTGTAACTGACGAAATTCATTACCTGTCTGCTATCGAAGAAGGCAATTACGTTATCGCTCAGGCGAACTCCAACCTGGATGACGAAGGCCACTTTGTAGAAGATCTGGTTACCTGCCGTAGCAAAGGCGAATCCAGCTTGTTCAGCCGCGACCAGGTTGACTACATGGACGTATCCACCCAGCAGGTGGTATCCGTCGGTGCGTCCCTGATCCCGTTCCTGGAACACGATGACGCCAACCGTGCATTGATGGGTGCGAACATGCAACGTCAGGCGGTTCCGACTCTGCGCGCTGATAAGCCGCTGGTTGGTACCGGTATGGAACGTGCTGTTGCCGTTGACTCCGGTGTTACTGCAGTTGCTAAACGTGGCGGTACTGTTCAGTACGTGGATGCTTCCCGTATCGTTATCAAAGTTAACGAAGACGAGATGTACCCGGGCGAAGCAGGTATCGACATTTATAACCTGACCAAATACACCCGTTCTAACCAGAACACCTGTATCAACCAGATGCCTTGTGTATCTCTGGGCGAGCCGGTTGAACGTGGTGATGTGCTGGCAGACGGTCCGTCCACCGACCTCGGTGAACTGGCGCTGGGTCAGAACATGCGCGTGGCATTCATGCCATGGAATGGTTACAACTTCGAAGACTCCATCCTCGTATCCGAGCGTGTTGTCCAGGAAGACCGTTTCACTACCATCCACATTCAGGAACTGGCATGTGTGTCCCGTGACACCAAGCTGGGGCCAGAAGAGATCACCGCTGACATCCCGAACGTGGGTGAAGCTGCGCTCTCCAAACTGGATGAATCCGGTATCGTTTATATCGGTGCGGAAGTGACCGGTGGCGACATTCTGGTTGGTAAGGTAACGCCGAAAGGTGAAACCCAGCTAACGCCAGAAGAGAAGCTGCTGCGTGCAATCTTCGGTGAGAAAGCGTCTGACGTTAAAGACTCTTCTCTGCGCGTGCCAAACGGTGTTTCCGGTACGATTATCGACGTTCAGGTCTTTACTCGCGATGGCGTAGAAAAAGATAAACGTGCGCTGGAAATCGAAGAGATGCAGCTGAAGCAGGCGAAAAAAGACCTGTCTGAAGAACTGCAGATCCTCGAAGCTGGCCTGTTCAGCCGTATCTACGCTGTGCTGGTTTCCGGTGGTGTTGAAGCTGAGAAGCTCGACAAACTGCCGCGTGACCGCTGGTTAGAACTCGGCCTGACCGACGAAGAGAAACAGAATCAGCTGGAGCAACTGGCTGAGCAGTACGACGAACTGAAACACGAATTCGAGAAAAAACTCGAAGCGAAACGCCGTAAAATCACTCAGGGCGACGATCTGGCACCGGGCGTGCTGAAGATTGTTAAGGTTTATCTGGCGGTTAAACGTCGGATCCAGCCTGGTGATAAGATGGCAGGTCGTCACGGTAACAAGGGTGTAATCTCTAAGATCAACCCGATCGAAGATATGCCACACGATGCTAACGGTACGCCGGTAGATATCGTACTGAACCCGCTGGGCGTACCATCGCGTATGAACATCGGTCAGATCCTTGAAACCCACCTGGGTATGGCTGCAAAAGGTATCGGCGATAAGATCAACGCCATGCTGAAACAGCAGCAGGAAGTCGCGAAACTGCGCGAGTTCATCCAGCGTGCTTACGATCTGGGTTCAGATGTTCGTCAGAAAGTTGACCTGAATACCTTCAGCGATGAAGAAGTTCTGCGTCTGGCTGAAAACCTGAAAAAAGGTATGCCGATCGCAACGCCGGTATTCGACGGTGCGAAAGAGTCTGAAATCAAGGAACTGTTACAGCTGGGTGGCCTGCCGACTTCCGGTCAGATCACACTGTTCGACGGTCGTACCGGTGAGCAGTTCGAGCGCCAGGTTACCGTTGGCTACATGTACATGCTGAAACTGAACCACCTGGTTGATGACAAGATGCATGCGCGTTCTACCGGTTCTTACAGCCTGGTTACTCAGCAGCCGCTGGGTGGTAAGGCGCAGTTCGGTGGTCAGCGCTTCGGGGAGATGGAAGTGTGGGCGCTGGAAGCATATGGCGCAGCATACACCCTGCAGGAAATGCTCACCGTTAAGTCTGATGACGTGAACGGTCGTACTAAGATGTATAAAAACATCGTGGACGGCAACCATCAGATGGAACCAGGCATGCCGGAATCCTTCAACGTACTGTTGAAAGAGATTCGTTCGCTGGGTATCAACATCGAGCTGGAAGACGAGTAACTCTCGATCAAACAGGTCACTGGTGCTGGCGTAACAGCCAGCGCCAGATTGTGCTAACTCCGACGGGAGCAAATCCGTGAAAGATTTATTAAAGTTTCTGAAAGCGCAGACTAAAACCGAAGAGTTTGATGCGATCAAAATTGCTCTGGCCTCGCCAGACATGATCCGTTCATGGTCTTTCGGTGAAGTTAAGAAGCCGGAAACCATCAACTACCGTACGTTCAAACCTGAACGTGACGGCCTTTTCTGCGCCCGTATCTTTGGGCCGGTAAAAGACTACGAGTGCCTGTGCGGTAAGTACAAGCGCCTGAAACACCGTGGTGTGATCTGTGAGAAGTGCGGCGTTGAAGTGACCCAGACTAAAGTACGCCGTGAGCGTATGGGCCACATCGAGCTGGCGTCTCCGACTGCTCATATCTGGTTCCTGAAATCTCTGCCGTCCCGTATCGGTCTGCTGCTTGATATGCCGCTGCGCGATATCGAGCGCGTACTGTACTTCGAATCTTATGTAGTTATCGAAGGCGGTATGACTAACCTGGAACGTCAACAGATCCTGACTGAAGAGCAGTATCTGGACGCGCTGGAAGAATTCGGTGACGAATTCGACGCGAAGATGGGTGCGGAAGCTATCCAGGCTCTGCTGAAAAGCATGGATCTGGAGCAAGAGTGTGAAACTCTGCGCGAAGAGCTGAACGAAACCAACTCTGAAACCAAGCGTAAGAAGCTGACCAAACGTATCAAACTGCTGGAAGCCTTCGTACAGTCTGGCAACAAGCCAGAGTGGATGATCCTGACCGTTCTGCCGGTTCTGCCGCCAGATCTGCGTCCGCTGGTTCCGCTGGATGGTGGTCGTTTCGCAACGTCGGATCTGAACGATCTGTATCGTCGCGTTATCAACCGTAACAACCGTCTGAAGCGTCTGCTGGATCTGGCTGCGCCGGACATCATCGTACGCAACGAAAAACGTATGCTGCAGGAAGCGGTTGACGCCCTGCTGGATAACGGTCGTCGTGGTCGTGCGATCACCGGTTCTAACAAACGTCCTCTGAAATCTTTGGCCGACATGATCAAAGGTAAGCAGGGTCGTTTCCGTCAGAACCTGCTCGGTAAGCGTGTTGACTACTCCGGTCGTTCTGTAATCACCGTAGGTCCATACCTGCGTCTGCATCAGTGCGGTCTGCCGAAGAAAATGGCACTGGAACTGTTCAAACCGTTCATCTACGGCAAGCTGGAACTGCGTGGCCTGGCCACCACCATCAAAGCCGCTAAGAAAATGGT
Source organism: Citrobacter sp. Cpo109 (assembly GCF_030332565.1). Lineage (NCBI taxonomy): Bacteria > Pseudomonadati > Pseudomonadota > Gammaproteobacteria > Enterobacterales > Enterobacteriaceae > Citrobacter > Citrobacter sp. Cpo109. The sequence continues at coordinate 10,481 of NZ_JAOWHQ010000064.1, forward strand.
TGAGCGTGAAGAAGCTGTCGTTTGGGATATCTTGGATGAAGTTATCCGCGAACACCCGGTACTGCTGAACCGTGCACCAACACTGCACCGTCTGGGTATCCAGGCATTTGAACCGGTACTGATCGAAGGTAAAGCTATCCAGCTGCACCCGCTGGTTTGTGCGGCATATAACGCCGACTTCGATGGTGACCAGATGGCTGTTCACGTACCGCTGACGCTGGAAGCCCAGCTCGAAGCGCGTGCGCTGATGATGTCTACCAACAACATCCTGTCTCCGGCGAACGGCGAACCTATCATCGTTCCGTCTCAGGACGTTGTATTGGGTCTGTACTACATGACCCGTGACTGTGTTAACGCCAAAGGCGAAGGCATGGTGCTGACTGGCCCGAAAGAAGCTGAGCGTATCTATCGCGCAGGTCTGGCCTCTCTGCATGCGCGCGTTAAAGTGCGTATCACCGAATACGAAAAAGATGAAAACGGCGAATTCGTTGCGAAAACCAGCCTGAAAGACACGACCGTTGGCCGTGCAATTCTGTGGATGATCGTACCGAAAGGTCTGCCTTTCTCCATCGTCAACCAGGCGCTGGGCAAGAAAGCTATCTCCAAAATGCTGAACACCTGTTACCGCATTTTGGGCCTGAAGCCGACCGTTATCTTCGCTGACCAGACAATGTACACCGGCTTTGCATATGCAGCGCGTTCAGGTGCATCTGTTGGTATTGATGACATGGTCATCCCAGAGAAGAAACACGAGATCATCTCTGAAGCGGAAGCTGAAGTTGCTGAGATCCAGGAGCAGTTCCAGTCTGGTCTGGTAACCGCAGGCGAACGCTATAACAAAGTTATCGATATCTGGGCTGCGGCGAACGATCGTGTATCCAAAGCGATGATGGATAACCTGCAAACTGAAACCGTTATTAACCGTGACGGCGTAGAAGAGCAGCAGGTTTCCTTCAACAGCATCTACATGATGGCCGACTCCGGTGCGCGTGGTTCTGCAGCACAGATTCGTCAGCTGGCCGGTATGCGTGGTCTGATGGCGAAGCCAGATGGCTCCATCATCGAAACGCCAATCACCGCGAACTTCCGTGAAGGTCTGAACGTACTCCAGTACTTCATCTCTACTCACGGTGCTCGTAAAGGTCTGGCGGATACCGCACTGAAAACAGCGAACTCCGGTTATCTGACTCGTCGTCTGGTTGACGTCGCGCAGGACCTGGTTGTTACTGAAGACGATTGCGGCACTCTGGAAGGCATCACCATGACCCCGGTTATCGAGGGTGGTGACGTTAAAGAGCCGCTGCGCGATCGCGTTCTGGGTCGTGTAACTGCTGAAGACGTTCTGAAGCCGGGTACGGCGGATATTCTGGTTCCACGCAACACGCTGCTGCACGAACAGTGGTGTGATCTGCTGGAAGAGAACTCCGTAGACTCCGTTAAAGTCCGTTCCGTTGTATCTTGTGACACTGACTTTGGTGTATGTGCGCACTGCTATGGTCGTGACCTGGCGCGTGGCCACATCATCAACAAAGGTGAAGCAATCGGCGTTATCGCGGCACAGTCCATCGGTGAACCGGGTACACAGCTGACGATGCGTACGTTCCACATCGGTGGTGCGGCATCTCGTGCGGCTGCTGAATCCAGCATCCAGGTGAAAAACAAAGGTAGCATCCGTCTGAGCAACGCGAAGTCGGTTGTGAACTCCAGCGGTAAACTGGTTATCACCTCACGTAACACCGAACTGAAACTGATCGACGAATTCGGCCGTACCAAAGAAAGCTATAAAGTGCCTTACGGCTCCGTTATGGCGAAAGGTGATGGCGAACAGGTTGCTGGCGGCGAAACCGTAGCAAACTGGGATCCGCACACCATGCCGGTTATCACCGAAGTGAGTGGTTTCGTCCGCTTCACTGACATGATCGACGGCCAGACCATTACTCGTCAGACCGACGAGCTGACCGGTCTGTCTTCTCTGGTGGTTCTGGATTCTGCAGAGCGTACTGCGGGTGGTAAAGACCTGCGTCCGGCACTGAAAATTGTTGATGCTCAGGGCAACGACGTTCTGATCCCAGGCACCGATATGCCTGCTCAGTACTTCCTGCCGGGTAAAGCGATTGTTCAGCTGGAAGATGGCGTACAGATCAGCTCTGGTGACACCCTGGCGCGTGTTCCGCAGGAATCCGGCGGTACCAAGGATATCACCGGTGGTCTGCCGCGCGTTGCGGACCTGTTCGAAGCACGTCGTCCGAAAGAGCCGGCAATCCTGGCTGAAATCAACGGCATCATTTCCTTCGGTAAAGAAACCAAAGGTAAACGTCGTCTGGTCATCACCCCGGTAGACGGTAGCGAACCTTACGAAGAGATGATTCCGAAATGGCGTCAGCTCAACGTGTTCGAAGGTGAACGTGTAGAACGTGGTGACGTGGTTTCCGACGGTCCGGAAGCGCCGCACGACATCCTGCGTCTGCGTGGTGTGCATGCTGTAACTCGTTACATCGTTAACGAAGTTCAGGACGTATACCGTCTGCAGGGCGTTAAGATTAACGATAAACACATCGAAGTTATCGTTCGTCAGATGCTGCGTAAAGCCACCATAGAAAGCGCTGGTAGCTCCGACTTCCTGGAAGGCGAGCAGGTTGAATACTCCCGCGTCAAGATCGCAAACCGCGAGCTGGAAGCGAACGGCAAAGTGGGTGCAACGTTCTCCCGCGATCTGCTGGGTATCACCAAAGCGTCTCTGGCAACCGAGTCCTTCATCTCTGCAGCATCGTTCCAGGAAACCACGCGTGTCCTGACCGAAGCAGCTGTTGCAGGTAAACGTGATGAACTGCGCGGTCTGAAAGAGAACGTCATCGTGGGTCGTCTGATCCCGGCAGGTACTGGTTATGCGTACCACCAGGATCGTATGCGTCGTCGCGCAGCGGGCGAACTGCCAGCTGCACCGCAGGTAACTGCTGAAGATGCGTCTGCCAGCCTGGCAGAACTGCTGAACGCAGGCCTGGGCGGTTCTGACAACGATTAATCGTTGCCGACCATAATAAAAAAACCCGCTTCGGCGGGTTTTTTTATGTCTATGTTATTTCTGATGGCGATTATCAGGTCTACGAAACCATCCGGCAGTGTCATTAATTTACCGGTGGTAACCGCCGATAAAGCTCAATCATATCGCCGGCCAGATCCTGAATCACCATGGCATTCATCAGGTGGTCCTGCGAATGAACGGTGATGAGATTAACCGGTAGTTTGCCGGTACCTTCATCAATGCCGATCAGCTGGGTCTGGATTTTATGTGCCTGTTTGACGTACTCGCGTGATTCCGTCATTGCTTGTTCTGCAGCGGAGAAATCACCCTTACGAGCCAGTTGCAGTGCCGTCAGGGCCTGGCTGCGTGCAGCGCCAGCGTTTACCAATAACTCCATGATGATCGTTTCTAACTCTTCCATACCATCACTCCAGTAGTTTCAGCGCCTTATCCAGTACCGCATCGCCTTTCATCATGCCGTAATCCATCATGTCGATAACGGCGACCTTTTTGCCTAGTGGGTCGGCGATCGCCTGTAGCTTGGCCTGTTCATACTTAACCTGTGGACCGAGCAAAACGATATCCGCTGTAGCGATATTCTCTTCAAACTCGGCCACCGGGACGGCTTTGATGGTGACGTCGACGCCTTTTTTCTGGGCGGCATCTTTCATCCTTTGCACCAGCATGCTGGTGGACATTCCGGCGGCACAGCATAAAACGATGTTTTTCATAAGCAGTCTCGATCAACATGTGTGAATTGATAATTATCGCGAGCCAGCTATAGCAACAACTGCTTTGCAACGAATGTGTGCAAGGCATCACAAAGAAAGCCGCTTTTTCTGAAACCGGTTACAAAAAGAGGCAGAACCCTGCGATCTGGACCAGGGCCAGCGGCTTTTTGACTCGCTTATCACATGCTGGAATATATAATTACTGTCAATAAATACATGTTATAAAAAACAGTATTGACAGCGTTTTTTAAACCCGTATGTTAATACTTAACAGCGGAGAAATTGTAGTTTGCTGTTAACGTAGTAAGTGTTAGTAGAGCTTGATTGGGGTTTGCGATAAAGGCCACGAAGTATTTTTTGTATGGGATAGTCGATGCTGAAAACGCTATTTTTTCACCTCGACAATGCTTTCAGGCCACGTAGTTGATATATCTAATCGCAAAAAATCAGTAAAACGCGACGATGTAACGCCATGATTTAATAGTAAATGTTCGTGATTTCTTCTTTTTTGGTTATCACGAGGGAAATAAGGCAACGCATCAAAGAGTATATGTCGCGAGGGGAAGTGTACTTGTTTAGGTCACCAGCCTTGAGTTCTATTATCAAGCGGGTGGAATGTGTTTAACGGTAAATAGAGGAAAGCTTTAGTTAGTATCAATATCCAATATTATCTATAGTAAACGTGTACATTTTAAAGTAGTACCATCAGCAGTATTAAATCGTTAAGTTTATTAATGTTAAATTTGAAGTGTGTAGTAACGTAAAGCCCTGACTGCAATAGTCGGGGCTTTTGTTCATTGTAGATCAAGCTGTTATCCAGGATGCTTGGCCGCGATGGTTCAACATTGCATCACTCAGTGGGTATTAAAAAAATTAATGGTTGCTTAATGATTAGAAGTGGGACTACTATAGCGACATCGGTTTGGAACACAGACCTTATGCAAGCAGTTTTAGTAAAGCAGTTCTCAGTTCAAGCGTTATCCTCAGATACTCTTCTTCATGAGCCTCCTCCCTAAGTGCCCCATAAGTTAATTTCTGCAAAACAGGCCATCTTCGCTGCATAAGCAGCTCAAAAACATGAAAGGAAGTATCTATGTCTAACAAAATGACTGGTTTAGTAAAATGGTTTAACTCTGATAAAGGCTTCGGCTTTATCACTCCTCAGGACGGTAGCAAGGATGTGTTTGTGCATTTCTCCGCTATCCAGAGTAACGATTTTAAAACATTAGACGAAGGTCAAAAGGTGGAGTTCTCCGTGGAGAATGGCGCTAAAGGCCCGTCTGCTGTTAACGTTGTCGCGCTGTAAACGCCGATAATTTCACGAACGCTTACGATAGCGATGAAGGCCAGAGCCTGAGCAGTTAAGTACCAGTGAAGAAAAAACCCGCGAAAGCGGGTTTTTTTGTTTTATGCGATCGCTCCTGACTTACGGTAGCTGTGAAGCGCGCCCCAGATAGCTGTCCCAGTCTTTCCACACGGGCTGTAATCCCTGCGCCATGAGTGCTTCAGCAACGGCTTCTGGGCGACGATCGTCGTGCGGGGAAAACTGTTCCAGTTCGGGGTGGTTATCGGCATAACCACCGGGCTGGGTTTTTGAGAAGGCGCTGACGTTGTTGATCGCCAACGGGATCATATGGTCACGAAACCATGGTGATTCGCGGGTGGAGAGCGACAGCTCAATTTCTGGTGCCAGTAAACGAAACGCGCAAATGGTCTGGACCAACTGTCGCTCATCCATGATCGATGCAGGCTCAACGCCTCCGGTGCATGGGCGCAGGCGAGGGAAGGAGATAGAGTAACGGCTCTGCCAGTAATGCTGCTGCATCCATAGCAGATGTTCAGCCACCATATAGCAATCAACCCGCCAGCTGTCGGACAAACCAATCAACGCGCCAAGACCGATTTTGTCGATCCCTGCGCGGCCCAGCCTGTCCGGCGTTTCCAGGCGCCAGAAGAAATCCTGCTTTTTCCCTTTTAAATGGTGACGAGCGTAAGTTGCCTCATGGTAGCTCTCCTGATACACCATCACGCCATCCAGCCCCAGCGTCTTCAGCTCTGCATATTCAGCCTCTGACAACGGCTGTACCTCCATCTGTAAAGAGGCGAACTGGCGGCGAATGGCAGGCAAATGGCGACGAAAGTAATCCATCCCCACTTTGGCCTGATGTTCACCGGTGACCAGCAGCAGATGCTCAAAACCCAGCTCACGGATAGCCGCACACTCCCGTGTTATCTCATCTTCGTCCAGCGTTTTGCGTTTGATACGGTTGCTCATCGAAAAACCGCAGTAGGTGCAGTCGTTGGCGCAAAGGTTGGAGAGATACAACGGCACGTAAAAGCTCACCGTGTTACCAAAACGCTGACGGGTGAGCTTCTGCGCCCGCTGCGCCAGCGGCTCCAGATAATCGGCGGCGGCAGGAGAGAGCAATGCCATCAGATCGTCGCGACTAAGATGCGAAGCGTTGAGGGCGCGCTCCACGTCAGCGGCGGTTTTACCGTTGATACGCAGGCGGATGTCGTCCCAGTCCAGCTGTCGCCAGCGGTCACTGAACGTTTTCATGCGAAGGCCTCCAGGAATCCGGTTAACGGGCTGGTGGGACTTGCCTGCGAACTTTTGCTTCCTGGTACCGCCTGGCGTGCCAGCAAGCCAGCTTCAACGGCCAGACGGAAGGCGGTTGCCATCATCACCGGGCTGTCGGCTACCGCGATTGCCGTATTGACCAGCACCGCGTCGGCGCCCATTTCCAGCGCCTGCGTGGCGTGGCTGGGGACGCCGATGCCTGCATCAACCACCACCGGCACGGTCGCCTGTTGGATAATAATCTCCAGCATCGCTTTGGTTTCCAGCCCCTGATTAGAACCGATGGGCGCGCCGAGCGGCATGACTGCAGAACAGCCGACTTCTTCCAGCCGTTTGCACAGCACCGGATCTGCGCCACAGTAAGGCAGCACCACGAAGCCCTTTTTCACCAGTGCTTCTGCAGCTTTCAATGTTTCTATTGGATCGGGTAACAGCCAGCGGGTGTCCGGATGGATTTCTAATTTCAGCCAGTTTGTGCCCAGCGCTTCACGCGCTAACTGGGCAGCAAAAATCGCCTCTTCAGCGGTTTTTGCCCCCGAAGTGTTGGGCAACAGCGTCACACCAGCTTCTACCAGCGGCGCCAGAATGGCATCGTTGTGCTGACGCAAATCCACGCGCTTCATGGCCAGCGTTACCAGTTGGCTGCCGGAGGCGCGAATCGCCTCGACCATCAGCTGCGATGAAGCAAATTTTCCGGTGCCGGTGAACAGATGCGAATCAAACGTTTTGTCGGCAATACGTAACATATCAACCCCCTGCAATAACCTGAAAAAGCAGGATCTGGTCGCCTTCCTGCACGATTTGCTGCTCCCACTGCTCGCGCGGGAGGATCTGCTGATTGAGCGCCAGCGCCGCGCCCGGTTTAAGCTGATTAAGCGTAGTGAGCAGCCCACTGACGGTTTGTCCTTCGGCGCACTGCATCGGCTCATCATTGAACTGAATCTGCATGTTGCCCTCCGCATACCGGGCAGCCGCTGGCACGTCGTAGTGCGAAGCTGCGCCACTTGCTGGTTTTACCGTCAAACAGGCGTAGCTCTCCGCTGGGCGTCTCAATACCGCTGAGCAATTTAATCGCTTCCAACGCCTGCAAGGTGCCCATCACGCCCACAACCGGTCCGACGATACCGGCGGTACGGCAATTGCGTTCGGGCTCTACATCGTCCGGCCACAGGCAGCGGTAACATCCTTGTTCCCACGGGGGCGTCAGCACCATCAGTTGGCCGCCAAAGCCGACGGCGCTGGCGGTGACGAGCGGGGTGTTGAGCGTTACGCAGGCGGCGTTAATTTCCTGGCGCGTGGCCATGTTATCGGTACAGTCGAGCACCACATCGGCACGCGCTACCGCATGCCGAAGCGCATCGCCTTTCAGTCGCTGCTGGAGTGACACCAGCTCGATATCCGGGTTGAGCCGCGTCAGGCGCTGCTGGGCAACCTGCGATTTTGAACGTGCGATATCATCAGTGGTAAACAGGATCTGGCGCTGCAGATTGCTCAGATGAATGTCGTCATCGTCTACCAGCGTCAGTTTTCCGATGCCTGCTCCCGCCAGATACAGCGCGGCAGGCGAACCTAACCCGCCTAAACCGACAATCAGCACATGGCTATCGAGTAGCTTTTGCTGGCCTTCAATGGCGATATCGCCGAGCAGGATCTGCCGGCTGTAACGCATAAAGTCGCGGTCATTCATCGCCCACTCCCGCGATATCCAGTAGTTGGGCCGTAGCGACCTGCCAGTCAGCCGCCTGGGTAATGGCGCTGACCACGGCAATGCTGCCGACGCCGGTCGCCAGTACTGCCGGGGCGCGCTCAAGGCTGATACCGCCAATGGCGACGGTCGGGTAATCCGCTAATCGTTCAATATGGTTTGCCAGTTGCGTAAGTCCCTGCGGGGCGGAAGGCATCTGTTTGGTTTGCGTGGGGAAGACATGACCCAGCGCGATATAAGAAGGCTTAGCGGCGAGCGCGACGTCAATCTCCATATCATCGTGAGTGGAGACCCCCAGGCGTAGCTCCGCCGCCTGGATCGCCTTCAGGTCGGTGGTTTCAAGGTCTTCCTGGCCCAGATGTACGCCGTAAGCGCGGTGCTTAATTGCCAGACGCCAGTAGTCGTTGATAAACAGGCTGGCGTTATAGCGACGACCCAGTTCAATGGCGGCCATAACGTCGGCTTCGACCTCTTCATCACGCTTATCTTTAATGCGCAGTTGGATTGTGCGTACGCCCGCCTGCAGCAAGCGTTCAATCCATTCCACGCTGTCTACCACCGGGTAAAGCCCGAGGCGAAACGGCACGGTCGGGAAATCAGGCTGGTACATTACGCCTCCTCTTTTTTGAGGTAGATTTCGCCGCCTTTGGCTCGGAAGTTCTCCGACATATCCGCCATGCCGACTTCAATCGTTTGTGCAGCAGCGTAGTCGCGAACCTCCTGGCTGATTTTCATCGAGCAGAACTTCGGCCCGCACATGGAGCAGAAGTGGGCGACCTTGCCGGACTCCTGTGGCAGTGTTTCATCGTGGTAGGCGCGGGCGGTGAACGGGTCGAGCGCGAGGTTAAACTGGTCTTCCCAGCGGAATTCGAAACGCGCTTTCGACATGGCGTTATCGCGGATCTGCGCGCCTGGATGACCTTTTGCTAAGTCAGCGGCGTGGGCGGCAATCTTGTAGGTAATCAACCCTTGCTTAACATCTTCTTTGTTCGGCAGGCCGAGGTGCTCTTTTGGCGTGACGTAGCACAGCATCGCGCAGCCAAACCAGCCGATCATCGCCGCACCGATCCCGGAAGTGAAGTGGTCGTAGCCCGGTGCGATATCGGTGGTCAACGGTCCTAAAGTGTAGAACGGTGCTTCATGGCAGTGCTCCAGCTCTTCGGTCATGTTGCGCTGGATCATATGCATGGGCACATGACCTGGGCCTTCTATCATCACCTGCACGTCGTATTCCCAGGCGATTTTGGTCAGCTCGCCCAGCGTATGCAGCTCGGAGAACTGCGCTTCGTCGTTCGCATCCTGAATTGAACCTGGGCGCAGGCCGTCACCCAGCGACAAAGAGACGTCGTAGGCGGCGCAGATTTCGCAAATCTCGCGGAAATGTTCGTACAGGAAGTTCTCTTTGTGATGAGAAAGGCACCATTTCGCCATAATTGAACCGCCGCGTGAGACAATGCCGGTCAGGCGTTTGGCAGTCATCGGCACGTAGCGCAGCAGCACGCCCGCGTGAATGGTGAAGTAGTCGACGCCCTGTTCGGCCTGCTCCAGCAGCGTGTCGCGGAAGGCTTCCCAGGTGAGATCTTCGGCGATCCCGTTGACCTTCTCCAGCGCCTGGTAGATCGGCACAGTACCGATCGGTACCGGACTGTTACGCAGGATCCACTCGCGGGTTTCGTGGATATAGCGACCGGTGGAGAGATCCATCACCGTGTCAGCGCCCCAGCGCGTCGACCACACCAGCTTCTCTACCTCCTCTTCAATGGAGGAGGTGACGGCAGAGTTACCGATGTTGGCGTTAACCTTCACCAGGAAGTTGCGACCGATAATCATCGGCTCGGATTCCGGGTGGTTGATGTTGGCAGGAATAATCGCGCGGCCCGCGGCCACTTCATCACGCACGAATTCCGGTGTGATGTTTTCCGGCAGGCGTGCGCCAAAGTTCATCCCCGGATGCTGGTGGCGAAGCACTTCACTGCGAATGCGCTCGCGGCCCATGTTTTCACGGATGGCGATGAACTCCATCTCCGGGGTCACTATTCCCTGGCGGGCGTAGTGTAATTGGGTGACACGCTTACCGGCTTTGGCGCGCTTTGGCGTCAGCAGGCCGGTGAAACGCAGATCGTCCAGGCCATCGTCGGCCAGACGTTCTTTGGTATAAGCGGAACTCCGGTCGTCTAATTCTTCGCTATCGTTACGCGCCGCAATCCACGGCTGGCGCAGCTTTGCCAGGCCCTGCTGGACGTTAATCGCCACGTCAGGATCGCCATACGGTCCGGAGGTGTCGTATACCGGAACGGCTTCGTTTTCTTCGAACTGCGGGTTGTCTTTGCTACCGCCAGTCAGCGTCGGGCTGAGCTGAATTTCGCGCATCGGAATGCGGATATCCGGCTGCGAACCGGTGATATAGATGCGTTTTGAGTTAGGGAAGGCGGTCCCTTCCAGGGTATCGATAAAGTGTTGGGCTTGAGCGCGCTGTTCGCGGCGTGATGGTTTAGTAGTGGCAGACATAGCTCATTCCAAATAAAAGTAAGGATATGGCTTGTCAGACGACGGATGAAGCAAGAGAGAAGCTCGCCCGGGGGCGATGCTATTGTAGATTGACTCTTGTTCCCTTCGCAGGTTTTAACCTGATCAGGTTCCGCGGATCCCGAATTAACGGTCTCAGCCTTTTCCACTCATGCTGCTGCGGAAAATAAGCACTCCGACAAGAAGTAACCTCAATAAAGAGGTAATGAATGTAAACTACGCGTTAATGCCGCAAATCTCAAGCATGACGTTTGAGAGTGCTACTCTCGTGCATTGCGTCAAATACCAGCATGATCAGCTTATCTTCCAGCACGAATCGGGCTTCTAGTGCCTCGCCGAGATCCGATAAAACCTGTTGAAATTCAAGGAAATTATCATGATCAATCGCAGTTTCCAGGCTGGAGTCATAGTAGTCCATGATCAGCTGCGTATTGGCTTCCAGCAGCGGCCAAATTTTTGTGGCTTTTAAAAGCTGCCCGTTCCCTTCCAATTTATGGAGAATACGTTCATAAATACTGAAGTGTCCGGTGGAGAGGTAATCGACCAGGCTCTGACAAAAATCATCCAGCGCCTTTTCATTGAGTCGCATGTACGATTCTTTGCCAGGCTTAATGCCAACCAGATTGTAGTAAGCCACGAGCAGGTGCTTACGTACATGTAGCCAGCGATCAACCAGTTTATTACTTCCTCTGACGTGCTCCGTCAGGCTTTCCAGCTGGTTTAGCATGATTGACTCCGCAAGATGGTGTTTAGGAACTGCTCACCCGTAAATGTAAAAATAATGTAAACAACATGCCTGTGAAGCAAAGGTTGCGCAAGAGATATGGATCGTATAATTGAAAAATTAGATAGCGGCTGGTGGATCGTCAGTCATGAGCAAAAGTTATGGTTACCTCATGGCGAGCTACCTTATGGCGACGCAGCCCGTTTTGATCTGATTGGTCAGCGCGCGCTGCCAATAGGCGAGTGGGAAGGGGAGACTGTCTGGCTGGTGCAGCAGCAGCGTCGACACGATATGGGGTCGGTGCGCCAGGTCATTGACCAGGATGTTGGCCTGTTTCAACTGGCCGGACGCGGCGTACAGCTGGCGGAGTTCTATCGCTCGCATAAATTCTGCGGCTACTGCGGCCATCCCATGCACCCGAGTAAAACGGAGTGGGCGATGCTCTGTAGCCACTGCCGTGAACGTTATTACCCGCAAATTGCCCCGTGCATAATCGTCGCTATTCGCCGAGATGATTCCATCCTGCTTGCCCAACATGTTCGCCATCGTAACGGCGTGCATACCGTACTGGCGGGTTTTGTCGAAGTGGGTGAGACCTTAGAACAGGCGGTGGCGCGTGAAGTTATGGAAGAGAGCGGCATTAAGGTGAAAAACCTGCGCTATGTCACTTCTCAGCCATGGCCATTCCCGCAGTCTTTGATGACCGCATTTATGGCAGAGTATGATAGCGGCGAAATCGTCATCGACCCGAAAGAGCTGCTGGAAGCGAACTGGTATCGCTATGACGATTTACCGCTCTTGCCCCCGCCGGGTACTGTCGCGCGTCGATTGATTGAAGACACTGTGGCAATGTGTCGGGCTGAGTACGAGTAAAGAGCGAGTGGTGATACACTGACGGACTGACGCAATAAGGAACTGCAAAAATGACCGAACTGAAGAACGATCGTTATCTGCGTGCGCTGCTGCGCCAGCCCGTTGATGTCACTCCGGTATGGATGATGCGCCAGGCAGGCCGCTATCTACCGGAATACAAAGCTACCCGTGCCGAAGCGGGCGATTTTATGGCGCTGTGCAAAAATGCCGAGCTGGCCTGCGAAGTCACGCTACAGCCGCTGCGTCGCTATAAACTTGATGCCGCGATCCTCTTCTCGGATATCCTGACGATCCCGGATGCGATGGGACTCGGGCTGTATTTTGAAGCAGGAGAAGGCCCACGCTTCACCTCTCCGATTACCAGCAAGGCTGATGTCGACAAACTGCCGATCCCGGACCCGGAAGATGGGCTGGGGTACGTGATGAACGCGGTGCGCACTATCCGTCGTGAACTGAAAGGCGAAGTGCCGCTGATCGGCTTCTCCGGTAGCCCGTGGACGCTGGCGACCTACATGGTTGAAGGCGGCAGCAGCAAAGCCTTCACCGTGATTAAAAAGATGATGTACGCCGACCCTAAAGCGCTGCATCTGCTGCTTGATAAGCTGGCGAAGAGCGTCACGCTGTACCTGAACGCGCAGATCAAAGCGGGTGCGCAGTCGGTGATGATTTTCGACACCTGGGGTGGCGTGCTGACCGGTCGCGACTATCAGCAGTTTTCTTTGTACTACATGCACAAAATCGTTGATGGCCTGCTGCGCGAGAACGAAGGTCGTCGCGTACCGGTGACCCTGTTTACCAAAGGCGGTGGTCAGTGGCTGGAAGCGATGGCGGAAACCGGCTGTGATGCGTTAGGTCTCGACTGGACCACTGACATTGCCGATGCGCGTCGTCGTGTAGGTCATAAAGTGGCGCTACAGGGCAATATGGATCCGTCCATGCTGTATGCGCCGCCGGCCCGCATCGAAGAAGAGGTGGCGACAATTCTGGCCGGATTTGGTCAGGGTGAAGGGCATGTCTTTAACCTGGGCCACGGCATTCATCAGGACGTCCCGCCAGAACATGCGGGTGTCTTTGTGGAGGCGGTACATCGGTTGTCCGAACAGTACCACCGCTAAGGAGTCATCATGGATCTCGCGTCATTACGCGCGCAGCAGCTTGAACTGGCTTCTTCAGTGATCCGCGAGGATCGTCTGGAGAACGATCCGCCGGATCTGATCGGCGGGGCGGACGTTGGGTTTGAGCAGGGTGGTGAAGTGACGCGAGCCGCAATAGTCTTACTGAAGTATCCCACGCTTGAACTGGTCGAATACAAGGTGGCGCGTATCGCCACCACCATGCCCTACATACCCGGATTTCTCTCCTTTCGTGAAACTCCCGCGCTGATGGCCGCCTGGCAACTGCTCTCGTACAAGCCAGATCTGCTGTTCGTTGACGGTCATGGCATTTCTCACCCGCGTCGTCTGGGCGTGGCCAGCCATTTTGGCCTACTGGTGGACGTGCCAACGATTGGTGTGGCGAAAAAACGATTGTGCGGCAAGTTTGAACCGCTCGCTGCTGAACCTGGTGCGCTAGCGCCGTTGCTGGATAAAGGCGAACAACTGGCATGGGTCTGGCGCAGCAAAGCGCGCTGTAACCCGTTGTTTATTTCTACGGGCCACCGCGTGAGTATGGACAGCGCACTAGCGTGGGTTCAACGCTGTATGAACGGCTATCGTTTGCCGGAACCCACACGCTGGGCGGATGCGGTGGCATCCGAACGCCCGGCTTTTACTCGGCTTGCAGCAAAAACGCCCCATATCGGGTAAACTGCGGCTAATTTCCGTATTTGAGAACTCATCATGTTACAAAATCCGATTCACCTGCGTCTGGAGAAGCTGGAAAGCTGGCAGCACGTCACGTTTATGGCCTGTCTGTGCGAACGCATGTACCCAAACTACGCCATGTTCTGCAAGCAAACTGAATTTGGCGATGGACAGATTTACCGCCGAATTCTGGATCTGATTTGGGAAGCGCTGACGGTTAAAGACGCGAAAATCAATTTCGACAGCCAGCTGGAAAAGTTTGAAGAGGCCATTCCTTCTGCAGACGATTACGATCTGTACGGTGTTTATCCGGCGATTGATGCTTGTGTGGCATTAAGCGAACTGATGCATTCGCGTCTTAGCGGTGAAACGCTGGAGCATGCAATCGAAGTTAGTAAGGCTTCGATTACGACGGTTGCGATGCTGGAAATGACTCAGGCTGGTCGCGAAATGACCGATGAAGAGCTCAAAGAGAACCCTGCCGTTGAGCAAGAATGGGATATTCAGTGGGAAATTTTCCGACTTTTAGCCGACTGTGAAGAACGCGATATTGAGCTGATAAAAGGGCTGCGTGCAGACCTGCGCGAGGCTGGCGAGAGCAATATTGGTATAAATTTTCAGCAATGACACCACAAAACGTGATTTAACGCCTGATTTGTCGTGCCTGAAGGCTTCCCATCCGCCCCCGGTCTGGTCTACATTTGGGGGGCGAAAAAAAGTGGCTATCGGTGCGTGTATGCAGGAGAGTGCTTTTCTGGCATTTCCGTCGCACTCGATGCTTAGCAAGCGATAAACACATTGTAAGGATAACTTATGAACAAGACTCAACTGATTGATGTAATTGCAGACAAAGCAGAACTGTCTAAAACACAGGCTAAAGCTGCTCTGGAATCCACTCTGGCTGCTATTACTGAGTCTCTGAAAGAAGGCGATGCTGTACAACTGGTTGGTTTCGGTACCTTCAAAGTGAACCACCGTGCTGAGCGCACTGGCCGCAACCCGCAGACCGGTAAAGAAATCAAAATCGCCGCAGCTAACGTACCGGCATTTGTTTCTGGTAAAGCACTGAAAGACGCGGTTAAGTAATTCGCGTGGCAGTGAACAGTTTTAACGAAGGGGCGGTTTCGCCCCTTTTGTCCATCTGGCGTCATACGCTTTGGCTTTCAGGTGTTCTGTTACTGTCTGCCTGCGGTAGCCATTCTGAGCTTCCTCCTTTCACGGCCAGCGGCTATGTTGGCGATCAGGGGGCGGTACGCATTTGGCGTAAAGACTCCGGTGACGATGTTCACTTGCTCTCGGTATTTAGTCCGTGGCGTAAAGGCGAAACCACTACCAGTGAATACCGCTGGCAGGGTGATTCGCTCTCTCTGATAGAACTCAACGTTTACAGTAAACCGGCTGAACATGTCCGTATACGCTTCGATGACCGGGGCGAACTGAGCTTCATGCAGCGTGAAGTCGACGGGCAAAAGCAGCAGCTTTCCAGCGATCAAATCGCGCTTTACCGCTATCGAGCCGATCAAATTCGCCAGACCAGCGATGCGCTGCGTCAGGGGCGGGTGATATTGCGTCAGGGACGTTGGCATGCGGATAACACACTCACAACCTGTGAAGGTGAAACGCTGAAGCCAGACCTGGAGTCGTGGGCGATAAACCATATCGAGCGCCGCCAGAGACATTCATCCGTAGAGGTGAGTGTGGCATGGCTGGAAGCGCCCGAAGGGTCGCAGCTACTGCTGGTCGCCAATGAAGATTTTTGTCACTGGCAGCCTACAGCCAAAACTTTCTGAAAACCTGAATACAGGAAATCAGCAGGCCTGATCCGTATAGCGTCATCAGGCATTAAGTCTTTTACCAGTGGCCCATTCCCATATGGCCGCCGCCGCGATGGTTACCGCCACCGCCGCATCCGCCGTAGCCCATTCCCGCGCCACGTGGCACGCCAGCCTGCGCCATTGCGACATCACGTTTAACGCGCTGCTCGTCCAGAGACTGATTCAACGCTTCCATCTCTTTTGCAACGGCGTTAATTTTTGCCGTGTCCGGCGAGCCGGCCGTTAATAGTGCATTGTACTCATAACGTTTAGATGTCAGCTGTTGGCGCAACGCGCTGGTCTGGGAATAATAATCATCATAGATTTTCTGTGCAGCAGCCTGCTGCTCAGCGGTCATTGGCGTACCACCCCGTTGCTGCATTCCATCACCATATCCCCAGTGATTCTGTGCCAGTACTGGGGTGGAGCCAAGTGCGATAAGAGAAAGTGCAATCAGTGCCAGTTTGTTGTTCCGTTTCATCGTTCGTTCTCCTGTTGGTTAGCTTACATTTCCTTTTGCATCTTCCGTGCCAAAGCGGCAATCCCAGTCCTGCGGGCGTTGTACCCGCCGTCTTTGCAGGGAAACGAGTAAAAATGACTCGCCAGAACGCGCCAGCGAGTCATTTTTACCCGTTACTTTCAGCTGTTTGTGTCTGAGGGCAGGGTTATCAGGGGGAAAAAATGGCATGATTTCTGCTGTATACCTGCAACGATGAAAGGAACAGGCGGGGTGAAGGGAGAGCGTATGCGTCTTTATAAGGATACGGTGGCAAAGTGGTTGAGCCGACTCTTGCTGGCGGCAATCCTGGTTTTGGTCGGCTGGTTTTCGATTATGACCATTCGGGACTATGGGCGGGAAAGTGGCGCCGCGCGGCAAACGCTACTGGAAAAAGGCAGCGTGCTCATTCGCGCTCTGGAGTCTGGTACGCGTGTAGGCATGGGGATGCGCATGCATCATGCACAACAGCAGACGCTACTGGAGGAAATGGCTGTACAGCCTGGCGTGCTATGGTTTGCTGTCGTCGATGAGCATGGTGTCATTATTACCCACAGCAATTCCGCGATGGTCGGCAAAACGCTCTATTCATCGGATATCCTGCGACAGCTTAGCCCTGGGGAGCAAGAAAGCTGGCGGAATATTGAAATCCCAGCGAGGGATGGTGAAAAAACGCCGGCCCTGGAAATTTATCGCCAGTTTCAGCCGATGTATAGTCCAGGACGCCATGGCATGGCGCGCTGCGCCAGCAATGACGGGCAGCTTATCACCCCTGCACAAACCATATTTATCGCCTTTGATGCCAGCGATCTGGCCGCGACTCAGGCAAGGGAGTGGCGTAACACCCTGATAGTCCTCTCTGCGCTGGCGGCTGTGTTGCTGGCCACCGTGCTGACGTTCTTCTGGTATCAGCGCTATCAGCGCTCGTACAAAGAACTCCAGGATGCGATGAAGCGTAAAGAAAAACTGTTAGCGCTCGGTCATCTTGCTGCTGGGGTGGCACATGAAATTCGTAACCCGCTTTCATCGATCAAAGGGTTAGCGAAGTATTTTGCCGAGCGAACCCCGGCAGGAGGCGAGTCGCATGAGCTGGCACAGGTGATGGCGAAAGAGGCGGATCGTTTAAATCGGGTGGTGAGCGAGTTGCTGGAGCTGGTGAAACCTGCACATCTGACGCTGCAACAGGTGGATCTCAATGAGGTTATCACCCACTCATTACACCTGGTGAGTCAGGATGCGGCAAGCCGGGAAATCCAGCTCCGCTTTTCGGCCAATTGTACGCTGCCCGCTATCCAGGCCGATCCCGACCGACTGACTCAGGTTTTGTTGAATCTGTATCTGAACGCCATTCATGCGATTGGTCGTCAGGGCACGATCACGGTTGAAGCGAATGAAAGCAGCGGCGATCGCGTTAAAATTGTGGTTACCGATACTGGGAAGGGGATTGCGGCGGAACAGCTGGAGGCCATTTTTACGCCTTACTATACGACCAAAGCTGACGGAACCGGCCTCGGGCTGGCGGTAGTGCAGAACATTATCGAACAGCACGGTGGCACCATTCAGGTGGCAAGCGTTGAGGGCAAAGGCGCGACCTTTGCCCTTTGGCTGCCGACCAAAGCGAAACAACAGGATTAACAAGGATGACGCGCGGAAAAATCAATATTCTGGTGGTAGATGACGATATCAGCCACTGCACCATTTTACAGGCGCTGCTGCGCGGCTGGGGTTATGAGGTCGCGCTGGCCTATAGCGGGCGAGCGGCGCTGGAACAGGTGCGCGAACGCGTATTTGATTTAGTGCTGTGTGATGTACGCATGGCGGAGATGGACGGCATCGCAACGCTGAAAGAGATTAAAGCGCTGAATCCGGCGATTCCGGTCTTGATCATGACGGCGTTCTCCAGCGTGGAGACCGCCGTCGAGGCGCTTAAAACCGGGGCGCTGGACTACTTAATCAAACCACTGGATTTTGACCGTCTGCAGGAGACGCTGGAAAAGGCGCTGGCGCATACGCGGGAAACGGGCGCTGAACTGCCATCGGCGTCGGCTGCGCAGTTTGGCATGATTGGCAGCAGTCCGGCGATGCAGAAGTTGCTCAATGAAATCGCGATGGTTGCGCCCTCGGATGCCACGGTGCTCATTCACGGAGACTCCGGCACGGGTAAAGAGTTGGTGGCCCGGGCGCTGCATGCCAGCAGCGCCCGTCTCGATAAACCACTGGTGACGCTCAACTGCGCGGCGCTTAATGAATCGCTGCTGGAGTCCGAACTTTTTGGTCACGAGAAAGGGGCGTTTACCGGGGCGGATAAACGGCGGGAAGGGCGCTTTGTGGAAGCCGATGGCGGCACGTTATTTCTTGATGAAATCGGTGATATTTCACCGCTGATGCAGGTGCGCCTGCTGCGGGCTATCCAGGAGCGAGAAGTGCAGCGCGTTGGTAGCAATCAGACTATTGCGGTTGATGTCCGGCTGATCGCCGCTACGCATCGCGATCTAGCGGAAGAAGTCAGCGCCGGGCGCTTTCGTCAGGATCTCTATTATCGCCTGAACGTCGTCACCATTGAAATGCCAGCGCTGTGCCAGCGCCGGGAAGATATTCCGCTGCTAGCCGAACATTTTCTCCAGCGTTTTGCCGCGCGTAACCGTAAAGCGGTGAAAGGCTTTACTCCGCAGGCGATGGATCTGCTGATCCACTACGACTGGCCGGGCAATATTCGTGAACTGGAAAATGCGATTGAGCGCTCGGTGGTGCTGCTGACGGGGGAATATATTTCCGAACGCGAGCTGCCGATGGCGATTGCCGCGACGCCGATAAAAACGGAATTCAGTGGCGAGATCCAACCGCTGGTGGATGTCGAAAAAGAGGTGATTCTGGCGGCGCTGGAAAAAACGGGCGGCAATAAAACGGAAGCCGCCCGTCAGTTAGGCATTACGCGTAAAACGCTGCTGGCGAAAATTTCGCGTTAGCGTTGCTCGCGTTCAATGGCGCGCCAGCCGATGTCGTTACGGCTGAAGCTGCCATCCCAGCGGATGTCGGTCATCAGGGCGTAAGCGCGTTTCTGCGCTTCAGCCACAGTATGACCCAGGGCGGTGGCGCACAGCACGCGACCGCCGCTGGTCAGCACGCGATCGTCTTCGGCGAGTTTAGTGCCTGCATGGAACACTTTTCCGTCTTCTACTTCTTCCAGCGGCAGACCGTGGATCTCATCTCCGGTGTTGTAGTTGCCCGGATAACCTCCGGCAGCAATAACGACACCCAGCGAGGCGCGCTCGTCCCACTCGGAGGTTTTCTCATCCAGCTTGCCGTCGCAGGCAGCCAGGCAAAGCTCCACCAGGTCCGATTTCATGCGTAGCATGATCGGCTGGGTTTCCGGATCGCCGAAGCGGCAGTTGAACTCGATAACCTTCGGATTGCCCTGTTTGTCGATCATCAGACCCGCGTACAGGAAACCGGTGTAGGTATTCCCTTCCGCCGCCATACCTTTTACGGTTGGCCAAATAATGCGTTCCATGGTGCGCTGATGCACTTCATCAGTTACCACCGGCGCTGGTGAGTAAGCACCCATACCGCCGGTGTTCGGGCCAGTGTCGCCGTTGCCTACGCGTTTGTGGTCCTGGCTGGTGGCCATCGGCAGCACGTGCTCGCCGTCGACCATTACGATAAAGCTCGCTTCTTCGCCGTCGAGGAACTCTTCGATAACGATACGGTGGCCCGCATCGCCAAAAGCGTTACCTGCCAGCATGTCATGAACGGCGGCTTCAGCTTCTTCCAGCGTCATCGCCACGATAACGCCTTTACCGGCGGCCAGACCGTCGGCTTTGATGACGATCGGCGCGCCTTTCTCACGCAGATAGGCCAACGCTGGCTCAATCTCAGTGAAGTTCTGATATTCCGCCGTCGGGATCTGGTGACGGGCGAGGAAATCTTTGGTGAAGGCTTTGGAGCCTTCCAGCTGTGCAGCACCTTCGGTTGGCCCGAAGATCTTCAGGCCAGCGGCGCGGAACGCATCGACTACGCCAATCACCAGCGGCGCTTCCGGGCCGACGATGGTCAGGTCAATTTTCTCGTTCTGGGCAAACCTCAGCAGAGCTGGAATATCGGTGACGCTGATAGCCACGTTCTGCAACGCGGGCTCCAGTGCGGTACCGGCGTTACCCGGTGCGACAAAAACGGTATCAACCAGCGGGGACTGTGCGGCTTTCCAGGCCAGGGCGTGCTCGCGCCCGCCGTTGCCAATCACTAATACTTTCATCGTCTGCTCCGTGGATTAATGGCGGAAGTGGCGCATGTCGGTAAAGATCATCGCGATACCGTGTTCATCGGCAGCGGCAATGACTTCGTCATCACGGATAGAACCACCGGGCTGGATAACGCAGCTCACGCCAACGGCGGCGGCAGCATCAATACCATCGCGGAACGGGAAGAAGGCGTCAGAGGCCATTGCAGAGCCTTTCACTTCCAGACCTTCGTCAGCCGCTTTAATCCCGGCGATTTTTGCGGAGTACACGCGGCTCATCTGGCCTGCGCCTATGCCGATAGTCATGTTCTCTTTGGCATAAACAATGGCGTTGGATTTCACGAACTTGGCGACTTTCCAGCAGAACAGTGCATCGCGCAGCTCTTGCTCGGTCGGCTGACGTTTGGACACCACGCGCAGTTCGCCTTCGCTCACCATCCCCAGATCCCTGTCCTGAACCAGCAAACCGCCGTTAACGCGTTTGAAGTCGAGGCCCGGTACACGTTGTGCCCACTGACCGCAGGTCAGAACGCGAACGTTCTGTTTGGCGGCGGTGATTTTCAGTGCGTCTTCGGTTGCGGACGGGGCGATGATCACTTCCACGAACTGACGGGAGATAATTGCCTGCGCGGTTTCGGCATCCAGTTCGCGGTTGAAAGCGATGATGCCGCCGAACGCAGAGGTCGGGTCGGTTTTATAGGCACGGTCGTAAGCGTCGAGAATAGAGGTACTTACCGCCACGCCGCACGGGTTAGCGTGTTTAACGATCACACAGGCTGGCTCGCTGAACTCTTTCACGCACTCCAGCGCCGCGTCGGTATCTGCGATGTTGTTGTAGGAAAGCGCTTTGCCCTGTACCTGCTGTGCGGTGGCAACGGACGCTTCTTTAACATTCTCTTCTATATAGAAGGCAGCCTGCTGGTGGCTGTTCTCGCCGTAGCGCATATCCTGCTTCTTAATAAAGTTCAGGTTCAGCGTACGCGGGAAACGCCCGGCGGCCTCTTTGCTCTCACCGTGGTAAGCCGGAACCATGCTGCCGAAGTAGTTGGCAATCATGCTGTCGTAGGCGGCGGTGTGTTCGAAGGCTTTAATCGCGAGGTCAAAGCGGGTTTCCAGAGTCAGGGAGCCTTCGTTGGCATCCATCTCTTTAATAATGGCGTCGTAGTCGCTGCTCTTCACAACGATCGCTACGTCTTTATGGTTCTTGGCAGCGGAACGCACCATGGTCGGGCCGCCGATATCAATGTTCTCTACCGCATCTTCAAGCGAGCAGCCTTCACGGGCGACGGTCTCGGCGAATGGATACAGGTTTACAACCACCATATCGATAGGGGCGATACCGTGCTGTTCCATAATTCCGTCATCCTGACCGCGACGACCAAGAATGCCGCCGTGGACTTTCGGATGCAGGGTCTTCACGCGTCCATCCATCATTTCCGGGAAGCCGGTGTAATCGGAAACTTCGGTCACTGGCAGACCTTTCTCCGCTAACAGGCGCGCAGTGCCACCTGTAGACAGCAGCTCCACACCACGTGCGGAAAGTGCCTGAGCGAATTCGATGATACCGGCCTTGTCAGAAACACTGAGCAGAGCGCGGCGGACTGGACGACGTTGTTGCATGGTAAATCCCCTGGATTTGACTATTACAGAGAGCGTTAGGTGAATTCTTGGCTAAAAACTCAGCTAACGCCCCTTACGGGGCATCCTTGTTTTGCGGGGGCATTGTAACGAAAACGTTTGCGCAACGCTCGCGAATTTTTAATTTTCGATTTTGACCTCTTCTTTTTCTGTTGAAGGAGGCTGATATAACGAGAGGATCGTAGAAACGATCGTGTGGTTTGTGGATAACTCTGTGTGTAAATGGGTATAAGGCGGGGTTTTGCTGTGGAATGCAGCAGTCAGTCATTTTTCTGTCATTTAAGGGTTGCGGGCCGCA
>NZ_JAOWHQ010000065.1:0-28023 GCF_030332565.1 Citrobacter sp. Cpo109
GCATTCGACCAGATCGATAACGCGCCGGAAGAAAAAGCTCGTGGTATCACCATCAACACTTCTCACGTTGAATATGACACCCCGACTCGCCACTACGCACACGTAGACTGCCCGGGCCACGCCGACTATGTTAAAAACATGATCACCGGTGCTGCGCAGATGGACGGCGCGATCCTGGTTGTTGCTGCGACTGACGGCCCGATGCCGCAGACTCGTGAGCACATCCTGCTGGGTCGTCAGGTAGGTGTTCCGTACATCATCGTGTTCCTGAACAAATGCGACATGGTTGATGACGAAGAGCTGCTGGAACTGGTAGAAATGGAAGTTCGTGAACTTCTGTCTCAGTACGATTTCCCGGGCGACGACACTCCGATCGTTCGTGGTTCTGCTCTGAAAGCGCTGGAAGGCGAAGCAGAGTGGGAAGCGAAAATCATCGAACTGGCTGGCTTCCTGGATTCTTACATCCCAGAACCAGAGCGTGCGATTGACAAGCCGTTCCTGCTGCCTATCGAAGACGTATTCTCCATCTCCGGTCGTGGTACCGTTGTTACCGGTCGTGTAGAGCGCGGTATCATCAAAGTTGGTGAAGAAGTTGAAATCGTTGGTATCAAAGAGACTGCTAAGTCTACCTGTACTGGCGTTGAAATGTTCCGCAAACTGCTGGACGAAGGCCGTGCTGGTGAGAACGTTGGTGTTCTGCTGCGTGGTATCAAACGTGAAGAAATCGAACGTGGTCAGGTACTGGCTAAGCCGGGCTCTATCAAGCCGCACACCAAGTTCGAATCTGAAGTGTACATTCTGTCCAAAGACGAAGGCGGCCGTCATACTCCGTTCTTCAAAGGCTACCGTCCGCAGTTCTACTTCCGTACTACTGACGTGACTGGTACCATCGAACTGCCGGAAGGCGTAGAGATGGTAATGCCGGGCGACAACATCAAAATGGTTGTTACCCTGATCCACCCAATCGCGATGGACGACGGTCTGCGTTTCGCAATCCGTGAAGGCGGCCGTACTGTTGGTGCGGGCGTTGTTGCTAAAGTAATGAGCTAATTATTGATTAATTAGCTTTGAGCTTAAAAAGGGCGCTTCGGCGCCCTTTTTGCTACCTGCAATTTAGTCGTTGTCATATTTATTCGCATTTTTTATTCATTCTCCCGCCGCGTAAATCGCGTTGTGCTATTGTAATCATAACTATTCTCATTTACACTTTGCGCAGAAATTGAACGGGAGCGATCATGTACGTTTGTTTGTGTAATGCGATAAGTGATAAAAAAATACGTCAGGCTGTTCGCCAGTTTCATCCTCAGTCCTTTCAGCAATTACGTAAATTTATTCCTGTTGGAAATCAATGCGGTAAATGCATTCGTGCTGCCCGCGAGGTCATGCAGGATGAATTAACACAAATGCCAGAATTTAAAGAGATCGCCTAAGTCACACTCTTTTTTTTGACATCCCTGTAGCCCCATCTACGCTCTAAGAGTGGAAGCGGAGGGACTATAAAATGAAAGGTGATGTTAAAATCATAAATTATCTCAATAAACTATTGGGAAATGAGCTTGTCGCGATCAACCAGTATTTTCTCCATGCTCGTATGTTTAAAAACTGGGGACTGACTCGCCTCAATGATGTTGAGTACCATGAATCTATCGATGAGATGAAACACGCTGATAAATATATCGAGCGTATTTTATTCTTAGAAGGGATCCCGAACTTGCAGGATCTTGGCAAGTTGGGTATTGGCGAAGACGTTGAAGAGATGCTGCAATCCGATCTTCGACTCGAACTCGATGGTGCTAAAGACTTGCGTGAAGCCATTGCCTATGCCGATAGCGTTCATGATTATGTCAGCCGGGATATGATGATTGAGATCCTGACTGAAGAAGAAGGGCATATTGACTGGCTCGAAACCGAGCTGGACCTGATTGCAAAACTTGGCTTACAAAATTATCTGCAATCGCAAATTAAAGTCAGTGACTAACCACCCAGTATCATACTTACCAGGCCAATAACAAAACCCGCAGCCGCCAGATATGGCCCAAATGGCAGCGGGTTTTTTAGTACCTGTTTCCCGTAACGGACGCAGGAAATCCCGGTGAGGCAACATGCCATACCCGCGGCAAGTAAAACCAAAAGTGGTAATGATTCCCAGCGATGCCATGCGCCTAGCGCGGCAAGAAATTTGACATCGCCAAAGCCTAACCCTTCCTGTCGGCATATCAAACGATACCCCCAGTAGAACAAAGCAAATACCCCATAACCCGCTACAGCACCCCAAAGCGCGTCGGATAACTGTGCAGGTCTGCAGCATTGATGATAAATAAGACCGCCCCACAAAAGAGGGCAGGTAAATTTGTCGGGCAGCAACCCTGTACGTAGGTCGTGGACTAAGAGCAGTCCTGATAGCGAAACATAAATCAACAGAAAGGGGAGGTCGATGTACATGGGCAAGCCTTATCTGGTAAAGCGTTTACCTTCAGGTAAACCCGGCGGCCCTACAAGCCCGGGATCTGGGTTATGGATGCTCTCTTCCACGGAAAACGCGTTGCACCGCAGGACATACAATCAGAGTGGAAGGAGCGCCGCATTTGTGAACGAGTGATTAATTTCTACGCGGCACTTGCTTAAGACTGAGATTTACGTATAATGCGCGGGCTTGTCTAATATTGACAGCGGTTCGATATGAGCCACCGGTACTGCGAAAGCAATACCAGACAATGTTCCCAATCGGGGAACTCTGTAAGAACGGTTACACTCTCCCATCAATCGTAATGGGTTTGAGGAGTAACTATTTCGTCTATAAAATAATTGGAGCTCTGGTCTCATGCAGAACCAAAGAATCCGTATCCGTTTGAAAGCGTTTGATCATCGTCTGATCGATCAATCAACCGCGGAAATCGTCGAGACTGCCAAGCGCACTGGTGCGCAGGTTCGTGGTCCGATCCCGCTGCCGACCCGCAAAGAGCGTTTCACCGTTCTGATCTCCCCGCACGTCAACAAAGACGCGCGTGATCAGTACGAGATCCGTACTCACAAGCGTCTGGTTGACATCGTTGAGCCAACTGAAAAAACCGTTGATGCTCTGATGCGTCTGGACCTGGCTGCCGGTGTAGACGTGCAGATCAGCCTGGGTTAATCAGGTCATCGAGCGATTGAGAGGTTGATACAATGATTGGTTTAGTCGGTAAAAAAGTGGGTATGACCCGCATCTTCACTGAAGATGGCGTATCTATCCCAGTAACCGTTATCGAAGTTGAAGCAAACCGCGTTACTCAGGTTAAAGATCTGGCTAACGATGGCTATCGCGCTGTTCAGGTTACCACCGGTGCTAAAAAAGCTAACCGCGTAACTAAGCCGGAAGCTGGCCACTTTGCTAAAGCTGGCGTAGAAGCTGGCCGCGGCCTGTGGGAGTTCCGTCTGGCAGATGGTGAAGAATACACCGTTGGTCAGAACATTAGCGTTGAACTGTTTGCTGACGTTAAAAAAGTTGACGTAACCGGTACCTCTAAAGGTAAAGGTTTCGCTGGTACCGTTAAGCGCTGGAACTTCCGTACCCAGGACGCTACTCACGGTAACTCCTTGTCTCACCGCGTTCCGGGTTCTATCGGTCAGAACCAGACTCCGGGCAAAGTGTTCAAAGGCAAGAAAATGGCAGGTCAGCTGGGCAACGAACGTGTAACCGTTCAGAGCCTGGACGTAGTACGTGTTGACGCTGAGCGCAACCTGCTGCTGGTTAAAGGTGGTGTTCCGGGTGCGACCGGTTGCGACCTGATCGTTAAACCAGCTGTGAAGGCGTAAGGGGATAGCAATGGAATTAGTATTGAAAGACGCGCAGAGCGCGCTGACTGTTTCCGAAACTACCTTCGGTCGTGATTTCAACGAAGCGCTGGTTCACCAGGTTGTTGTTGCTTATGCAGCTGGTGCTCGTCAGGGTACTCGTGCTCAGAAGACTCGTGCTGAAGTAACTGGTTCAGGCAAAAAGCCGTGGCGCCAGAAAGGTACCGGCCGTGCGCGTTCAGGTTCTATCAAGAGCCCGATCTGGCGTTCAGGTGGCGTGACCTTCGCTGCTCGTCCACAGGACCACAGTCAAAAAGTTAACAAAAAGATGTACCGCGGCGCGCTGAAAAGCATTCTGTCCGAACTGGTACGTCAGGATCGTCTGATCGTTGTCGAATCATTCTCTGTAGAAGCGCCTAAAACTAAGCTGCTGGCACAGAAACTGAAAGACATGGCTCTGGAAGATGTGCTGATCATCACCGGTGAGCTGGACGAAAACCTGTTCCTGGCTGCGCGCAACCTGCACAAGGTTGACGTACGCGATGCAACTGGTATCGACCCGGTTAGCCTGATCGCCTTCGACAAAGTCGTAATGACTGCTGATGCTGTTAAGCAAGTTGAGGAGATGCTGGCATGATTCGTGAAGAACGTCTGCTGAAAGTGCTGCGCGCACCGCACGTTTCTGAAAAAGCGTCTACTGCGATGGAAAAAACTAACACCATCGTTCTCAAAGTTGCTAAAGACGCGACCAAAGCAGAAATCAAAGCTGCTGTGCAGAAACTGTTTGAAGTCGAAGTCGAAGTCGTTAACACCCTGGTAGTTAAAGGGAAAGTTAAACGTCACGGACAGCGTATCGGTCGTCGTAGCGACTGGAAAAAAGCTTACGTCACCCTGAAGGAAGGCCAGAATCTGGACTTCGTCGGCGGCGCTGAGTAAGTCGGAGGAGTAATACAATGGCAGTTGTTAAATGTAAACCGACATCTCCGGGTCGTCGCCACGTTGTTAAAGTGGTCAACCCAGAGCTGCACAAGGGCAAACCTTTTGCTCCGCTGGTTGAAAAAAACAGCAAATCCGGTGGTCGTAACAACAATGGCCGCATCACCACTCGTCACATCGGTGGTGGTCACAAGCAGGCTTATCGTATTGTTGACTTCAAACGCAACAAAGACGGTATCCCGGCAGTTGTTGAACGTCTTGAGTACGATCCGAACCGCTCCGCGAACATCGCGCTGGTTCTGTACAAAGACGGTGAACGCCGTTACATCCTGGCCCCTAAAGGCCTGAAAGCTGGCGACCAGATTCAGTCTGGCGTTGATGCTGCAATCAAAGCAGGTAACACCCTGCCGATGCGCAATATCCCGGTTGGTTCTACCGTTCATAACGTAGAAATGAAACCAGGTAAAGGCGGTCAGCTGGCACGTTCCGCTGGTACTTACGTTCAGATCGTTGCTCGTGATGGTGCTTATGTCACCCTGCGTCTGCGTTCTGGTGAAATGCGTAAAGTCGAAGCAGACTGCCGTGCAACTCTGGGCGAAGTTGGCAATGCTGAGCATATGCTGCGCGTTCTGGGTAAAGCAGGTGCTGCACGCTGGCGTGGTGTTCGTCCTACCGTTCGCGGTACTGCGATGAACCCAGTCGACCACCCACATGGTGGTGGTGAAGGTCGTAACTTTGGTAAGCACCCGGTAACTCCGTGGGGCGTTCAGACCAAAGGTAAGAAGACCCGCAGCAACAAGCGTACTGATAAATTCATCGTACGTCGCCGTAGCAAATAATTTTAGAGGATAAGCCATGCCACGTTCTCTCAAGAAAGGTCCTTTTATTGACCTGCACTTGCTGAAGAAGGTAGAGAAAGCGGTGGAAAGCGGAGACAAGAAGCCCCTGCGCACTTGGTCCCGTCGTTCAACGATCTTTCCTAACATGATCGGTTTGACCATCGCTGTCCATAATGGTCGTCAGCACGTTCCGGTATTTGTTTCCGACGAAATGGTCGGTCACAAACTGGGTGAATTCGCACCGACTCGTACTTATCGCGGCCACGCTGCTGATAAAAAAGCGAAGAAGAAATAAGGTAGGAGGAAGAGATGGAAACTTTAGCTCAACATCGCCATGCTCGTTCTTCTGCTCAGAAGGTTCGCCTTGTTGCAGACCTGATTCGCGGTAAGAAAGTGTCGCAGGCTCTGGATATTCTGACCTACACCAATAAGAAAGCGGCTGTACTGGTTAAGAAAGTCCTGGAATCTGCCATTGCTAACGCTGAACACAACGATGGCGCTGACATTGACGATCTGAAAGTTACGAAAATTTTCGTAGACGAAGGCCCGAGCATGAAGCGCATTATGCCGCGTGCAAAAGGTCGTGCAGATCGCATCCTGAAGCGCACCAGCCACATTACTGTGGTTGTGTCCGATCGCTGAGACTCTGGAGACTAGCAATGGGTCAGAAAGTACATCCTAATGGTATTCGCCTGGGTATTGTAAAACCATGGAACTCAACCTGGTTTGCGAACACCAAAGAATTCGCTGACAACCTGGACAGCGATTTTAAAGTACGTCAGTACCTGACTAAGGAACTGGCTAAAGCGTCTGTATCTCGTATCGTTATCGAGCGTCCGGCTAAGAGCATCCGTGTGACCATTCACACCGCTCGCCCGGGTATCGTTATCGGTAAGAAAGGCGAAGACGTAGAAAAACTGCGCAAAGTCGTAGCGGATATTGCTGGCGTTCCTGCTCAGATCAATATCGCCGAAGTGCGTAAGCCTGAACTGGACGCAAAATTGGTTGCTGACAGCATCACTTCTCAGCTGGAACGTCGTGTTATGTTCCGTCGTGCTATGAAGCGTGCTGTACAGAACGCAATGCGTCTGGGCGCTAAAGGTATCAAAGTTGAAGTTAGCGGCCGTCTGGGCGGCGCGGAAATCGCACGTACCGAATGGTACCGCGAAGGTCGCGTACCTCTGCACACTCTGCGTGCTGACATCGACTACAACACCTCTGAAGCGCACACCACTTACGGTGTAATCGGCGTTAAAGTGTGGATCTTCAAAGGCGAGATCCTGGGTGGTATGGCTGCTGTTGAACAACCGGAAAAACCGGCTGCGCAACCTAAAAAGCAGCAGCGTAAAGGCCGTAAATAAGGAGCGTCGCTGATGTTACAACCAAAGCGTACAAAATTCCGTAAAATGCACAAAGGCCGTAACCGCGGTCTGGCTGCTGGCGCGGATGTTAGCTTCGGCAGCTTCGGTCTGAAAGCTGTTGGCCGTGGTCGTCTGACTGCCCGTCAGATCGAAGCAGCACGTCGTGCTATGACCCGTGCAGTTAAGCGTCAAGGTAAGATCTGGATCCGTGTATTCCCGGACAAACCGATCACTGAAAAGCCGCTGGCAGTGCGTATGGGTAAAGGTAAAGGTAACGTGGAGTATTGGGTTGCCTTGATTCAGCCGGGTAAAGTCCTGTATGAAATGGACGGCGTACCGGAAGAGCTGGCCCGTGAAGCATTCAAGCTGGCAGCAGCGAAACTGCCGATTAAAACCACCTTTGTAACTAAGACGGTGATGTAATGAAAGCAAAAGAGCTGCGTGAGAAGAGTGTTGAAGAGCTGAACACCGAGCTGCTGAATCTGCTGCGTGAGCAGTTCAACCTGCGTATGCAGGCTGCAAGTGGCCAGCTGCAACAGTCTCACCTGTTGAAGCAAGTGCGTCGTGACGTCGCACGCGTTAAGACTTTACTGACTGAGAAGGCGGGTGCGTAATGACCGATAAAATCCGTACTCTGCAAGGTCGCGTTGTTAGCGATAAAATGGAGAAATCCATCGTTGTTGCTATCGAACGTTTTGTGAAACACCCGATCTACGGTAAATTCATTAAGCGTACGACCAAACTGCACGTACATGACGAGAACAACGAATGCGGTACTGGTGACGTGGTTGAAATCCGCGAATGCCGTCCGCTGTCCAAGACTAAGTCCTGGACGCTGGTTCGCGTTGTAGAGAAAGCCGTTCTGTAATACAGTAGGCATTCTCAACGAATAAACGGCTCAGCGATGAGCCGTTTATTTTTTCTACCCATATCGTTGAAGCGGTGTTATAATGCCGCGCCCCCGATATGGGGCTTTTTTAACGACCTGATTTTCGGGTCTCAGTAGTAGTTGACATTAGCGGAGCACTAAAATGATCCAAGAACAGACTATGCTGAACGTCGCCGACAACTCCGGTGCACGTCGCGTAATGTGTATCAAGGTTCTGGGTGGCTCGCACCGTCGCTACGCAGGCGTCGGCGATATCATCAAGATCACCATCAAGGAAGCAATTCCGCGTGGTAAGGTCAAAAAAGGTGATGTGCTGAAGGCGGTAGTGGTGCGCACCAAGAAGGGTGTTCGTCGCCCGGACGGTTCTGTCATTCGCTTCGATGGTAATGCATGCGTTATTTTAAACAATAACAGCGAGCAACCTATCGGTACGCGTATTTTTGGGCCGGTAACTCGTGAACTTCGTAACGAGAAGTTCATGAAAATTATCTCTCTGGCACCAGAAGTACTCTAAGGAGCGAATCATGGCAGCGAAGATCCGTCGTGATGACGAAGTTATCGTGTTAACCGGTAAAGATAAAGGTAAACGCGGTAAAGTTAAGAATGTCCTGTCTTCCGGCAAGGTCATTGTTGAAGGTATCAACCTGGTTAAGAAACATCAGAAGCCGGTTCCGGCCCTGAACCAACCAGGCGGCATCGTAGAGAAAGAAGCAGCTATTCAGATCTCTAACCTTGCTATCTTCAACGCGGCAACCGGCAAGGCTGACCGTGTAGGCTTTAGATTCGAAGACGGCAAAAAAGTCCGTTTCTTCAAATCTAACAGCGAAACTATCAAGTAATTTGGAGTAGTACGATGGCGAAACTGCATGATTACTACAAAGACGAAGTAGTCGCTAAACTCATGACTGAGTTTAACTACAATTCTGTCATGCAAGTCCCTCGGGTCGAGAAGATCACCCTGAACATGGGTGTTGGTGAAGCGATCGCTGACAAGAAACTGCTGGATAACGCAGCAGCTGACCTGACAGCAATCTCCGGTCAAAAACCGCTGATCACCAAAGCACGCAAATCAGTTGCAGGCTTCAAAATCCGTCAGGGCTATCCGATCGGCTGTAAAGTAACTCTGCGTGGCGAACGCATGTGGGAGTTCTTTGAGCGCCTGATCACTATTGCTGTTCCACGTATCCGTGACTTCCGTGGCTTGTCCGCTAAGTCTTTCGACGGTCGTGGTAACTACAGCATGGGTGTCCGTGAGCAGATCATCTTCCCAGAAATCGACTACGATAAAGTCGACCGCGTGCGTGGTTTGGATATTACCATTACCACTACTGCGAAATCTGATGAAGAAGGCCGTGCTCTGCTGGCTGCCTTTGACTTCCCGTTCCGCAAGTAAGGTAGGGTTACTGAATGGCTAAGCAATCAATGAAAGCACGCGAAGTAAAGCGCGTAGCTTTAGCTGATAAGTACTTCGCAAAACGCGCTGAACTGAAAGCTATTATCTCTGATGTGAACGCGACCGACGAAGATCGTTGGAACGCAGTTCTCAAGCTGCAGTCTCTGCCGCGTGATTCCAGCCCGTCCCGTCAGCGTAACCGCTGCCGTCAAACAGGTCGTCCGCATGGCTATGTGGGCAAGTTCGGGTTGAGCCGTATCAAACTGCGTGAAGCCGCCATGCGCGGTGAAGTACCAGGCTTGAAAAAGGCTAGCTGGTAATTACCAATTGAATCACGGGAGTAAAGACAGATGAGCATGCAAGATCCGATCGCGGATATGCTGACCCGTATCCGTAACGGTCAGGCCGCGAATAAAGCTGCGGTCACCATGCCTTCCTCCAAGCTGAAAGTGGCAATTGCCAACGTGCTGAAGGAAGAAGGTTTTATTGAAGATTTTAAAGTTGAAGGCGACACCAAGCCGGAACTGGAACTTACTCTCAAGTATTTCCAGGGTAAAGCTGTTGTAGAAAGCATTCAGCGTGTCAGTCGCCCAGGTCTGCGCATTTATAAGCGTAAAGACGAGCTGCCGAAAGTTATGGCTGGCATGGGTATCGCAGTTGTTTCTACCTCTAAAGGTGTTATGACTGATCGTGCAGCGCGCCAGGCTGGTCTTGGTGGCGAAATTATCTGCTACGTAGCCTAATCGGAGGAAAAAATGTCTCGTGTTGCTAAAGCACCGGTCGTTATTCCTGCCGGCGTTGATGTAAAAATCAACGGTCAGGTTATTACGATCAAAGGTAAAAACGGCGAGCTGACTCGTACTCTCAACGATGCTGTTGCAGTAAATCATGCAGATAATGCACTGACCTTCGGTCCGCGTGATGGTTACGCAGATGGATGGGCTCAGGCTGGTACCGCGCGTGCCCTGCTGAATGCAATGGTTGTCGGTGTTACCGAAGGCTTCACTAAGAAGCTTCAGCTGGTTGGTGTAGGTTATCGTGCAGCGGTTAAAGGGAATGTAGTAAACCTGGCTTTAGGTTTCTCTCACCCAGTTGACCATCAGCTGCCTGCGGGAATCACTGCAGAATGTCCGTCTCAGACTGAAATCGTGCTGAAAGGCGCTGATAAACAGCTGATCGGCCAGGTTGCAGCAGATCTGCGCGCCTACCGTCGTCCTGAGCCTTATAAAGGCAAGGGTGTTCGTTACGCCGACGAAGTCGTGCGTACCAAAGAGGCTAAGAAGAAGTAAGGTAACACTATGGATAAGAAATCTGCTCGTATCCGTCGTGCGACCCGCGCACGCCGCAAGCTCCAGGAGCTGGGTGCAACTCGCCTGGTGGTACATCGTACCCCGCGTCATATTTACGCACAGGTAATTGCACCGAACGGTTCTGAAGTTCTGGTAGCTGCTTCTACTGTAGAAAAAGCTATCGCTGAACAATTGAAGTACACCGGTAACAAAGACGCTGCTGCAGCTGTAGGTAAAGCTGTTGCTGAACGCGCTCTGGAAAAAGGCATCAAAGATGTTTCTTTTGACCGTTCCGGGTTCCAATATCATGGTCGTGTCCAGGCACTGGCAGATGCTGCCCGTGAAGCTGGCCTTCAGTTCTAAGGTAGAGGTGTAAGATGGCTCACATCGAAAAACAAGCTGGCGAACTGCAGGAAAAGCTGATCGCGGTTAACCGCGTATCTAAAACCGTTAAAGGTGGTCGTATTTTCTCCTTCACAGCTCTGACTGTAGTTGGTGATGGTAACGGTCGCGTTGGTTTTGGTTACGGTAAAGCGCGTGAAGTTCCAGCAGCGATCCAGAAAGCGATGGAAAAAGCCCGTCGCAATATGATTAACGTCGCGCTGAACCACGGCACCCTGCAGCACCCGGTTAAGGGTACTCACACGGGTTCTCGTGTATTCATGCAGCCGGCTTCCGAAGGTACCGGTATCATCGCCGGTGGTGCAATGCGCGCCGTTCTGGAAGTCGCTGGAGTTCGTAACGTTCTGGCTAAAGCATATGGTTCTACTAACCCGATTAACGTGGTTCGTGCAACTATCGATGGCCTGGAAAATATGAAATCTCCGGAAATGGTCGCTGCCAAGCGTGGTAAATCCGTTGAAGAAATTCTGGGGAAATAAACCATGGCAAAGACTATTAAAATTACTCAAACCCGCAGTGCAATCGGTCGTCTGCCGAAACACAAGGCAACGCTGCTTGGCCTGGGTCTGCGTCGTATTGGTCACACCGTAGAGCGCGAGGATACTCCTGCTGTTCGTGGTATGGTCAACGCGGTTTCCTTCATGGTTAAAGTTGAGGAGTAAGAGATGCGTTTAAATACTCTGTCTCCGGCCGAAGGCTCTAAAAAAGCGGCTCGCCGCCTGGGTCGTGGTATCGGTTCTGGCCTCGGTAAAACCGGTGGTCGTGGTCACAAAGGTCAGAAGTCTCGTTCTGGCGGTGGCGTACGTCGCGGTTTCGAGGGTGGTCAGATGCCTCTGTACCGTCGTCTGCCGAAATTCGGCTTCACTTCACGTAAAGCAGCGATTACAGCCGAAGTTCGTCTGTCTGACCTGGCTAAAGTTGAAGGCGGTGTTGTAGACCTGAACACGCTGAAAGCAGCTAACATTATCGGTATCCAGATCGAGTTCGCGAAAGTGATCCTGGCTGGTGAAGTCACTACTCCGGTAACTGTTCGTGGCCTGCGTGTTACTAAAGGCGCTCGTGCTGCTATCGAAGCTGCTGGCGGTAAAATCGAGGAATAAGTAGCAGATGGCTAAACAACCGGGATTAGATTTTCAAAGTGCCAAAGGTGGCTTAGGCGAGCTGAAACGCAGACTGCTGTTTGTAATCGGCGCGCTGATTGTGTTCCGTATTGGCTCTTTCATTCCGATCCCTGGTATTGATGCCGCTGTACTTGCCAAACTGCTTGAGCAACAGCGAGGCACCATCATTGAAATGTTTAACATGTTCTCTGGTGGTGCTCTCAGCCGTGCTTCTATCTTTGCTCTGGGGATCATGCCGTATATTTCGGCGTCGATCATTATCCAGCTGCTGACGGTGGTTCATCCAACGCTGGCAGAAATTAAGAAAGAAGGGGAGTCTGGTCGTCGTAAGATCAGCCAGTACACCCGCTACGGTACTCTGGTGCTGGCAATATTCCAGTCGATCGGTATTGCTACCGGTCTGCCGAATATGCCTGGTATGCAGGGCCTGGTGATGAACCCAGGCTTTGCATTCTATTTCACCGCTGTTGTAAGTCTGGTTACAGGGACGATGTTCCTGATGTGGTTGGGCGAACAGATTACTGAACGTGGTATCGGCAACGGTATCTCAATCATTATCTTCGCCGGTATTGTCGCGGGACTCCCGCCAGCCATTGCCCATACTATCGAGCAAGCGCGTCAAGGCGACCTGCACTTCCTCGTGTTGCTGTTGGTTGCAGTATTAGTATTCGCAGTGACGTTCTTTGTTGTATTTGTTGAGCGTGGTCAACGCCGTATTGTGGTAAACTACGCGAAACGTCAGCAAGGTCGTCGTGTCTATGCTGCACAGAGCACACATTTACCGCTGAAAGTGAATATGGCGGGGGTAATCCCGGCAATCTTCGCTTCCAGTATTATTCTGTTCCCGGCGACCATCGCGTCATGGTTCGGGGGCGGGACTGGTTGGAACTGGCTGACAACAATTTCGCTGTATTTGCAGCCTGGGCAACCGCTTTATGTGTTACTCTATGCGTCTGCAATCATATTCTTCTGTTTCTTCTACACGGCGTTGGTTTTCAACCCGCGTGAAACAGCAGATAACCTGAAGAAGTCCGGTGCATTTGTACCAGGAATTCGTCCGGGAGAGCAAACGGCGAAGTATATCGATAAAGTAATGACCCGCCTGACTTTGGTTGGTGCGCTCTACATTACTTTTATCTGCCTGATCCCGGAGTTCATGCGTGATGCAATGAAAGTACCGTTCTACTTCGGTGGGACCTCACTGCTTATCGTTGTTGTCGTGATTATGGACTTTATGGCTCAAGTGCAAACTCTGATGATGTCAAGTCAGTACGAGTCTGCATTGAAGAAGGCGAATCTGAAAGGCTACGGCCGTTAACAGTCGCCCGAGAAGTTACGGAGAGTAAAAATGAAAGTTCGTGCTTCCGTCAAGAAATTATGCCGTAACTGCAAAATCGTTAAGCGTGATGGTGTCATCCGTGTGATTTGCAGTGCCGAGCCGAAGCATAAACAGCGCCAAGGCTGATTTATTCGCATATTTTTCTTGCAAAGTTGGGTTGAGCTGGCTAGATTAGCCAGCCAATCTTTTGTATGTCTGTGCGTTTCCATTTGAGTATCCTGAAAACGGGCTTTTCAGCATGGTGCGTACATATTAAATAGTAGGAGTGCATAGTGGCCCGTATAGCAGGCATTAACATTCCTGATCAGAAACATGCTGTGATCGCATTAACTTCGATCTACGGCGTCGGCAAGACCCGTTCTAAAGCCATTCTGGCTGCCGCGGGTATCGCTGAAGATGTTAAGATCAGTGAGCTGTCTGAAGAACAAATCGACACGCTGCGTGACGAAGTTGCCAAATTTGTCGTTGAAGGTGATCTGCGCCGTGAAGTTAGCATGAGCATCAAGCGCCTTATGGATCTTGGTTGCTATCGCGGTTTGCGTCATCGTCGTGGTCTCCCGGTTCGCGGTCAGCGTACCAAGACCAACGCACGTACCCGTAAGGGTCCGCGCAAACCGATCAAGAAATAATCGGGGTGATTGAATAATGGCAAAGGCACCAATTCGTGCACGTAAACGTGTAAGAAAACAAGTCTCTGACGGCGTGGCTCATATCCATGCTTCTTTTAACAACACCATCGTTACCATTACTGATCGTCAGGGTAACGCACTGGGTTGGGCA
This sequence comes from Citrobacter sp. Cpo109, assembly GCF_030332565.1. Classification (NCBI taxonomy): domain Bacteria; kingdom Pseudomonadati; phylum Pseudomonadota; class Gammaproteobacteria; order Enterobacterales; family Enterobacteriaceae; genus Citrobacter; species Citrobacter sp. Cpo109. Next base: position 14,124 of record NZ_JAOWHQ010000065.1, read on the forward strand.
ACAGCCGGTGGTTCCGGTTTCCGTGGTTCTCGCAAATCCACTCCGTTTGCAGCTCAGGTTGCAGCAGAGCGTTGCGCTGAAGCCGTAAAAGAATACGGTATCAAGAATCTGGAAGTTATGGTCAAAGGACCGGGTCCAGGTCGCGAATCTACTGTTCGTGCTCTGAACGCCGCTGGTTTCCGCATCACTAATATTACTGATGTGACTCCGATCCCTCATAACGGTTGTCGTCCGCCGAAAAAACGTCGCGTATAACGCTGTCGTTTCTAGGATTGTTGGAGAAAGAAAATGGCAAGATATTTGGGTCCTAAGCTCAAGCTGAGCCGTCGTGAGGGCACTGACTTATTCCTTAAGTCTGGCGTTCGCGCGATCGATACCAAGTGTAAAATTGAACAAGCTCCTGGCCAGCACGGTGCGCGTAAACCGCGTCTGTCTGACTATGGTGTGCAGTTGCGTGAAAAGCAAAAAGTTCGCCGTATCTACGGTGTGCTGGAGCGTCAGTTCCGTAACTACTACAAAGAAGCAGCACGTCTGAAAGGCAACACCGGTGAAAACCTGTTGGGTCTGCTGGAAGGTCGTCTGGACAACGTTGTATACCGTATGGGCTTCGGTGCCACTCGTGCAGAAGCACGTCAGCTGGTCAGCCATAAAGCAATTATGGTAAACGGTCGTGTTGTTAACATCGCTTCTTATCAGGTTAGTCCGAATGACGTTGTTAGCATTCGTGAGAAAGCGAAGAAGCAGTCTCGCGTGAAAGCCGCTCTGGAGCTGGCTGAGCAGCGTGAAAAGCCAACCTGGCTGGAAGTTGATGCTGGCAAGATGGAAGGTACGTTCAAGCGTAAGCCGGAGCGTTCTGATCTGTCTGCGGACATTAACGAACACCTGATCGTCGAGCTTTACTCCAAGTAAAGCTTAGTACCAAAGAGAGGACACAATGCAGGGTTCTGTGACAGAGTTTCTAAAACCGCGCCTGGTAGATATCGAGCAAGTGAGTTCGACGCACGCCAAGGTGACCCTTGAGCCTTTAGAGCGTGGCTTTGGCCATACTTTGGGTAACGCACTGCGCCGTATTCTGCTCTCATCGATGCCGGGTTGCGCGGTGACCGAGGTTGAGATTGATGGTGTACTACATGAGTACAGCACCAAAGAAGGCGTTCAGGAAGATATCCTGGAAATCCTGCTCAACCTGAAAGGGCTGGCGGTGAGAGTTCAGGGTAAAGATGACGTTATTCTTACCTTGAATAAATCTGGCATTGGCCCTGTGACTGCAGCCGACATTACCCATGATGGTGATGTCGAAATCGTCAAGCCACAGCACGTGATCTGCCACCTGACCGATGAGAATGCATCTATTAGCATGCGTATCAAAGTTCAGCGCGGTCGTGGTTATGTGCCGGCTTCTACCCGAATTCATTCGGAAGAAGATGAGCGCCCAATCGGCCGTCTGCTGGTCGACGCATGCTACAGCCCTGTAGAGCGTATTGCCTACAATGTTGAAGCAGCGCGTGTAGAACAGCGTACCGACCTGGACAAGCTGGTCATCGAAATGGAAACCAACGGCACAATCGATCCTGAAGAGGCGATTCGTCGTGCGGCAACCATTCTGGCTGAACAACTGGAAGCTTTCGTTGATTTACGTGATGTACGTCAGCCGGAAGTTAAAGAAGAGAAACCAGAATTCGATCCGATCCTGCTGCGCCCTGTTGACGATCTGGAATTGACTGTCCGCTCTGCTAACTGCCTCAAAGCAGAAGCTATCCACTATATCGGTGATCTGGTACAGCGTACTGAGGTTGAGCTTCTTAAGACGCCTAACCTTGGTAAAAAATCTCTTACCGAGATTAAAGACGTGCTGGCTTCCCGTGGACTGTCTCTGGGCATGCGCCTGGAAAACTGGCCACCGGCAAGCATCGCTGACGAGTAACCGGATCACAGGTTAAGGTTTTACTGAGAAGGATAAGGTCATGCGCCATCGTAAGAGTGGTCGTCAACTGAACCGCAACAGCAGCCATCGCCAGGCTATGTTCCGCAATATGGCAGGTTCACTGGTTCGTCATGAAATCATCAAGACGACTCTGCCGAAAGCGAAAGAGCTGCGTCGCGTAGTTGAGCCGCTGATTACTCTTGCCAAGACTGATAGCGTAGCTAATCGTCGTCTGGCATTCGCCCGTACTCGTGATAACGAGATCGTGGCAAAACTGTTTAACGAACTGGGCCCGCGTTTTGCGAGCCGCGCCGGTGGTTACACTCGCATTCTGAAGTGTGGTTTCCGTGCAGGCGACAACGCGCCGATGGCATACATCGAGCTGGTTGATCGTTCAGAGAAAACAGAAGCTGCTGCAGAGTAATCTGTAGTAACGTAAAAAAACCCGCCTCGGCGGGTTTTTTTATATCCGTCATATCCCCACTTATCTACAATATCTGTACTATTTTTGTTCATCCCCTGGAGTGTTGTATGTGGTTACTTGACCAGTGGGCAGAGCGCCATATTATTGATGCACAGTCTAAAGGCGAGTTTGATGATTTACCGGGAATGGGTGAACCGCTGACTCTTGACGATGACTCCCATGTCCCGCCTGAACTCCGAGCCGGATACCGTTTATTAAAAAATGCAGGTTGCCTTCCTCCTGAGCTCGAGCAACGCAGAGAGGCAATACAGCTGCTTGAAATACTCGCGGGGATCCGCAAAGATGATCCCAGTTATCCGGAGGTGAGCCGAAGACTGTCGCTACTGGAACTTAAACTTCGGCAGGCTGGACTCAGCACCGAGTTTTTGCGCGGTGACTACGCAGATAAGTTGCTAAAAAAGATCAACGACGAATAGCGGAGAGAGCATGTACCGAATTGGTGAAATAGCGAAACTGGCTGACGTGACGCCGGATACTATCCGCTACTATGAAAAGCAGCAGATGATGGAGCATGAAGTGCGTACTGAAGGCGGATTTCGCCTCTATACAGAAAGCGATCTTCAGCGCTTGAAGTTTATTCGTTATGCCCGGCAGCTTGGTTTCACTCTGGAGTCGATCCGCGAATTGCTTTCGATCCGTGTTGATCCCGAACACCATACCTGTCAGGAATCAAAAGGGATCGTCCAGGAAAGACTGCAAGAAGTCGAAGCCCGTATTGCTGAACTTCAGACGATGCAGCGGTCTCTGCAGCGATTGAATGATGCATGCTGCGGCAAGGCACACAGCAGCGTGTACTGCTCTATTCTTGAAGCTCTTGAGCAAGGCGCCAGTGGAACAACATCAGGCTGTTGATTTCTTGAACTGCCAGGTCTACACTCGCGGCGTAAATTCCTACAAACTGGAGATATTATGAGTCGTTATCAGCACACCAAAGGGCAGATAAAGGACAACGCCATTGAGGCGCTTCTGCATGACCCACTGTTCAGACAGCGCGTTGAGAAAAATAAGAAAGGGAAAGGAAGTTATCTACGTAAAGGAAAACATGGCAATCGGGGTAACTGGGAGGCCAGTGGCAAGAAAGTAATTAACTTTTTTACCACTGGCCTTCTTGTTTCAGTGAGTGCTTAAGAGCGATTATTCTGTTCTTTCAGCAGGTCACGAATTTCACTTAGCAATACTTCTTCTTTCGATGGAGCTGGCGGTGCTGCCGGCTCTTCAGCTTTTTTACGGTTCAGTTTGTTGATCAGTTTGATTGCCATAAAGATAGCAAACGCAACAATAATGAAATCGAATACATTTTGAATAAATACACCGTAATGCATGACCACGGCAGGGATGTCTCCCTGTGCATCACGTAGCGTTAAAGCAAACTGTTTAAAATCAATTCCACCAATTAACAGCCCCAGCGGCGGCATAATGATATCGGCAACCAGTGATGAAACAATCTTACCGAATGCCGCACCAATAATGACACCCACTGCCAAATCGACAACATTCCCGCGCATCGCGAATTCGCGAAACTCTTTAATAATGCTCATTTTATTCTCCCTATGCAGCTGACGTTTATAAGTTTAACAAATGTTTAGGCAATTTCCATTTATGTATTGCCGAAAGGAAAATTTATTAGACCATGAAAAATAAAGGGAAATAAAAAGGGCACTGTATTAGCGCCCAAATTATTACAGGAAGAAAGGACTTGGTTGGAATAGTCGCTCGACGTCAGTAATAAACTTTTTATCTGTCAGGAACATAATTACGTGATCGCCCTGCTCAATGCGCAGGTTATCGTTGGCAATCATGACATCGTTACCACGTACAACGGCGCCAATAATGGTTCCGGGCGGAAGTTTAATTTCATCAATTGAACGCCCTACAACTCTCGACGTCGTTTCATCCCCGTGTGCGACGGCTTCAATGGCTTCCGCGACGCCACGGCGAAGTGAAGAAACGCCAACAATATCAGCTTTACGCACGTGGCTCAGCAGCGCGGAGATGGTCGCCTGCTGCGGTGAAATCGCAATATCGATCACGCTGCCTTGCACCAGATCGACGTATGCTCTGCGCTGGATCAACACCATTACTTTCTTGGCGCCCATCCGTTTGGCAAGCATCGCCGACATGATATTTGCTTCGTCATCATTGGTCACTGCGATGAACAGATCGACCTGATCGATATGTTCTTCGGCCAGTAACTCTTGATCCGAAGCATCACCAAAAAAGACGATCGTATTTTGTAGTTTCTCTGCAAGTTCGGATGCGCGTTGTTGATTACGTTCGATCAGTTTGACGCTGTAATCTTTTTCCAGACGACGTGCCAGACCCGCACCGATATTACCGCCACCCACTAACATAATGCGTTTGTACGGCTTTTCCAGACGCTGCAGTTCACTCATTACGGCGCGTATATGCTGTGATGCCGCAATAAAGAAGACTTCATCACCCGCTTCAACGATCGTAGAACCTTGCGGACGGATCGGTCGGTCATGACGGAAAATCGCCGCAACGCGGGTATCGATGTGCGGCATATGCTCACGCATTGTTGACAGCGCATTACCGATAAGCGGCCCGCCGTAATAGGCTTTTACTACTGCCAGACTGACTTTACCTTCGGCAAAATTCACCACCTGTAATGCGCCCGGATATTCAATCAGGCGATAAATGCTATCAATAACCAGTTGCTCAGGCGCAATCAGGTGATCGATTGGCACCGCATCGGATTGGAACAGCTTGTCGGCATCGCGAACGTAATCTGGTGAACGAATACGGGCGATGCGATTAGGCGTATTAAACAGTGAATAAGCTACCTGGCAGGCAACCATATTTGTTTCATCTGAGCTGGTTACGGCAACCAGCATATCGGCATCGTCGGCACCGGCTTCACGCAATACGCGGGGATGCGAACCATGCCCTTGCACGACACGGAGATCAAACTTGTCCTGCAGGCTGCGCAGGCGTTCACCATTGGTATCGACTACCGTGATATCGTTGTTCTCTCCGACAAGGTTTTCAGCCAGCGTACCGCCAACTTGCCCTGCGCCCAGAATGATAATTTTCATCAGTCGCGACCCGTTATATCATCACTTTTTGATTAGCTTAGCGTAAAAGAAGCCATCGCCATCTTCCGCACCCGGTAAATTCTGACGTCCGGGTTTTTCCGGCGTACCGGTTTCGCTTAATACCGCATCTGGTGTGCGTGCCAGGAAGGCGGCAATTTGCTGCTGGTTCTCTTCTGGCAGGATAGAACACGTTGCATACACCAGCGTGCCGCCAGGTTTAAGATGTGACCAGGTAGCATTCAGGATCTCAGCCTGTAATTGGGCAAGTTCGGCAATATCCCGGTCGCGGCGCAGCCATTTGATATCCGGATGGCGACGGATCACCCCGGTTGCAGAACATGGGGCGTCCAGCAAAATACGGTCAAACTGTTGTTCACCGCACCACTGCTTTGGATAGCGTCCATCCCCCTGTTTTACGGTTGCCTTCATGCCCAGACGTTTCAGATTGTCGTAAACGCGCGATAAGCGTTTTTCATCCACATCGACGGCCATGACGTTAGCTTGCGGAGCAACTTCCAGAATGTGAGTGGTTTTACCGCCCGGCGCACAGCACAGGTCGAGGATCTGCTCACCGTCCTCCGGCAACAGATAATTTACGCATCCTTGAGCGGAAGCATCCTGAACGGTGACCCAACCTTCGTTAAAACCTGGGAGGGCGTGAACTGGAGCCGGTGTTTCCAGACGCACTGCATCCGGGTAGTCTGGATGCGGAAAACCTGTTAATCCCGCTTCGGTAAGCAGGTCTAGCCAGGCGTCGCGAGTATGGTGATTACGATTGACTCGTAGCCACATCGGCGGTCGCTGGTTATTGGCTTCAAGAATGGCTTCCCATTTCTGCGGATACGCACTCTTAATACGTTTCACCAGCCAGGAGGGGTGTAAGAAGCGCAAATCGCTTTGCGCAAACTCGGCCAGCAGTTCATCCTGACGGCGTTGAAACTGGCGCAGTACGCCGTTGATCAGCCCCTTCAGCTGTGGACGCTTAATAACGACCGCGCCTTCTACGGTCTCAGCTAACGCAGCGTGTGCTGGAATACGAGTATGCAACAGTTGGTAGAAGCCCACCATGATCAGGTAGTGAACGGTGCGCTGTTTGCCCGTCATTGGACGTTCCATCAGTTGCTGGATCATCCACTCCAGTTGAGAGAGTGTACGTAATACGCCGAAGCAAAGTTCCTGTAACAGCGCTTTGTCTTTATCGGCAACTTTTTGCTGCATGGCGGGCAGCACGTTACTTAGTGATTGTCCTTTCTCGACAACCTGTTCGACGGCCTGGGCCGCCATACTGCGTAAATTAAGATGTTTTTTCATAAGCGCAAAAATAAAAATGCCCGGAGACACCGGGCTTAAAGAGATGAACCGTCAGGCCAGACGGTTTCCGGGCACGAACCACTCCCGGCGTGAATTAAGCAGATCCTGCGCGCTCATGGCTTTTTTACCGGCAGGCTGCAAAGAGATAAGATTCAGAATGCCGTCACCTGTTGCGACCTGGATACCCTGCTTTGTCGCCTCTAGAATGGTGCCTGGCTCGGCCTGGGTGTTTACAGCAATAACCGAAGCTTGCCAGACTTTCACTGGCTGACCATCGATTTCAAGCCAGCTCATTGGCCACGGGTTAAAGGCGCGGATGCAGCGTTCCAATTGAACAGCCGAAAGCGACCAGTCGATACGGGCCTCTTCTTTGCTGAGTTTTTCTGCATGCGTAACCAGTGATTCGTCTTGTACCACCGGTTTTATTGTACCGGCAGCCAGCTGTTTTAGCGTTTCAATCAGCCCCTGAGGCCCCAGGTCTGCCAGCTTGTCATATAACGAACCGCTGGTATCTTCTGCCGTAATTGGGCAGGACAGCTTCAGCAGCATATCACCGGTGTCGAGGCCAACATCCATCTGCATGATGGTAACACCGGTTTCGGCGTCGCCTGCCCACAGTGAGCGCTGGATCGGTGCTGCACCCCGCCAACGCGGAAGCAGGGAACCGTGAACGTTGATACAACCCAGGCGCGGCATTTCCAGTACTGCTTTTGGCAGGATCAGGCCATATGCCACCACCACCATCACGTCTGCGTGTAAATCAGCAACCAGTAGTTGGTTTTCCTGAGGGCGAAGAGAGACGGGTTGAAAGACCGGTATCCCTTTTTCTTCTGCCAGCACTTTTACCGGGCTGGGCATCAGCTTTTTACCGCGTCCCGCCGGGCGGTCCGGTTGGGTAAACACGCCAACGACGTTATGTCCAGAAGACAGCAGCGCGTCGAGATGACGCGCTGCAAAGTCAGGTGTACCCGCAAAAATAATACGTAGTGAGTCTGACACGTTGATCCTTGTCCTTAAGCTCGGGCGTTCAGGCGGTCGAGTTTTTCAACTTTCTGACGAATGCGTTGTTGCTTCAACGGAGACAGATAATCGATAAATAGTTTACCGACCAGGTGATCCATTTCATGTTGAATGCAGATAGCGAGCAGGCCATCGGCTTCCAGTTCAAAAGATTTGCCGTCGCGATCAAGCGCACGAATTTTTACTTTCTCTGCACGCGGTACTAACGCACGCTGTTCAGGAATAGACAGACAGCCTTCTTCAATGCCGGTTTCGCCGTCTTTTTCCAGCAGTTCTGGGTTAATGAGTACCAACTGCTCATCGCGATTTTCAGAGACATCAATAACAATGATGCGCTGATGAATATCGACCTGTGTTGCTGCCAGACCGATACCTTCTTCGGCGTACATCGTTTCGAACATATCATCAACGATACGCTGAATTTCTGCATTCACTTCTTCAACCGGTTTTGCGACTTTGCGAAGGCGCTCGTCCGGAATATGTAACACTTGCAAAACTGACATAGTTATCCAGAGTTGTGTTCAGGAGTTGAAAAGATAATTACCTCTATTCTAGACAAAACCCCCTCTGATTGACAGCATCAGTGACCAATCGCAAAGATTGCCAGGACTGCTTGTGGCAGGGGAACAGGGATGACCCAAATCGAAATTTGGCTACGTTTAGCGCAAGTGAATGAACTGTATGGTGATGAGATAGTGCGCGTTGCTCACTGGCTCAATACTCAACCGTGTATTAACAACGCGGTACTCTTGCAGGCTGGATTCTCTCCACGCCAGGCAAGACGCTTTTTAACCTTTTCAGATCTGACGCTGGAAAAAACGCTGCGCTGGCTTGAACAGCCTAACCACCATTTTGTGGTTGCCGACAGCGAGCATTATCCGCCACAGCTCCGTGCGATTGAGGATTATCCTGGGGTGCTTTTTGTTGCAGGAGCTCCCGCATGCCTCCACTCATTTCAAGTTGCCGTTGTCGGTAGTCGACAACACTCATGGTATGGCGAACGCTGGGGGCGGTTGTTTTGCGAAAATCTTGCTGCATGTGGGGTGACGATCACCAGCGGTCTGGCCCGGGGGATTGATGGCGTGGCGCACAATGCTGCGATAAACCGACAAGGCACAAGTATTGCGGTGCTGGGAAATGGACTTGAGACCATTCACCCACGACAGCATATCCGTCTTGCGGAGCGACTTATTGAGGCTGGGGGCGCACTGGTGTCTGAGTTCCCATTAAATATGCTCCCTTTGCCGCGCAATTTTCCCCGACGAAATCGCATTATTAGTGGGCTAAGTAAAGGTGTACTGGTCGTTGAAGCTGCACAGCGTAGTGGTTCACTGGTTACTGCTCGCTGTGCACTGGAACAAGGGCGGGAGGTGTTTGCTTTACCAGGGCCGATTGGGAGCCCGGGAAGTGAAGGCCCGCATTGGCTTATTCAGCAGGGAGCCATGCTTGTGACGACACCAGAGGAAATTCTTGAAAATTTGCAATATGGGCTGCAATGGTTGCCAGATGAACCTGAAAAATCAATTTATTCGCCAGATCACGGAGAGGTGGCATTGCCATTTCCGGAGCTCCTGGCTAACGTAGGAGATGAGGTAACACCTGTTGACGTCGTCGCTGAACGTGCCGGCCAACCTGTGCCAGAGGTAGTGGCTCAACTGCTCGAACTGGAGTTAGCAGGGTGGATCGCAGCTGTACCCGGCGGCTATGTCCGATTGAGGAGGGCATGCCATGTTCGACGTACTAATGTATTTGTTTGAGACATATATCCATAACGAAGCTGAGCTGCGTGTGGATCAGGACAAACTGGAACGGGATCTTACCGACGCTGGTTTTGATCGTGAAGACATTTACAACGCGTTACTTTGGCTGGAGAAGCTTGCTGACTATCAGGATGGCCTTGCTGAACCTATGCAGCTGGCATCGGACCCTCTTTCTATACGTATTTATACTGCGGAAGAGTGCGATCGACTGGATGCAAGCTGTAGAGGATTCCTGCTATTCCTGGAGCAGATTCAGGTGCTAAACCTCGAAACGCGAGAAATGGTTATTGAGCGCGTACTCGCGCTGGATACGGCAGAGTTCGATCTGGAAGACCTGAAGTGGGTGATTCTGATGGTGCTATTCAACATTCCAGGTTGTGAAAATGCCTATCAGCAAATGGAAGAATTACTCTTTGAAGTGAATGAAGGTATGCTGCATTAATCAATCTTCATTCAGTATGAGTTGTTATGGCTAAATCAGCACTGTTCACGGTGCGTAAAAACGAGCCCTGCCCACAATGCGGGGCTGAACTGGTTATTCGTTCCGGGAAACACGGTCCATTTCTCGGTTGTTCACACTATCCAGAATGCGATTACATACGTCCGCTGAAATCTTCCGCGGACGGACATATTGTCAAAGTTCTGGAGGGTAAGCTTTGTCCTGCATGTGGCGCTGAGCTGGTGCTGAGACAGGGACGATTCGGTATGTTTATTGGATGCAGTGACTATCCTGCGTGCGATCACACCGAGCTCATCGACAAGCCTGATGAAACAGCAATAGTCTGTCCTCAATGCCAGACTGGTCATCTTGTCCAGCGGCGTTCCCGTTATGGCAAAACCTTTTACTCCTGCGATCGCTATCCGGAGTGCCAGTTTGTCATTAACTTCAAACCGTTAGCCGGAGAATGTCCTGAGTGTCATTATCCGCTTCTCATCGAAAAGAAAACCGCGCAGGGTGTGAAGCATTTCTGTGCCAGTAAACAATGTGGAAAGCCGATTTCGGCGGAATAAAAAAGTGAATAATAACCTGCCCACAGATCCTATCGTTGCTGCGATAGCGGTTCTGAAACAAGAAAAAGTCATCGCCTATCCAACTGAAGCTGTATTTGGTGTCGGCTGCGACCCCGATAGCGAAACGGCGGTGAGCCGTTTGTTGGCGCTAAAACAACGTCCGGTCGATAAAGGGTTAATTTTAATCGCGTCAAACTTTGAACAACTTAAACCGTATATCGACGATAGCATGCTCACCGATGCTCAACGTGACGCTGTTTTCGCCCGTTGGCCTGGTCCTGTTACCTTCGTTTTCCCAGCGCTTGCGACAACGCCACGCTGGTTGACCGGGCGCTTTGATTCTCTGGCTGTTCGCGTCACCGATCACCCGCTGGTGGTTGCGTTGTGCCAGGCTTATGGCAAACCGTTAGTTTCTACCAGTGCTAATTTGAGTGGCTTACCGCCTTGCAGAACGGTAGAGGAAGTTCGCGCACAGTTCGGTACAGACTTTCCTGTGGTTGAAGGGGAGACCGGGGGGCGTTTGAATCCTTCGGAGATCCGTGATGCTCTGACAGGTGAACAGTTTCGACAGGGGTAATATGAAAGAAGCCTATGCTGTTTTTGGTAATCCGATAGCGCACAGTAAATCGCCCTTTATTCATCAGCAATTTGCAGAGCAGCTGAAGATTGATCACTCCTACGGGCGTGTATTGGCACCCATCAATGATTTTGTGAATACCCTGAACGCTTTTTTTGCTGAGGGCGGGAAGGGGGCAAATGTCACCGTGCCTTTTAAAGAAGAGGCATTTGCACGTGCCGATGAACTAACGGAGCGGGCATCGCTTGCTGGAGCGGTCAACACCCTTAAACGGCTGGAGGATGGGCGTTTGCTGGGAGACAACACGGATGGTATCGGCTTGTTGAGCGATCTTGAGCGTTTATCTTTCATTCGTCCCGGATCGCGAGTTCTGCTGATTGGTGCGGGTGGTGCATCCCGTGGAGTTTTATTACCTCTTCTTTCTATGGATTGCGCGGTGACTATTGTTAACCGTACCGCTTCGCGCGCTGAAGAACTGGCACTAATCTTCTCCCATACCGGCAGCGTACAGGCGGTAGGAATGGATGAGCTTGATAATTACAGTTTTGATTTGATTATTAACGCGACATCCAGCGGAATTAGCGGTGAGATACCGGCTATTCCGACATCTCTTATTCACTCATCTGTCTATTGTTATGACATGTTTTATCAGAAAGGAGATACACCGTTCCTCTCCTGGTGTGCCGAACATGGGGCGAAACAATATGCTGATGGCCTGGGTATGCTGGTGGGGCAAGCAGCGCACGCCGTTTTACTCTGGCATGGGGTTTTGCCGCAGATTGAACCCGTCATTAAAAGCATGCAGCAGGAATTGTCGGCATGAATCAGGCGATCCAGTTTCCCGATCGAGAAGAATGGCGCACGGATGTCAACGCCGTTGTGTTTCCGGCGATGGTTCATGGTATGCAGTTAACATGTGCCATCTCTGGAGAGATGCTGGCGTCCCGCTTTGGCGGCGACACGCCTGAAGAGTGGTTGGAAATCTTTCAACAGTATCGCTGGGATCTGGAAGAAGAAGCTGAAGGATTGATCCAGGCCCAGCAGGAAGATGCTCAAGGTTGGGTTTGGTTACTCTGACTTAAATATTCATCTTTCCACTTAACATAGTTGTTAGCTGAATATTGTAAGCCTGCTTTCTCTTCATCGCTTAATGGACGGATTTGTTTAACCGGGCTTCCCAGGTACAGATACCCGCTTTCCAGGCGTTTGTTTTGGGGAACCAGGCTCCCAGCCCCAATCATAACGTCGTCTTCTACGACTACGCCATCCAGCAGAATCGAACCCATGCCGACTAATACGCGGTTGCCAATGATGCAGCCGTGTAGCATGACCTTATGACCGACCGTTACATCCTCACCCACGATCAATGGATTACCCTGCGGATTAGACGTGGATTTATGTGTGACATGGAGAACGCTGCCGTCCTGAATGTTTGTACGGGCACCAATTTGTACATAGTTAACGTCGCCACGAATGGCAACCAGTGGCCAAATTCCGACATCATCAGCCAAACGAGCATCACCAATGACGACACTGCTGGTGTCGATCATCACGCGATTTCCGATCTGTGGGAAAAGATCCTTATAAGGACGCAGTACATCAGACATGTTTACCTCAACGAAAATAGAGCAGTAATGAAGACTTTGGTTGGATTATTGAGACTGTGCAAGTGGTTTAGCTATCAAAAATCAGCCAAATTGCGCAGGAATGTAGCGAAAGGAGTGAAAAACAAGCATTCAGAAAAAAAGATCCAAAAAATACTTGTGCTAAAAAATGGGATCCCTATAATGCGCCTCCATCGACACGGCGGATGTGAATCACTTCACGCAAACAGCCGGTTCGGTTGAAGAGAAAAACCTGAAAATGAGGGTTGACTCTGAAAGAGGAAAGCGTAATATACGCCACCTCGCGACAGAGCGCTAAAGCGCGTCGCAACTGCTCTTTAACAATTTATCAGACAATCTGTGTGGGCACTCGAAGATACGGATTCTTAACGTCGCAAGACGAAAAATGAATACCAAGTCTCAACGAGTGAACACGTAATTCATTACGAAGTTTAATTCATTGAGCATCAAACTTTTAAATTGAAGAGTTTGATCATGGCTCAGATTGAACGCTGGCGGCAGGCCTAACACATGCAAGTCGAACGGTAGCACAGAGGAGCTTGCTCCTTGGGTGACGAGTGGCGGACGGGTGAGTAATGTCTGGGAAACTGCCCGATGGAGGGGGATAACTACTGGAAACGGTAGCTAATACCGCATAACGTCGCAAGACCAAAGAGGGGGACCTTCGGGCCTCTTGCCATCGGATGTGCCCAGATGGGATTAGCTAGTAGGTGGGGTAACGGCTCACCTAGGCGACGATCCCTAGCTGGTCTGAGAGGATGACCAGCCACACTGGAACTGAGACACGGTCCAGACTCCTACGGGAGGCAGCAGTGGGGAATATTGCACAATGGGCGCAAGCCTGATGCAGCCATGCCGCGTGTATGAAGAAGGCCTTCGGGTTGTAAAGTACTTTCAGCGAGGAGGAAGGTGTTGTGGTTAATAACCGCAGCAATTGACGTTACTCGCAGAAGAAGCACCGGCTAACTCCGTGCCAGCAGCCGCGGTAATACGGAGGGTGCAAGCGTTAATCGGAATTACTGGGCGTAAAGCGCACGCAGGCGGTCTGTCAAGTCGGATGTGAAATCCCCGGGCTCAACCTGGGAACTGCATCCGAAACTGGCAGGCTAGAGTCTTGTAGAGGGGGGTAGAA